>NZ_PVXO01000046.1 GCF_002995785.1 Clostridium liquoris | reverse complement strand
AAATTAAGGGGATAAGTACGCCCTTTCGGGCCGCGGGCGAAGCCCTATTGGATAAAATTTTCAACTGAATTTATAATGGGAAAAATTCAAAAAATAAATTGCCCACTTTAACTTGACACAAACTTTTAAAATAATAGATATTGACAATACAATTATATTATGATAACATAATAAATTGCATTGATTATATAGAAATGACATAATGATATAATTCTATTTAGAATATAATGAATTTATTACATAAAAATGGTTATACTAGAATGATACAATGATACAATGTATTTAATTTAGGTATTTAATCCAGAAACACTTAAAGGGTGTTTGTGGTTATTTTTAGTTTATGCAAGGGGTGAAAGTTAATGGTACATCCTGTCCAAGTTGGTAAAAGAACTAGAATGAGCTTTTCTAGGCTCAAAGAAGTTGGCGATATGCCTAACTTAATTGAAGTTCAGTTAGATTCCTATCAATGGTTCCTAAAGGAAGGTCTGCAAGAAGTTTTCGATGATATTAATCCTATACAAGATTATACAGGAAACCTTAATTTAGAATTTGTGGGTTACAAACTAGATATGGATAATATAAAATATTCTGTAGAGGAATGTAAGGAAAGAGATGCTACTTATGCAGCACCTTTAAAGGTAAGTGTTAGACTTATTAACAAAGAAACAGGAGAAATAAAAGAACAGGAAGTGTTCATGGGAGATTTCCCTCTTATGACGGAACAGGGAACTTTTATTATCAATGGTGCTGAAAGAGTAATTGTAAGTCAGCTTGTCAGATCACCAGGAGTTTACTATGATGTGGCTCTTGACAAAACAGGGAAACAGCTTTTTTCTTCTACTGTTATACCTAATAGAGGAGCTTGGCTAGAATATGAAACAGATTCTAATGGCGTTATATATGTAAGAATAGACAAGACAAGAAAACTTCCAATTTCCATTCTTGTAAGGGCATTAGGATATGGAACAGATGCAGAGGTTGTAGATTTTTTTGGAGAAGATGAAAGGCTAAAGGCTACAATAGAAAAAGATAATACAAAGACAAAAGAAGAAGCTTTACTTGAAATATATAAGAGATTAAGACCAGGTGAGCCACCAACTGTGGATAGCGCTATTGCTCTCATCGAATCTTTATTTTTCGATGCTAAAAGGTATGATCTATCGAGAGTTGGAAGATACAAATTTAATAAGAAATTAGCCCTAAATTTGAGAATAGCAAATCAAATAGCAGTTCATGATATAGTAAATCCACAGACTGGAGAAATACTTGTACAAAAGGGCGAAAAAATAGATAGAGATATGGCTATAGAAATACGGAACAGTGGAATTAATGTAGTTGACATTCAAGTGGATGATAAAATAGTTAGAGTTATCGGAAATAACTTTGTTGATATACATAAATTTGTTGAATTTAATATAGATGATTTAAATGTAAAGGAGCTTGTTCATTATCCAACCTTAAAGGCAATATTGGATAATTATAGTGATGAGGCAAGTATAAAGGAACAAATTAAGAAAAATATTCATGATTTGATACCTAAACATATAATAAGAGATGATATATTTGCTACTGTAAGCTATGAATTAGGATTACCATATGCTATAGGGTATACAGATGATATTGATCATCTAGGTAATAGAAGGTTAAGATCCGTAGGAGAGTTATTACAAAATCAATTTAGAATAGGTCTTTCTAGAATGGAAAGAGTAGTAAAAGAAAGAATGACTATTCAAGATCAGGATTCAATAACTCCACAAGCTTTAATAAATATAAGACCAGTAGCAGCCTCAATTAAAGAGTTTTTCGGAAGTTCACAGCTTTCTCAGTTTATGGATCAAACTAATCCGCTATCTGAGTTAACGCATAAAAGAAGATTGTCAGCTTTGGGACCAGGAGGACTTTCAAGAGAGAGAGCTGGTTTTGAAGTAAGAGACGTTCACCATTCTCATTATGGAAGAATGTGCCCAATAGAAACGCCTGAAGGACCAAACATAGGTCTTATTAACTCATTGGCTACTTATGCAAGAGTTAATGAATATGGATTTATAGAAGCTCCTTATAGAAAGATTAATAAAAAAGAGGGCATAGTTACAAAGGATATTATATATATGACTGCTGATGTAGAGGATCAATACTTAATTGCACAAGCTAATGAACCTCTTGATGATGAAGGGCATTTTATAGATGAGAAGATTACTGTAAGAGATAAGGAAGATGTTATTTTAGTATCTAAGGATGAAGTTGATTTCATGGATGTATCACCAAGGCAGATAGTTTCTGTTGCAACAGCAATGATACCATTCCTTGAAAATGATGACGCCAGCCGTGCTCTTATGGGGTCAAACATGCAGCGTCAGGCAGTACCTCTTTTAAAACCTCAGGCACCAATTGTAGGTACTGGTATAGAATATAAGGCAGCAGTTGACTCAGGGGTTCTTCCTAAGGCAAGAAACGCTGGAACTGTTGTATATGTCAGCGCAAATGAAGTTAGAGTTAAAAGAGATTCAGATGGTGGTATAGATACTTATAGACTTCTTAAGTTTAAGAGATCTAATCAGGGTACATGTATTAATCAAAGACCTATTGTTAGTAAGGGTGAGAAAGTTGAAAAGGGAACAGTGTTATCAGATGGTCCTTCAACAGACTTAGGAGAAATAGCATTAGGTAAGAATATAAGAATAGGCTTTATAACATGGGAAGGATATAACTACGAGGATGCTATGCTCATATCTGAAGAACTTGTTAGAGAAGATGTATTCACATCTATTCATATAGAAGAATATGAAGCAGAAGCTAGGGATACAAAGTTAGGACCAGAAGAAATAACAAGAGATATACCAAATGTAGGAGAAGATGCTCTAAAGGATATAGATGAAAGAGGAATAATTAGAATAGGTGCAGAAGTAAGATCAGGAGATATACTAGTTGGAAAGGTTACTCCAAAGGGTGAAACTGAGCTTACTGCAGAGGAAAGATTATTAAGAGCTATCTTTGGTGAAAAAGCCAGAGAAGTTAGAGATACATCACTTAGAGTGCCTCATGGCGAAGCAGGAATAATAGTAGATGTTAAGATATTTACTAGGGAAAATGGAGATGAATTGCCACCAGGGGTTAATAAATTAGTTAGATGTTATATAGCTCAGAAGAGAAAAATATCTGTTGGAGATAAGATGGCAGGAAGACATGGTAATAAAGGTGTTATCTCAAGAGTATTACCAGAAGAAGATATGCCGTTTTTACCAGATGGAAGACCTCTTCAGATATGTTTAAATCCTCTAGGCGTTCCATCTCGTATGAATATAGGTCAGGTTCTTGAAGTACATTTAGGGTTAGCAGCATCCAAATTAGGATGGCATATTGCAACTCCAGTATTTGATGGAGCCACTGAGCCAGATATAGTAGAATGTTTAAATGATGCGGGATATAATCAAGATGGTAAAACTGTATTATATGATGGCAGAACAGGTCAGCCATTTGATAGTAGAGTAACTGTAGGGTATATGTATATATTAAAACTTGCACACTTAGTTGATGACAAGATCCATGCAAGATCTACAGGACCTTACTCATTGGTTACTCAACAGCCACTAGGTGGTAAAGCACAATTTGGTGGTCAGAGATTTGGAGAAATGGAAGTTTGGGCTTTAGAAGCTTATGGTGCAGCTCATACTTTACAGGAAATACTTACAGTTAAGTCAGATGATGTAGTAGGCAGAGTTAAGACTTATGAGTCTATCGTTAAGGGAGAAAATATACCAGAACCAGGGGTTCCAGAATCATTTAAGGTATTAATCAAGGAATTACAAGCTCTTTGCCTTGATGTAAAAGTGCTAAACGATGATAATCAGGAAATAAAACTTAAGGAATCTGTGGAAGATGAATTAGAAGAATTAGATGTAAATATTGAAGGAACTGAAGATTATGTTCCACCAACTCCATCAGATGATTATGTTGAAGAAGAAGATAAAAATGAGACAGCTGATGAGGAGTTAGATTATGATGATTTACCATTAGATGAGTTCAAAAATGAGCTTGAGCTTGATGATTTCAACGACGAACACTAATTTGAAGGGAGGATGAACCCTTGTTTGAATTAAATAATTTTGATGCTTTACAAATAGGATTAGCTTCACCAGAACAAATTAGAGAATGGTCAAGAGGTGAGGTAAAGAAACCTGAGACAATTAACTACAGGACATTAAAACCAGAAAGAGATGGTCTATTCTGTGAAAGAATATTTGGACCTACAAAGGACTGGGAATGTCACTGTGGAAAATATAAAAGAGTGAGATATAAGGGTATTGTTTGTGATAGATGCGGAGTTGAAGTAACAAAATCAAAGGTAAGGCGTGAGAGAATGGGGCATATTGAACTAGCAGCTCCTGTATCCCATATTTGGTACTTCAAAGGAATTCCATCACGTATGGGACTTATATTAGATATGTCTCCAAGATCATTAGAAAAGGTGTTATATTTCGCTTCTTATATAGTGCTTGATCCTAAAGAGACTCAGTTGTTAAAGAAACAGTTGTTAAACGAAAAAGAATATAGAGAAGCTATAGATAAATATGGTGAAGATAGCTTTGATGCAGGGATGGGTGCTGAATCTATAAAAAAACTATTGAAGGAAATAGATTTGGAACGCCTATCAAAAGAGCTTAAAGAAGCTTTAAAGACCAGTACAGGACAGAAGAAAGTTAGAATTATAAGAAGACTTGAGGTGGTGGAGTCTTTTAGAAAATCTGGGAATAAGCCAGATTGGATGATTATTGATGTTATTCCTGTTATCCCACCGGATTTGAGACCTATGGTTCAGCTTGATGGTGGTAGATTTGCCACATCAGATTTAAATGATTTATATAGAAGAGTTATTAATAGAAATAACAGATTAAAGAAATTACTTGATTTAGGTGCACCAGATATAATAGTTAGAAATGAAAAAAGAATGTTACAAGAAGCAGTAGATGCGTTAATAGATAATGGTAGAAGAGGAAGACCAGTTACAGGACCAGGTAACAGACCTTTAAAATCATTATCTGATATGTTGAAAGGTAAGCAGGGAAGATTTAGACAAAACTTACTTGGAAAACGTGTTGATTACTCAGGACGTTCCGTTATAGTTGTTGGACCTGAATTAAAAATGTATCAATGTGGTCTGCCTAAAGAAATGGCACTTGAGCTGTTTAAGCCTTTTGTTATGAAGAAATTAGTAGAAGGTGGTTTAGCTCATAATATTAAAAGTGCTAAGAGAATGGTTGAAAGAGTTCAACCTCAAGTATGGGATGTATTAGAAGAAGTTATATCTGATCATCCAGTATTATTAAACCGTGCCCCTACTCTACATAGATTAGGGATTCAAGCATTTCAGCCAGTGCTAGTAGAAGGTAGAGCTATAAAATTACATCCTCTAGCATGTACAGCATATAATGCTGACTTCGATGGAGACCAGATGGCAGTGCATGTACCATTATCCGTTGAGGCTCAGGCTGAGGCTAGATTCTTAATGTTAGCAGCCCATAATATATTAAAGCCTTCAGATGGCAAGCCAGTAGTTGTACCAACTCAGGATATGGTACTTGGATCTTATTACTTAACTATTGACAAAGATGGAGTTAAGGGAGAAGGAAAAGCTTTTTCAAATGCTGAAGAAGTTATTATGGCCTATGAAACAGGCAACATTGATATACATGCAAAAATAAAGGTAAAAATAATAAAAGAAAAAAATGGGGAAATGATTTCTGGAATAATAGAAACTACCCCTGGTAAAATAATATTTAACGAATCAATTCCTCAGGATTTAGGATTTGTAGATAGAAGTAAACCAGAAAATGAATTCAAACTTGAAGTAGACTTCTTGGTAAATAAGTCAGCCTTAGGGAAAATAATCAATAAATGTTATATGAAACATGGTCCTACCCAAACATCTATAATGTTGGATAAGATAAAAGCTAAGGGATATCACTATTCTACTATTAGTGCTATAACAGTATCTACTTCTGATATGGTTGTGCCAGAAGCTAAGAAAAAATTATTAGCTGAAGCTGATGAAGCAGTTAATAAGATTGAAAAGATGTACAGAAGAGGATTCATATCAAATGATGAAAGATATGAAAGGGTTATAGAAAAATGGACTAAAACCACAGATGAAGTAGCAGATGCATTAATGAACAATCTAGATAAATTTAATCCAATATTTATGATGGCGGATTCAGGAGCCAGAGGTTCTAAGAGCCAGATTAAACAGCTTGCAGGTATGAGAGGACTTATGGCAAATCCATCCGGTAAGATTATTGAATTGCCAATAAGAGCTTCTTTTAGAGAAGGTCTAGACGTATTAGAATACTTTATTTCTACACATGGTGCTAGAAAAGGTAATGCCGATACAGCTTTAAAAACTGCAGACTCTGGTTACCTAACAAGAAGATTAGTTGATGTAAGCCAGGATGTTATAGTAAGGGAAGAAGACTGCGGAACAAAAGAAGGTTATGAAGTTTCGGAAATAAAGGAAGGAAAAGAAGTAATTGAGCCTTTATCTGAAAGACTTCATGGTAGATACTCTGCTGAAGACATAATGGATCCAGATACTGGAGAAATTATAATTGCTAAAGACAAATATATAGATCTTAAGACAGCAGAACATATTGAAGCTGTAGGTGTAAAGAAAGCTAAAATTAGATCAGTATTTACATGTAAATCAAGGCATGGAGTATGTGCAAAATGTTATGGAATGAACATGGCTACGGCAGAAAAAATTAATATAGGTGAGTCAGTAGGAATTGTAGCAGCACAAAGTATAGGAGAACCTGGTACACAGCTTACAATGAGAACATTCCATACCGGTGGTGTTGCAGGATCAGATATAACTCAAGGTCTTCCAAGAGTTGAGGAATTGTTTGAAGCAAGAAAGCCAAAAGGATTGGCTATAGTTTCTGAAATATCAGGTACTGTAAGAATAGAAGATACCAAGAAAAAGAGATCAGCAGCAGTTACAGGTGAATCTGGAGAAGAAGTAAGTTATGATATTCCATTCGGCTCAAGACTCAAAGTATCAAATGGAGATGTAATTAGTGCCGGTGATGAAATCACAGAGGGATCAGTAAATCCTCATGATATCTTAAGAATCAAAGGTGTAAAGGGCGTTAAAAATTATCTCTTATCAGAAGTACAAAAAGTTTATAGACTGCAAGGTGTTGATATAAATGATAAGCATCTTGAAGTAGTAATAAGGCAAATGACAAGAAAAGTCAAAATAGAGGAATCAGGCGATACAGAGTTATTGCCAGGTACTATGATTGATATGTTTGATTTTGAAGAAGAAAATGAAAAAGCAGAAGCCATTGGTGGAGAACCTGCTAAAGGAAGAATTGCTTTACTTGGTATTACAAAGGCAGCCTTAGCTACAGATTCTTTCTTATCAGCAGCATCTTTCCAGGAAACAACTCGAGTATTAACAGATGCAGCTATTAAAGGTAAAGTTGATCCACTTCTAGGATTAAAGGAAAATGTAATAATTGGTAAGCTGATACCAGCAGGCACAGGAATGACAAGATATAGATCGATAAAGCTTAATACGGAAAAAAATGAAGATATGAAAAACACAGAAGAAGACAATAAAGAATTAACAAAGGGAATAGAAGTTTAAATTTGTTGACAGGACAGTTTTAAGGTGATAAAATGCTTATGTGTGTTTTAGAAGGGAGATAAAGCTCTTTAGCTTTATCTCCATAACATGAAGTTGTAGGGGGGAACTGAGATGATCGACAGACTTAGTGGAAAAAAGATTGTCGGTTTTAAGCAATCTTTGAAAGCTATAAGAAATGACAATGTAAAAACTGTATATATAGCTAAGGATGCTGATAGAAAGATATTTGACCAAATAAAGAATGCTGCTGAAGAAAACTCCCTTCATATAGTTTATGTAGAAAATATGAAAGAATTAGGAAAACTTTGTGGAATAGATGTTGGAGCAGCCACTGCTGCAATATTGAATGATTAAGCTTATAATTAATATTAAATTATAGATATAAAATTTATTGAGGAGGTGTAAACATGCCAACTATAAGCCAATTAGTAAGAAAAGGTAGAAAGACAGTTAAAGCACAGTCAGCAGCACCAGCATTAAAACAATGCCCTCAGAGAAGAGGAGTATGTACTGTAGTTAAAACTACTACACCAAAAAAGCCAAACTCAGCGCTAAGAAAAATTGCCAGAGTTAGACTTACAAATGGTTATGAAGTAACTGCATACATTCCAGGTGTAGGACACAACTTACAAGAGCATAGTGTTGTTCTTATAAGAGGAGGAAGAGTAAAAGATCTTCCTGGTGTTAGATACCACATTATAAGAGGTGCACTAGATTCAGCTGGAGTGACCAACAGAATGCAGGCTAGATCAAAATACGGTGCAAAGAGACCAAAACAAAAATAAGTTTTGATTGATTGAAATGGTGCTGTGGCTTCGGCATTTATATATATATATTATTTTTATAAATAACTTGCAGGAGTACAAAGCACTTTGCGGTTAAGAAACTTAGCCGAGTACCGATGAACTTAAATCAATTATGTTAAGGAGGGAAGAAAAGTGCCAAGAAAAGGACATATAGCAAAAAGAGATGTATTACCAGATCCAATATACAATAGTAAAGTTGTAACTAAGTTAATAAACAGCATAATGATAGACGGTAAAAAAGGTGTAGCTCAACAGATTTGCTACGATGCGTTTGAAATTATGGCAGCTAAAACTGGTAAAGATTCAATGGAAATATTTGAAGCAGCAATGAACAATGTAATGCCTTTACTTGAGGTAAAAGCAAGAAGAATTGGTGGTGCTACATACCAAGTTCCAATTGAAGTAAGACCAGAAAGAAGACAGACATTAGGTATTAGATGGATCCTTGATGCAGCAGGCAAAAGAGGAGAAAAATACATGAGGGAAAGACTTGCGGGAGAACTTATGGATGCAGCTAATAACACAGGTGCAGCTGTTAAGAAAAGAGAAGACACTCATAAGATGGCTGAAGCAAACAAAGCTTTTGCTCATTACAGATATTAATATTAAAACTGTTTTGGCATTTTGCCAAAACAGTTTTTACAAATTTAAAATTACTTTACCAAATTAGACATATTTATAGTTTGAGAGGAGGAAACAAAAGTGGCAAGAGAATTTCCATTAGAGAAGTATCGTAATATAGGAATAATGGCACATATAGATGCAGGTAAAACTACAACAACTGAGCGTATTCTATTCTACACAGGTAAAACCCATAAAATAGGAGAGGTCCACGAAGGCGCTGCTACAATGGACTGGATGGTTCAGGAACAGGAAAGAGGTATAACAATAACTTCTGCAGCAACAACTTGTATGTGGGAAGGTCATGTAATAAACATCATAGACACACCAGGACACGTAGACTTCACAGTAGAAGTTGAAAGATCTTTAAGAGTACTTGATGGTGCGGTTACAGTATTAACAGCAAAGGGTGGAGTTGAACCTCAGACTGAAACAGTATGGAGACAGGCAGACAAATATAATGTCCCAAGAATAGCTTATGTAAATAAGATGGATATCATGGGAGCAGACTTTTTCAGAGTTGTTAATATGATGAGAGAAAGACTTCATGCTAATGCAGTGCCAATACAGCTTCCAATAGGAAAAGAAGATACATTTAAAGGGATTATAGATTTAATGAAAAATGACGCAGTCATATATGAAGATGATTTAGGAAAAACTATGGATGAAACTAATATCCCTGAGGATATGAAAGATTTAGCAGAAGAATATAGATCTGCAATGATAGAAGCTATAGTTGAATTAGATGAAGACTTAATGATGAAATATCTTGAAGGTGAAGAAATAACAGTAGAGGAACTAGAAGCAGCATTAAGAAAAGGTGTTATAGCTAACAAGATAGTCCCTGTTCTTTGTGGTTCTTCATATAAAAACAAAGGCGTTCAGCCAATGATAGATGCTATAGTTAAATATATGCCATCACCATTAGACATTCCACCAGTAAAAGGTACAAATCCTGAAACTGAGGAAGAAGTGGAGAGGCACACATCTGACGATGAACCAATGGCAACATTAGCATTTAAAATAGCTACTGACCCATTTATAGGTAAACTGGCTTATGTAAGAGTTTACTCAGGAGTAATGGAAAATGGTACATATGTGTATAACTCATCAAAAGGTAAGAGAGAAAGAATAGGAAGACTAGTTAAAATGCATGCTAATCACAGACAAGAGGTTGATGAATTACGTGCAGGAGATTTAGGTGCAGTGGTTGGATTAAAGGAAACAACTACAGGGGATACACTTTGTGATGAAAAGAATCCAGTAATACTTGAAAAAATGGAATTTCCAGAACCAGTTATTTCTGTTGCCATAGAACCTAAGACAAAAGCTGGTCAGGAAAAAATGGGTATTGCATTATCAAAATTAGCTGAAGAAGATCCAACATTTAAAACCTACACAAATCAGGAAACAGGTCAGACTATTATAGCTGGTATGGGAGAGCTTCACCTTGAAATAATAGTTGATAGACTTACAAGAGAATTTAAAGTTGAATGTAATGTAGGTGCTCCGCAGGTTGCTTATAAAGAAACAATTAGAAAAGCTGTTAAAGCTGAAGGTAAATTTGTTAGACAGTCTGGTGGACATGGACAATACGGTGACTGTTGGATTGAAATGATACCATCAGAAGGCGAATACGAATTTGAAAATGCTATTGTTGGAGGAGCTATACCAAAAGAATATATTGGACCAATTGATAATGGTATAAGAGAAGCTTCTGATAGCGGTGTAGTTGCCGGATATCCGGTTATAAACTTCAAGGTTAAATTATTCGATGGATCATATCATGACGTTGACTCATCAGAAATGGCCTTCAAGATTGCTGGCTCTATGGCATTTAAGAATGCAATGTCTAAAGCAGATCCAGTATTACTTGAGCCAATGATGAAAGTTGAAGTAACTGTACCAGAAGAATACATGGGAGATGTTATAGGTGACATCAACTCAAGAAGAGGAAGAATTGAAGGGATGGAAGCTCAATCAGGAGCTCAGGTTATAAGATCCTTCGTTCCACTTTCAGAAATGTCTGGTTATGCAACTATATTAAGATCAAAAACTCAAGGTAGAGGAGTATATTCAATGGAATTTAATCATTATGAAGAAGTTCCAAAGAGCATTCAAGAACAGATTATAGGAAATAAATAATATACTAATATGTATTTATAAATAAAGGAGGAAATAAAAAATGGCAAAGGAAAAATATGAAAGAAGTAAACCACACGTAAATATAGGAACAATAGGACACGTAGACCATGGTAAGACAACATTAACAGCAGCAATAACAACAGTATTAGCAAATAAAGGATTTGCACAAGCATTTAAATATGACCAGATAGATAAGGCACCAGAAGAAAAAGAAAGAGGAATTACAATCAATACAT
>NZ_PVXO01000045.1 GCF_002995785.1 Clostridium liquoris | reverse complement strand
AAAAAATTAAGGGGATAAGTACGCCCTTTCGGGCCGCGGGCGAAGCCCTATTGGATAAAATTTTCAACTGAATTTATAATGGGAAAAATTCAAAAAATAAATTGCCCACTTTAACTTGACACAAACCTTATAACATTTATGTTTTGTAAAAACATAGTTATTGAGGTATAATTTAAATATATTAGCAAGTTTTAAAATAAAGGAATATAAATTTATTCATATAAAACAAAA
Source organism: Clostridium liquoris (assembly GCF_002995785.1). Lineage (GTDB taxonomy): Bacteria > Bacillota > Clostridia > Clostridiales > Clostridiaceae > Clostridium_AO > Clostridium_AO liquoris. Next base: position 24,205 of record NZ_PVXO01000045.1, on the reverse strand, counting down.
AGGTTTGAAGCAAGGACCTTTAACAAAAGATGTATAATTAAGGAGGAAAAAAATATGAAAGGAACCGTGGTTGCTACATGGATAAGAACCTGTAGGAAACTTTATGATGACAACACAGTAGATAAGGCTATGCAATTTATAGGATGGGATAGCAATAGAATATTTACTCCCGCGGAAAATGTGGATGACAAAAAGGTTAAGGAAGTAATAGGATATATAGCAAAAGAAAAAAATATAGGTATAGGAGACCTTTGGAGAAAAATAGGAAAAGATAATATAATTGCCTTTCATAAAGATTTTCCGGCATTTTTCGATCATGAAAATCTATATTCTTTTTTTAGATCTTTGTTTGATGTACATGTGGTTATGACTAAAAAGTTTCCAGGGGCTAAGCCGCCTTTAGTAACAATTGAGCCAATATCAAATAATGAGGCTATTTTTTTCTATAAATCCGATAGGGCAATGTTTGATTATTTTTTAGGATTAACTGATGGCAGCAAGGAATATTTTAAGGAAAATATAGATGTACAGGAAATAGAAAGAACAGAGAATTCTCTTAAACTAAAATTGAAATTTGAGAATGATATATATTTCAAAAAAGTATTTAAATTTAATAAATTAATGTCTTTAGGATTTATAAAGGATATAAGTGGGAAAGTAGCCATACTTACTTTTTTAATATCATTTATTTGTAATATTGTAATTATAGGGCCAAACAGCATTATTAAATCCCTTGTATCATCATTAGTAACATCCATAATTGTATATATACCAACCTCATTACTTATGAGACCAAAAGAATATATAAAAACCGAATTAGAGAGGATTACAGAAAATAAATATCTAGAGGATGGTGATATTGCAACAGGAGATTTCTTCGAGGAGTTATTCAGATTAATAAAAGGTCATAAAAATGTTATTAAAAAAGATTTTGTTGGATTTAAAGGTGTAACCGATGAAATGAATACTTTTGTAGACAATATAAATGGAATATCAAATTCAATGAATCATACATCAGAAGAAATATCAGGTGTAGTGGAGCAGGTAGCAATTGTGCAGTTAGTCAAGCAGAGAATACAGAACATGCAGTTACTATTTTAAATGAGAATATAGAAAATCTAAAGAATATAGCTAATAGCGAAAATAATAATAAGACAGAACTAGAAGAAGCATTAAATAAAATAAATAATAGCTATGAATATGTGAAGGATACTAGTAAAAATATAGTAAACTCTCTTGAAAAATTCCAAGAAGTAAGGGATAATAGCTTAAGCCTTCAAAATAAAGCTAATGATATAACCGATATAGTTTCTATAGTTTCACAGATTTCAGAACAAACAAATCTTTTAGCATTAAATGCTTCTATAGAAGCAGCTCGAGCTGGAGAACAGGGCAAGGGGTTTGCTGTAGTAGCAGAAGAGGTAAGAAAGCTTGCAGAACAAACGAAAAGTGCTGTACAGGAGATCAATGTTAATTTAGTAACCTTTGCAGAAGAAACAAAAACATTATCAGATAAAATTGATGGGCAATATGACGCACTGGAGAATGAAACCAAAAAACTTGAAAATGTTAGAGACATAAGCTATGAGGCTACTACTTCAGTACAATCTGTTTCTGAATCAATGATTACTACTATAAATGATTTAAATAAGGAAACTGATTCTATAGGAAGCATATTTGAAAATATAGAATCTTTGGCAGCAAGTGCAGAAGAGAATTCAGCTTCATCAGAAGAAGTAAGTGCCAATGTTTCAAATTATACTAATGAAATAAAGAAATTAGTAACCAATATATATGATTTTAAGAAAATAACTGAATCATTTAAAGATGAATTGGGTAAATATAAAATCTAATTATCATATAATAAAAGGGCTCCGAAGATGGAGTCCTTTTATTTAGATCCCTTTCAAATTAAATTCTGGTATAAAGCTTTCTTTTACTGTTCCTTCTTCTTGTATGAAACCATTTTTAATACCAATGGATAAACAATAATCAATAAAAGCCTCATAGTGTTTAGGATTAACCGGTCTATTTATTTCAGGGAAATTATCTACTTTGTTTAAAGGCGTATATTGATTCATAATACTTATATATACAGAATTACCAAAGGTATTATAAATATAGTCAACTATTTTTTTTGAATCAAATAATAATCCAGGAAGCATCATATGCCGTATTATTACACCTTTTTTCATTATACCATTATTATCAAATTCCGCAGGACCTACTTGAGATACCATTTCTTTTATAGATTTTGAGGCAAATTCAAAATAACCTTTTGCACCAGAATATTTTTCAGCGTAGCTATTGTTATAATATTTCAGATCTGGCAGATATATATCTACATAGCCCTTTAGCGATTTAATAGTGCTAACATTTTCATAACTATTTGTATTATATACTATTGGCAGATTTAATCCTTTACTCTTAGCTATTTTTAAAGCTTCTATGATTTGCGGCACATAGTGTGAAGGAGTAACTAAGTTTATATTGTGAGCGCCTTGTGTTTGCTGCTCTAAAAATATTTCAGCTAACCTTTCTATAGAAATTTCTTTACCAATATTCTCTTGACTAATTTGGTGATTTTGGCAAAAGACGCAGTTCAAATTACAGTTTGAAAAAAATACAGTACCTGAACCATTAGTGCCAGAAATACAAGGTTCTTCCCAATAATAAAGGCATGCTTTAGCCACCTTTACATTTCTGCCTCCCTTGCAAAAACCTAACTCATCCTTTAATCTATCTACTCCGCAAGATTTAGGACATAACTCACATTTGGACAACATACTTAACAAAATAACACCTCATTCGTTTAAAGGATAATTATAATTGTGTAACTCCAAAAAGTAATTATACAACTATAAATGGTCTTTCTCAATGAATTTAATATAAACTACCTATCTTTGAGGTAAAATATTAAGCATTGTAGTATAAATATAAAGCTTATCATTCCAAAAGCAGGATATAAAAAGGTAATTAATTTTACAAAACCTACTTGAGATATAGGAAGAGCTATGAGAAAAATCAATATACAGCCAGCCCTATAAGGTATTTTAAAAGTTTGCTCTAAAGTTTTACTAACGCTGAATATATCGGAAACTTCTGTAGAAAACATTTCGAACCAAATTATAGTTAACAGCATAATCTGGATTGCTTTTCCAAACCTATTTGCCACATATAGCAAGGGAATTTCATATTCAAAAATATAGGGAATGTTTAGAATTAGCAGTAGATTTATTATTAAGGATAATACAGTTAATCCAATAGAACCTAATATTAGCCCACTAAAAATGTATTTTTTATTAGGTATTTCTTTAGCTAAAGGGACTATAACTCCCGTAGAGCAAAGAACATTGAAACTGCAATATAAAAAGCTAGAAAAGATCCAATTATTTTTATGGTAAGGTATGGTTTTTATATATGAAAAGCTCATATTGTCATAAAAGAATATATAGAAAATAAATAAAGTAACAATTACTATGGTTAGTGAAGGAACTATAAAAGAATTTATTTCTATAAGACCCTTTGTATCTCTAAAAAGAACCATAAGTGCCATAATACCCATTAACAATATTCCTACCCATTTATTAAGTTTAAAATATTGATGAATTAAAGCACCGCTTCCAGCTAAAATTATTGCAGAACTACTTATTAGAAACATTCCGGTTGTTAGATCTGTAACCTTCCCAAGGAAACCTGGACTTACAAGAGTAATAAGTTCATTATAAGAGTTTAGTTTATATTTTATACTTAAATGAGTAATTATATATCCTGTTAATATATAGATAATGCAGCAAATTATTATTCCACAAAAACTTTTATAGCCATATGTAGAAAAGAATTGAGTAATTTCTTGCCCAGAAGCTAGTCCAGCACCTACTATTGTACCAATAAAAACTGCTGAAATTTGAAAAATTAATCCTATTTTTTTAAACAAAACTATTCTCCTTTCATTCTTTATAAAAATCTATCTCTTATAAGTATATAAAGAATTTTGTAAATAATGATTTTACAAATTAAAAATTTATTTTTGTGGGAAACTATATTTAAATGTAGAATGGAGGAATGAAAGGTGAGAGGAAAGAAATATTTTTTGTATATTATATCATTATTGTTAGCCATAAATTTTGCAGCATGCAAAACAGATAATAAAAAACAAAGTGCAGGAAAAGAAATAGAAAAAAGCTTTGACATAAAAGCAGCAGAGAATATAGTTAATAGTTATATGAATTATTTAATGAAAGAAGATTACCAAAATGTATCAAGATTTTATTCAAAAGAAATATCAAAAAATATACCTAAAATAAATAAACAGCCTTTAAAAATAAGGGGATATAATATAATAGAGATAAATGAGATTGGCAAGTCGGGCCTATTTAGAATAAAGGTAGCTAGAATGAATATGTCAGAACCCTATGCTTCTTTAGAAGAATATATTTTAAAGGTTATAAAGGAGGATACAGATTATAAAATAAGTGATGTTAATACCAGCATTGATAAGGAAGCATTCCTTAAAAACGGAAGATTAAGAATAAGAAGTAAGAACAATGTAGATACAAATTTACTTATTGATCCAGGCGGTATACCTAATTATGCTTTTTCAAAGGATGATAAGGCAAAAACAGATAAAATAGAAGTGTCAAAAAAGAATTATGGACCTATGATTTTTTCATATAGTGGCTATAGTATAGCAATAAGTACCTATGAAAAGGATTCATTTGCAGGAATTATAAAAATTGATGAGAGCATGGCGGTGCAGGGAGGACAGAAAGATGATCAATCACAACAAGGAGGGTCAACTGGTGGAGAGAAAGGAGCTACTGGATTGGTAAAAGAAAAACCTGTAGGAAAAGAGTTTACTGCATTGGATCTATTAAAAAATTCTAAAATAGATTATATGGTTTTTTCTGGGGATGAAAAATTTTTATTGATTCAATATAGTAAAGATGGATATGGCAAATCTATTGGGCTTTATCATTCAGAAGGGGGAGAAATGATTCCCTATGAATTTGAAAAAAATTATCCTATAGATAAAGTAGATATAATATTTTCTTCCTTCGATAAAGAAGCTTTAAATTTTGAAGTAGTTCCTAGAGCTGGAGCTGATAAAAGTGTAGGAGAATATATAGGAAGATGGAGAATGGACTTAAAGGAATTTAGGGTAAAGAAGATGTAGATGATTTCACATGTTGAAAGAGGAATACCCGTAGACTATAATGTTTATGGGTGTTTATTATTTTTGTAAAAAAGAATGGAGTTTTTATATATGACAAAAAAATGGGGAGATAAAAGATATTATAATTTAAACTATTTTTTAAGAAAAAAGTTTGGGTCAAAGGTTTATAAAATATCCTTAGATGCAGGGTTTTCATGTCCTAATAGGGATGGAAAAATAAGTACAGGAGGATGTATATTCTGCAGTGAAAGAGGTTCTGGAGATTTTGCCGGAGACAGAAGTTATTCTATAAACCAACAGTTTGAACACATAAAAACCATTATGCAAAGGAAATGGAAAGAGGGTAAGTATATAGCCTATTTTCAGGCTTACACCAATACTTATGCACCAATAGATATATTAAGGGAAAAATATGAGGAAGCATTAAATCAACAAGGAGTAGTGGCTTTAGCAATTGCTACAAGACCAGACTGCTTAGGAGAAGATGTACTAGATCTTTTAGAAGAGATAAATAATAAAACATATTTATGGGTAGAATTAGGATTACAAACCGTTAATGATAGGACAGCTAAAATAATAAACAGAGGCTATGATTTAGAGGTTTTTGAAAAAGCGTTAAAGAATTTAAGAGACAGAAACATAGATGTAGTAGTGCATAGCATATTTGGATTACCAGGAGAAAAACAAGAGGATATGCTAAGTACTGTGAAATATTTGGCTTCAAAGGATATACAAGGAGTAAAATTTCATTTATTACACCTTATAAAAGGGACCCCCTTAGTTAAATTATATGAGCAGGGTCAGCTTGAGTTTTTAAGCCAAGAAGAATATGTGGAAATAATATGTAAAGCCATAGGGATACTTAGGGATGATATAGTTATCCATAGACTTACGGGGGATGCACCAAGAAATCTTCTAATAGGACCGCAATGGAGTCTGAAGAAGTGGGAAATACTAAATTCTATAGATAAAATGCTTGATGATAGGGATATATACCAGGGATTGTATTTTTGTACAAATTAGTTTTCTTGCTTTTGGAACTTTTGCAAATAGAAATAGAATTCTTAAAATGGTAGAATGGTATTATAAAATTGATTTAGGGGGAAAGTTAAATGTCAAGCTTATCATTAAAACATATTTATAAAGTATATCCTGGAAATGTAACTGCAGTAAAGGATTTTAACCTAGATATAGAGGACAAGGAGTTTATTGTATTCGTAGGACCTTCAGGATGTGGTAAATCTACCACCCTTAGGATGATAGCTGGTTTGGAAGAGATTAGTCAGGGGGAATTGTATATTGATGGGAATATTGTAAATAATATAGCACCAAAGGATAGAGATATAGCAATGGTTTTTCAGAACTATGCACTATATCCTCATATGACTGTATATGATAACATGGCATTTGGATTAAAATTAAGAAAAATACCAAAGAACGAAATAGATGAAAAGGTTAAAGAAGCAGCAAGAATATTAGACATAGAACATTTACTAGATAGAAAGCCTAAGGCTTTATCAGGTGGACAAAGACAAAGGGTAGCATTAGGAAGAGCTATAGTAAGGGAACCAAAGGTATTTTTAATGGATGAACCTTTGTCAAATTTAGATGCAAAACTTAGAGTACAAATGAGAACAGAAATATCAAAACTGCACAAAAAATTGCAAACTACATTTATATATGTAACCCATGATCAAACTGAAGCTATGACTATGGGATCAAGAATAGTAGTTATGAAAGATGGATTAATTCAACAAGTGGACACGCCTCAGCAAATATATGCCTATCCAGCTAACATGTTTGTAGCAGGATTCATAGGAAGTCCTCAGATGAATTTTATAGATTCAAAATTAGAAGAAAAAAATGAAAAGACCTATATTGTATTTGGAGAGGACTCCATATTACTACCGGGGGATAAGGCAAAGATAGCCAAGGAAAAAGGATATTTAGGAAAAGACATAGTAATGGGTATAAGGCCTGAAAATATTTATGATAAAGATGAATTTATAGATCAATATAAGGAAGCTTCCTTAGAGGCAAATGTAGAAGTAACAGAACTTATGGGGGCAGAAACTTATATTTATCTTTCAAAGAACAACATTAATTTAATTGCAAGAGTTAATGGAACGTCTAAAGCAAAAGCAGGAGATAGATTAAGAATAGCAATGGATTGGAATAAGATACATCTATTTGATAAGGAAAGTGAGATTACAATATTATAGGGGGAATTGCTGTTGTACAATTTTTTAAAATATTTAAAGGAATTAAACAAGAAATCTAAAATTAACTTTAAATTGGTATGGGAAAATGGGGAGTGCATATATGATAGCCTATCAATGGACAAAGAGAGCTTATGTTTACAGGTTAATTTAGGAAATGAATTGGCTAATATGTATATACCCTTTGAATACAAAAATTGTACACTCCTCTTAAAGTTCTCTATAGAAAATAAATTTGAAGAATTAAAATCTGCTGAAGAAGAAATTTTATGGGATTTGTTAGATGGAAAAGAAGTAATAGAGGATAAAATAAAAGAACTGTTACCCTTTTTATACAATGATAGCAATATTTTTTTAGTGAAGGTAGAGGATAATAGCTCAGAGGCATTAAATATAATTAAGGAATTATATTTAAATGAAGAAGTATTATGCACAACTTTTGCAGATAATATATTAATAGTAGGCTGCTTTGATGAACCAAGAGATCACGCAGAAAGTATAAAAAATTCTATTGAGACAGATTTATATTGTAAATGTATAGTAAGTATTAGTGGGAAGATAAATAATGTTTCTGATTTAAGGAAGTGTTATAGTGAGGCAAAAGAAAGTTTATTCCTAAGTGAGAAATTTTCACTAAAGGATACTATTTTGCAGTATGATAAAATGGTATTGGAAAAGATAGTGTATAATATAAATCCACAAGTAAAGGATGAGCTCATGGAAAAAATCGGTCATAAGTTTGATAATTTTGATGGTGAAATAATAACTACAATAGAAGAGTTTATTAAGTGTGATCTTAATATAAGTGATACAGCAAGGAAATTATTCATTCATAGGAATACTTTAATATATAGATTAGATAAAATATGCAGAGAAACGGGCTTTGATATTAGAAATTTTAAGGAAGCTACTGTATTTATAATAGGGTTTCTTGTATGGAAAGAGATAAATAAGAGATAAATAGTTCCTACTAGAATAATATATAGGGAAACATTTTAACATAATAGGCGGAATTCTTCTATCCTCTTAGGTGGGAGATGGATAGCCCTCTTATTATTTTAGGTTCGATTAATCATTTAGTATTGATTATTAAATATAGGGGAAAAGTACTAAATGAGGTGAAAATCTGTGATTAAGAAAAATAAGGGGTATAGATTTAGGCTAAAACCTAATAAAGAACAAATGGTATACCTAGAGAAAGCTTTTGGTTGTAGTAGAAAAATGTATAACTTATACGTTGATATGCTGTATAAACAACTTGATGAGAAAAATTTTATTAACGGAAAAATTGATTACAAGGCTATACACTTGCCAACACCAGCAATAATAAAAAAAGATTATGAGTATATGAAAGAAATAGATTCATTAGCTTTTGCAAATGTACAGCTTGATTTTAGAGATGCCGTAAAAAAATACAATAGTGCATTTGATGGTAAAACACACTCAAAAAAAGCATTGAAGCAAGTTGAAACTTTAGGCAAAGAATTAACATTTAAGGACTTAAAGGGTATTCCAAATTTCAAAAGTAAAAGAAAGAATCAAAATTCTTTCACAACAAACAATCAAAATGGCACTATATTAATAGTAGACGAAAAGTATGTTAAGATACCTAAATTAAAGGAGCCTATTAGATTTGTTAATCATAGACAATTACCTGAAAACAGCATTATAAAAAGTGCTACGCTATCAAAGAATTGCAGGAATCAATATTATATAAGCTTCACAGTAGAATATTATATTGAGGAAAAACAAACTCCTTCAAAAATAATTCTAGGATTAGATTATTCTCAGCATGATTTTTATGTAGATAGCCAGGGTAGAAAAGCCAACTACCCTAAATATTACAAAAAGACTGAAGAAAAATTAAAAAAAGAACAGCAAAAATTAAGTAGAAAAGTATTAAAATCTAATAACTGGATTAAACAAAAAAAGAAAATATCAAAAATACAAAACAAAATATCAGAACAAAGGAAAGATTGGCTTCATAAAAAAGCATATAATCTAGCAAAGGCATATGATGCAATAATAGTAGAAGATATAAACTTGAGGGCAGTAGGACAATGCTTAAAGCTAGGTAAATCATTAGCCGACAATGGTTTTGGAACATTCAGAAACTTCCTAAAGTATAAGTTAGAAGATAGAGGAAAGCAACTTATCAAAATAGATAAGTGGTTTCCATCTTCCAAAATGCGCAGTAATTGTGGAACTATGAAAGAAAAGTTACAGCTATCAGATAGAATATATAAATGTGAAAAGTGTGGCTGTACTATAGATAGGGATTATAATGCAGCACTGAATATAAAAGAGGCTGGTTCTGCCTTGTTAGCTTGGTAAATTTATCTTCATTAGAAGGTATTACCCAAGAAGCCACCACTTCTAAAGTGGTGGTGGGTTCACGAATCCAAGGATGTATAATTTTAACCTTGGATTAATTTTTATTTGTACAAGAATTCTTAAAGTGCTAATATATTTATTGAAGCATAGATTTGTTATAAATTTTTGCTTATTAGTATATTTATTTTTGAATAATTCATCTTAAAATGGGGGTAATAATTATGAAAATAGATTTAATAATATCAGCAGATGATATAAAGAAGGAAAAGGTAATAGATAAATCTGTAGTAGTAATCGATATGCTTAGGGCTACATCTGTAATAGTAACTGCTATGAATAATGGATGTGATGAAGTTATACCTGTTGTAACCATAGAAGAAGCACTATCTATAGCTGATAAAGATAGGGAAAAGTATATATTAGGTGGAGAAAGAAAAGCCTTGAAAATAGAAGGCTTTGACTGCTCTAATTCACCACTAGAATATACCTCTCAGGTAGTAGCAAACAAAACATTAGTAATAACTACAAGTAACGGAACACGAGCCATAAAGGGTAGTGAAGGAGCTAGGAACATACTTATAGGTGCACTAATTAATGCTAAGGCTGTAGCGGAGAAATTAATAAAGCTAAATAATGATATAGTAATAATAAATGCAGGAACTTATGGACAATTTTCAATAGATGATTTTATATGCAGCGGATATATTATAGATTGTATATTAAAGGAAAAACAGTTTGAACTTACTGACATAGCTAAAACTGCTCACTATTTATATAATAAAAGCCCTAATTTAGAATTTATAAAGTCTGCAAGTCACTTTAAAAGAATCGAAGAACTAAAGCTTCAGGAGGATTTGAAATACTGCTGTAAAAGGGATATAATAGGCAGAGTTCCTGAATATAAGGAAGGAAGAATAAGATTATTTGATAATTTAAGTGAATAGTTAATAGGTAATAGTGAATAGTGGAAAATAAAGAATAAATAAGGAAATCTCGTCCTATGGGTAAGGTTTCCTTATTTATTCTTATTTATTTATAATTTAAGCTTTTGTAGTGATAACTGAAGAAAAGCATCCATAACTATCAATTGTCATCTAAAAAAGAGCTTTGCACTTTTATATTGGATTCATTTTCATCAATAACCCATTGAATATTAACACCTTCAATCCAGCCCTTTGAATTTATTCTATTTGAAGAAGGTATGGAAACTTCAAACCAAAGCGTATTGTTTACTTTAGCACAATCCTGCACTTGAACAAAGGAATCTTTTTCTAAACTTATGAGTACTACAGCGTCGGCTAAGGGATAGAGATATAAATTACACTTAAATTTAATTACAGCTGAAGTATATTGAGGAGTTATATATTTTATTATTATGGTATCTGATAAGTTATTTTTTTTATTAGCCTTGTTTTTCAGATCATCGTATTGTTTTTTTACGATTATAAATTGCCTCTTTTGTAATGACAACTTGCTGTTATAGTAATAGAGAATATAAATAGTAACGCACAGAAGAACTATAAATAAAAACAGCATCAAGGGAACCGCCTCCAAGAAATTATATTACTACTATATTTATTCATAATTCATATAAAGTTGTTAAAATTTAATATTAAACTGCTTTAGTTAATTCATTGTATTGAAAAATATATAAATCTGCTAGGCGCATAATATCTTCCTTTTGATTTTCGGAATATAAATCGTGAACACCAATAACTTTCATACCTGCAGCTTTTGCACCAATTACTGCTGGAAGTATGTCTTCGAAAACAATACATTTCGTCGGGGCTACTTCTAATTTTTCAGCGCATAATAAATAAACATCAGGGAAGTTTTTACCTCTATTAACTTCATTAGTAGTAGTAATGCAATCAAAATAATCATATATATTATTATTTTTTAAAGCTACTTCTAATAGCATGTCACAATTACTAGTAGCTAGTCCAATTTTTATTTCATTAGATTTAAGTAAAGTTAAAAATTCCTTTGCACCAGGTTTTAATTTTACATTGTTAGTATACTCCTTTAAAGCTATATCATTCCATTCTGCAATAATTGCTTCTATGCTTTCATTTAGGTTAAATCTTTCTTTAAAATATTTAGCGGTTTCACTAAAACTTAAATGCTCTATATTTTCCCTAAGATCATCTGGAGGAGTAATATTCCTTTTCATTAAATATTCAATATCTACAGTTTTCCAAACCCACATGGAGTCTATAAGAGTCCCATCCATATCGAATATAGCTGCTTTTATATCTTTAAACATATATCTATACAATCCTTTCTCTAAAAAATTGTGACCAATTTTTTCAGTTGACAATTGACAATTGACAGTGGACAGTTAAGGATAATTTTTCTCCATTGTCATTACGAAAAATTTTTAATTTAATAAGTTCACTAAATAGCACGCTTTGCGTGGCCCGAAGGGACTTAGAAATTAACTTTTTTGATTATAGTAAATTGCATAATTTAGATATAAGAAAAATAATCGATAGACTGCATGGTTAATATTAGAAGAATTTATTCAAAGCTTTTCTGTAGTGTAAACGTAAGAAAAGCCTCCTTAACTGTCAATTGTCCTCTGTCAACTGCCAACTAAAAAAGTGCGCTGCACTTTTTTAAAATTCTCTCTCAAATATTTCAATTTTATTTTTATCCTTAAAATCCTCAATAGAATTTATTTGAAGTTGTGATAATACTTCTTTCATGCAATTACTATCTACAGAAACTTTTATTTCAGATTTATCCGCAAAGCTATCTATAGCTTCTTTACCTAGCTCTTTTTTTAAAATAGCCTTAGGCCCCCCAACACAACCACCTATGCAACCCATTCCTTCTATAAAATTAGCAGAGACTTCTCTACTTTTTATTTTTTCTAATATATCTTTACACTCTCTAACTCCATGAGCCTGAGCAGTTTTTAATAGTTTGTATTTGCTTGGAAATAGTCTTTCTATAGCATCGCCTACTGCTATAGAAACTCCGCCTGTTCTACCATATAGTCTTCCACCTTTAGAAGCATATTCTGAAGATAAATCCTCTTCTAATTTTCCTGGAATAATACCTAAAGAATCAAATATATCTTTAACTTCTGTAAAAGTAAGAACGAAATCTATGTCACCTAATAGATCTTTTTCCTTGGATTCACCTTTTTTTGCTATGCAAGGGCCTATAAACACAACTTTACAATTAGGATTAAGGGTTTTTAATACTCTTCCAGAAGCTATCATTGGTGATACTGATGGAGATACATATTTTACAAGATCATCATATACTCTTTTCAGCATACCAACCCACATAGGACAACAACAGGAGGTTATCATAAAATCCCGTTCATTTTTTACAAAGTTATCGTATTCAACGGCTTCTTTTAGAGTTAGCATATCAGCGAAAAATGCTACTTCCACCATATCTGCAAAACCTAATTTTTTAAAAGCAGTTCTTAATTGATTTATGGTTACATTTTCTCCGAATTGACCAACTATTGCAGGCGCCACAGCAGCAATAACAGTGGATTTACTTTTTAACAGATCTAAAAGAGGTAAAAATTCAACTTTATCTAGAATTCCACCATTTGGACAACTTTCAATGCACATACCACAATCTAAGCATAATTCATCATTAATATAGACATGATTATCCTCTGGTATTCTAAGAATAGCGTTAATTGGACAGGATTTTTGGCAAAGAGTTTCTCCTGACTCTTTTAAACAACTGCCTGAACAACTACTGAATTTGCTAACAACTTTGTGTGCAGGATTATAATTTTTTATAGCCTCTTCTAAATTTTTTATAAAATTTTCATTGAAGTCAACTTCTACTCCGCAAAGGCAAGAAACAACATAGGCAAGCTTATTTTTGTCAAATTTCTCATGAGAAAATAAATCTTCCACTTTTGCAGAAAAGTTACCTTCATAATAAGCTTTTACAAGATCTTTAAATATGTCCCTATAAATATCTCTCATGATATGTCAACTCCTCTTTTAGTCTATAGTTAATAATTATTGCTATTATATCATAAAAATAAATAAGGTAAATGTATAACTCATTCACCTTATTGTGCAATAAAATTATAAAAACTATTCAAGTATTTTGGTCGGGGTAACAGGGATTGAACCTGCGACCTCATGGTCCCGAACCACGCGCGCTTCCATCTGCGCTATACCCCGCTACCATTATTATACAAAATGTTATAAATAAATTCAATAGAAAGGATAATATTAGTTTAAAATTAATTATAAAAAAAGAGTTACTATATAGTAACTCTTGGTCGGGGTGACAGGGATTGAACCTGCGACCTCATGGTCCCAAACCACGCGCGCTCCCATCTGCGCCACACCCCGGTAGACAAATATAATTATAATTTATTTACTAGGAAAAATCAATAGGAATTTTAATTTAATAAAAGAAAAATGGGGTTAACGCATGGTTAAATGGTTACCCCTTATTTCTGCCTTTGTTTTTATCGCCGGCGCCTCTTGTAGGAACAGTAGACATTATAAAACCCACTAATATGGATACTATGGCTGGAGCAACTACATTTACATAGGCTATATATCTAGTTCTATATAATATAAATGCTGTCAAACCAGTTATAAGAACTGTAATAATAAAAAGATATATTATAAATTTTGCTAAAGAGCCAAAAAAACTTTCGTATAACCTATGCCTTGTAGTGCCACTTATAACATTCTTAAATACAAAATAGGATGCAAAAATTAATATGATGTTTACTATTGCTGAAATTAAAAAATTTCTCACAAAAACACCTCCAATAAAGCTTATATTTAGTGTTACCATATTGAAGGTGTTTTACACCAATAATTATAAAAAATTAATATATATATTATTCATTAATAAACATTTCTCCTACTTTATATACATCTCCAGCACCAAGCGTTAACAGTAAGTCTCCGGGCTTTAGTTCGCCTTTAAGATGGTTAACTATGGCCTCAAAGCTATGAAGATTTATGCAATCTATGTTCTTTTCCCTTAGCTTATCACCTAGAACATCGGAGCTTATTAATCCTGTATCCTTTTCTCTTGCAGCATATATATCAGCAAGTATTAATTTATCTGCATCATCAAAGCACTTTGTGAATTCATTAAACAAAGCATAAGTCCTTGTATATGTGTGTGGCTGAAATACACAAAATATTCTGTTATGCGGATAATTTTGTGCAGCATTAAGAGTTGCTTTTATTTCAGTAGGATGATGAGCGTAATCATCTACAACTGTAATCCCATTTTTTACGCCTTTAATCTCAAATCTTCTATGAGTTCCATAAAAGCTTTCGAGTCCTTCTATAATAAATTCTTCTTTTATGTTAAGTACTAAAGCAATACTAATGCTAGCTAATGCATTTAATATGTTGTGTTTGCCGGGGACATTAAGCTTTACAGAAAATACTTTTTTGTTGTTTTTTAGTACATCAAAAGAAGGACAGCCTTTTTCGTCAAAAGTTATGTTTTCAGCTCTTATATCACCATGATTTAAACCATAGGTTACTATATTACAATTAGCTTGTGATAAAACCTTAGCCATTCTTTCATCTTCACAGTAGGCAATTAAATATCCATCCTTAGGGATAATTTGTGCAAATTTTATAAAGGTATTTTGTATATCCTCAATATCCTTATAATAGTCTAAATGATCTGCATCTATATTTAGTATAACACCTATATAAGGGAAGAATCTAAGAAAGGAAGCCTTATATTCACAAGCCTCTGTTATAAAATATTCACTTTTCCCAGTTCTCACATTACCATGTATAATATCAAGTTCTCCGCCTACTAAAATAGTGGGGTCAAGATTTGCCTTTATAGTTATATGAGAAACCATGGAGGTAGTAGTAGTTTTACCATGGGTGCCTGAAATTGCTACATTATATTTATGACCTTTCATTAATTGTCCAAGAAAATCTGCTCTATTCATAATTGGAATATTTAATTCTAAAGCTCTAATAAGTTCAGGATTATCCTTTGGTATAGCAGCAGTATAAACTATTAAGCCCACATCATTTATGTTTTCACCTTTGTGACCAATGTAAATCTCGGCGCCCATTGCTGAAAGTTTATTAGTCATTGAAGATTCATTCATATCAGAGCCAGATACTTTATAACCTTTTTCTAATAAAATTTCAGCTAGGCCGCTCATACTTATTCCGCCTATGCCAATAAAATGTATTTTTTTATTTTTATTTTTTATAAAATCAAATGACAATATAATCAACTCCTTATAAATTAGCTCCATTTAATAATTATATACAAAAAATAAGCAAAAAAACACTTTTATATTATTTATATTATATTTTTTACTAAGTATTGATTATAATTATGTTTTAGAATAGAATATGAATAATAAGATTATTTAGTGATAAAATAATTCGTAAATTTAATAGATAGGTGATTTGAATGGAGAAATTTACTAGAAACCAAAGAATATCTGCTATAACCAAAATCTTAGTTGAAAGCCCAAATAAAATAATTAACTTAAATATGTTTACTGAGATGTTTAATGCTGCAAAATCTACTGTAAGCGAAGATTTAATTGCAATAAAGGATATTCTAATTAAGCTCTCTATAGGCAAAATAGAAACAATTTCAGGGGCAGCAGGTGGGGTGAAATATGTATGTGGCATATCAAAGGAAGAAAGTATAAAATTTGCGGAAGAATTATGTATTATTTTAAAAGATAGAGAAAGAATAATACCAGGGAACTTTCTCTACGTAACAGATTTAATGTTCAATCCAGAAATAATACATAAGGCAGGCACTATACTGGCTTCGGCTTTTAATAAGTTAGATGTTGATTATGTGGTAACAGTTGAAACTAAAGGCATTCCATTGGCCTATGAAGTTGCTAGAATGCTTGGAGTGCAATTAGTAGTTGTTAGAAGAGAAAATAAAGTTACTGAGGGACCAACTGTTAGTATAAATTATGTGTCGGGTTCTACCAATAGAATACAGAATATGTCTCTTCCTAAAAGAGCTATTAAGCCTGGAAGTAATTGTATATTTATTGATGACTTTATGAAGGCAGGAGGTACAGCTTTTGGCATAATAGACCTTTTAAAAGAATTTGACAGCCAACTAGTAGGCACAGGAGTATTAATAGACAATATAGATATAAAGCATAAATTAGTGAATGATTATGTATCTATTATAGAGTTTAATGGTTTGGATGAAAAAAATAATGCTGTTCTACATCCATCTAAAAAGAACAAAGTATAAAATTTTCAAAAAATTTAATATTTTTTTTGAAATAAAGAAGGAAAAATAGAAAACGTAGAGAATATTATAGTACATAAGCATCTTGGAGGTGGATTAATATGGAAATAACAGATGTAAGGGTTAGAAAGATTGCTGCTGAGGGAAAGATGAAAGCCATTGTTTCAGTAACCTTTGATAATGAATTTGTTGTTCATGACATAAAGGTGATAGAAGGACAGAATGGCCTATTTATAGCTATGCCAAGTAGAAAAACTCCCGATGGAGAGTTTAAAGACATAGCTCATCCAATAAATACTCAGACAAGAGAAAAAATACAAAAAGCTATTTTGGATGAGTATGAAAAAGTAAAAGATGAAGTAGTAGAACAAAATCCAGAGCAATAAAAAGGAGTAGCAATACTCCTTTTTATATTTGAAAAATTTTCTGAAAATGAAGGATTAGGTTGCAAATATTATACATATAAAATATAATATTATAGGATGATTTGAAAATCAAAAGCAGAATTATGTAAATATATGCCCATAAAGAGGTGGTAAAATGTATAATTGTGCTGTATTATTAGCAGCCGGTGAAGGAAAAAGAATGAAGTCTGCTACACCAAAGGTTCTCCATAAGGTATGTGGCAAGGAAATGGTTAATCATGTCATTGATACTTTGCGTGAAGCTGGTATTGAGGATATAAATGTAATCGTTGGTAGAGGGGCAGAAAAAGTAAAAGAAAGCACACATTCTAGAAAAGTATCATATTCATTTCAAGAAAAACAGTTAGGGACAGGGCATGCAGTTAAATGTGCAAAAGAATTTTTACTTGGGAAAAAAGGAACAGTTGCAGTATTTACTGGAGATGCACCTTTGATAACTGCAGACACAGTAAAAAAATTAATATCTTTCCATGAAAGCAATGGTTATAAAGGTACAATGCTCACTTCAATAGTGCAAAATCCATATGGATACGGAAGAGTAATAAGAAAAAATAACGGAGAAGTAAATAAAATAATAGAACATAAAGATTGCACAGAAGAAGAATTAAGAATTAATGAAATCAATGCTGGTATGTATTGCTTTGATATAGAAGCTCTTTTAAATAGCATTGATAAATTATCTAATGGTAATGCTCAGGGAGAATATTATTTAACAGATGTAATTGAAATATTAAAAAGTAATGGGCAAAAAATTGGAGCTATTCCAGTGGAATTTGAAGAAACTATGGGAGTTAATTCTAGACTTCAATTAGCTGATGTGGGAAAAGTTATGAGAAGAAGAATAAACAACTACCATATGGAAAATGGTGTTACACTATTAGATCCAGAAAACACATATATTAATTCAGAAGTAGAAATAGGAAGAGATACAATAATATATCCTGGCAACATAATAGAAGGAAAAACAGTTATTGGGGAAAACTGTATTTTGTATCCTAACTCAAGGATAGAGGATAGTGTTATTGAAAAAGGGGTTACAATACAAAGTTCGGTTATATTGGAAAGTCGTATAGGTGAAAATACTACAGTAGGTCCATTTGCTTATATAAGACCTGAAAGCATAATAGGGGAGTCAGTAAGAATAGGAGACTTTGTAGAAGTTAAGAAATCTGTTATTGGAAATAATACAAAAGTATCACATTTAACTTATATAGGAGATGCAGAAGTAGGAGAAAAATGCAATTTTGGTTGTGGAACTGTAGTGGTTAATTATGACGGAAAGGTAAAACATAAAACTATTGTTGGTAATAATGTTTTTATAGGTTGTAACACAAACTTAATTTCTCCTGTAAAGGTTAATGATAATTCATATATAGCAGCGGGATCTACTATTACAGAAGAGGTTCCTGGGAATTCTTTAGCAATAGCAAGGGCAAGGCAAATAAATAAAGAAGAATGGGTAACAAAAAGAGAGTTAAAAAAATAGTACCAAGGAGGTTCATTTTAATGATAAGCCATGGAAAAAGTATCAAAATTTTTAGTGGTAATGCAAATCAAAAGCTGGCTCAAGACATAGCAGACATATTAGAGGTGCCATTAGGAGATTCAAAAGTAGGTAGGTTTAGTGATGGAGAAATATGTGTAGATATCAATGAAACTGTAAGAGGAATAGATGCATTTATAATCCAATCAACCAATGAACCCGTTAATGACAATTTAATGGAATTGCTTATAATGATAGATGCATTTAAGAGAGCATCAGCAGGAAGAATAACTGCAGTAATTCCTTACTATGGATATGCGAGACAGGATAGAAAGGCAAAAGCAAGAGATCCAATTACTGCTAAATTAGTTGCAGATCTTTTAACAGCAGCAGGTGCTGACAGAATTTTGACTATGGATTTACATGCTGCCCAAATTCAAGGATATTTTGACATCCCAGTAGATCATTTACTAGGAGTACCTATATTAGGCAAATATTTTGCTCAAAACGGTTTTGATCAGAGGGATGATGTAGTAGTAGTATCACCAGACCTTGGAAGTGTTACAAGAGCTAGAAAGTTTGCAGATAGAATTCATGCACCAATAGCTATTATTGATAAGAGAAGACCAAAGCCAAATGTTTCAGAAATCATGCACGTTATAGGGGATATAAAAGATAAAACTTGTATACTAATTGATGATATGATAGACACAGCAGGAACCATAACAAATGGTGCTAATGCATTAGTGAAAATGGGAGCTAAAGACGTATATGCTTGTTGTACACATGCGGTTTTATCTGGACCAGCTATAGAAAGAATTAATGAATCAGTAATAAAAAAACTTATTATGCTAAATACAATTGATTTACCAGAAAACAAAAATAGTGATAAATTTAAAATATTATCCGTAGCTCCTGTGTTTGCAGAAGCCATAAGAAGAATATATGAGGAAATATCCGTAAGTAAACTATTTGATTAATAATACATGGGCATGAAGGAATTAAAATCTTTCATGCTTTTTTTATTAAGAAAGATATGGAATTGCATAAAATAGTAAATAATTTGTAACATTTTAAGAATATACTATTAAAGTAATGATAATATATGATAAATTAGATATGAATGCTGTTAAAATCTAATTTGTATAACAAGAAGGAGGAATATAAAAATGGAAGGTAAAATAGGCAAAATATTAATAGTGGATGATGATGAGAATATATGCGAAGTAATAAAAATGTATTTGGAGAGCGCTGGTTATGCTACTAGGGTCAGCAATGATGGGAAAGAGGCTCAGGAGGTCTTTTCAGATTATAAGCCAGACTTAGTGCTTTTAGATATAATGCTACCTCATATAGATGGTATAGATGTGCTTAAATGGATAAGAAAAGATCATGGAACTCCGGTTATAATGCTAACAGCAAAAGGAGAAACTTTTGACAAGGTACTAGGATTGGAGCTAGGTGCTGATGACTATATAGTAAAGCCTTTCGAACCAAAAGAATTACTTGCAAGAGTAAAAGCGGTTTTAAGAAGATACAATACAGATAATGATAATAAAGAAATTCTAAAATTTGAAGACTTAGTTATAGATATAAATTCTTATACTGTAATTTACAATGATCAAGAGATAAAAATGCCCCCAAAGGAATTTGAACTTCTTTATTATTTAGCAAGTAATAAAAATAGAGTATTTACTAGGGAACAGCTATTATGCGAAGTCTGGGGATATGATTATCCGGGGGATTCAAGAACGGTAGATGTTCATATAAAAAGATTAAGAGAAAAGTTAGAAAGAGGGGTTAATTGGCAAATAGAAACAGTTTGGGGTGTTGGCTACAAATTTGAGGTGAAATAAATAATGAAAAAAGGTTTATTCTCAAAAACCATAGCAACCTTTACAGCAATTATAACAGTAAGCTTTGTTATAACAGCTGCAGTACTCTCTTATTGGTTTGAAGGATATTATTTTGACCAAAGGAAAGAGCAACTGCTAAATGAATCAGAGTTTATAAGGGCAGCAGCTGTAAAATATTTAGATGGAGATATATCTAATGAGAGGGTTGCAGAAATATTATCTGGTATAGGAAACTACTTATCAACTAATATTTGGATAGCAGATAAGTATGGTATTGTTTATGCAGTATCTAATAATAAGTATAAGGATTTAATAGGAAAACAAGTTTTAACTGATGATCTAGAAGAACTTAGGAAGGGTAAAGATATAGAGAAAAGAGGTGTATATGGTGACATATTTACAGCACCTGTACATACTTTTGTAGTACCTATTTTCTCCAATGATATGTTTAAAGGTGCCATAATAATGCACACTTCTTTGGATGAAATACGGGAACCTTTAAAAAAAGTTTATGATATTATTTGGATTTCCGCTGCATTAGCAATTATTTCATCTTTCTTTGTAGTTTATTACTTTTCTCAGAAAATAATGATAAAACCCTTAGGGAAAATTAATTGCGTTGCAGATAAGATATCAAAGGGAGAAGTAGATAAGAGGGTTTATATTCAGTCCAATGATGAAATAGGGGAGCTTGCCAAGTCATTCAATTTAATGGCGGAATCCTTAGAAAAGATAGAAGAAAATAGAAGACAATTTATTTCAAATGTGTCTCATGAAATTAGGTCTCCTTTGACTTCAATAAAAGGATTTATAAGTGGAATATTAGATGGAGTTATTCCAAAAGAAAAAGAACAGTATTATTTGTCCTTGGCATATGATGAAACTCAAAGACTGACCAGATTAGTTAATGATCTTTTAGATTTATCTGCTATTGAAGCGGGGCAGTTAAAGCTGAGAATTGAAGAAGTAAATATAAACGAAATCATAAGACTAACTGTAATTAAATTTGAACAGAAGATAAAAGAAAAGAAATTAAAGGCGGATGTTTGCTTACAAGATGATGATTTATATGTAGTAGGAGACAAGGATAGATTGATACAAGTGGTAACTAATCTTATTGATAATGCTATAAAATATAGCGATGAAGGCGAAAATATAGAAGTAAAAACAAAGGTAAAGGGAAGTAAAGTTTATGTTTCAGTATACAATAGCGGAGCAAATATAAGTGAAGAGGATATGAAACATATTTGGTCTAGATTTTATAAAGCTGATAAGGCAAGGTCATCTAAGGTAAGTACGGGACTTGGACTTTCCATTGTAAGAAGTATACTAACACAATTAGGAGAGGACATATGGGTAGAAAATAAACAGCAGGGAGTTATGTTCACTTTTACTTTAAAAAAAATATAAAGAATAGTAAATAATTGATTACATTTTGTTCACAACTATGCAAATTTAATGGTATATAATCTTTATATAAGTTAAGGAGGTGTTGGCATATGGATGAGTTCAAATCTAATGAAGTAAAGGATGTAAGATGGGAAAGTATAGGTTCTGAAGATGCCAATATAAAATTTAGAAAAAATAAAAGACCAATAAGTATAAGAGGATTCTTTAAAGTTGTAGCATTTATACTTATAGCAGCTATTACTGGAGGACTATCAGGAGCCTATGTAATAAAAAAGTATAACAAGTCTAATACAAATAATTATCAAAGCAGTAACTTATCTCAGAATAATACATCTTCAGCGGAGTCCCCTAAGAATGCTATTAATAAAGTAGCAGAAGCGGTAGGACCTGCGGTAGTAGGAATAAATAATAAGGGAGAGGATTTCTGGGGAACGGTAAATAAAGGAAGCGGCTCTGGAATTATATTCGATCCTAATGGATATATAGTAACTAATTACCATGTTATACAAGGAGCTTCCAAGGTTTATGTAAAACTATCAAGTGGGAAAGTTTTCGAAGCAAAGCTTATAGGTTATGATGCAAGATCCGACTTAGCGGTTATTAAAATAAATGCAAATAATCTACCAACAGCGAAACTTGGGGATTCTTCTAAAGTTAGGGTTGGAGACATGGCTATAGCTATAGGAAATCCGCTTGGAGAGGAATTTGCAGGGTCAGTTACTGCTGGAATAGTAAGTGCAGTGAATAGAAAGATGCAGTATGAAGGATCTATATATAACGTTATACAAACAGATGCAGCTATAAATCCAGGCAATAGTGGAGGAGCGCTATGTAATGAAAATGGTGAGGTAATAGGAATTAATAGCTTGAAAATAGGTTCTGAAGCTAATGCTGAGGGGATGGGATTTGCCATCACCATAAATGAAGCTAAAGGGATTATAGATTCTCTTATGAATTATGGCAAAGTGAAAAGACCTGCTTTAGGAGTTTTAGGTCAATCTGTTAGCTCTAGGGATGGAAAAATACAAGGGTTTTATGTAAATGAAGTTGTACCAGGTTCAGGGGCAGCAATTGCTGGTGTAAAACCAACAGATATAATAACAGAAGTAGATAATGCTAAGGTAACAAGTTTTGAAGACTTAGCAGCTGTATTAGATAAGCATAAAATTGGCGATTCTGTACCATGTAAAATATGGAGAGATGGGTCCACAATACAGGTTAAGATAAAACTATCGGAAATGAAAGAAACTAATAAATAATTATTAAAACACGAAATGGATATAATAATAATAAAGAGACTTTAAAGTCTCTTTATTATTTAGCCTTTATAGTATAATATATAATTATTGTATTATTTTATTAGTGGAGGAAAGATAAGATGTTTCTAATAGTTGGACTAGGTAATCCAGGAAAAGAATATGAAAATACACGTCATAATATAGGATTTGATGCTGTAGATAAGATAAGTCATAAGTATAATATTGATATAAATCGGATAAAATTTAAAGGAATGTATGGAGAAGGCAGTATAGAAGGTGAAAAGGTTATATTACTAAAACCTTTAACTTACATGAATTCAAGTGGTGAAAGCGTAAGGGAGATAGTCAATTTTTATAAAATTGATATTAAAAATATTATAATAATACATGATGATGTAGATTTAGAAGTGGGAAGAATAAGAATTAGATTAAAAGGAAGTTCAGGTGGGCATAATGGTATCAAGAGTATAATATACCACCTTGGCACAGAAGAATTTGTAAGACTGAAATTAGGAGTTGGCAAGGCGGAAAAGGATATGGTATCTCATGTTCTTGGCAAGTTTTCTAAGGGGGATAGAGAAATTGAAGAAAAAGTACTTAATTCTGCAGTAGAAGCTACAAGTACCATAATTAATGAGAGTCCAGAAAGTGCTATGAATAAATTTAATAGTTTTAAAGCAGAGTAGTAGTGTATTCGAAAAACAATAATTAACAATTACTAGAGGTTGTAATAAAAGTGCTTATTTGGATAGAAAAACATTATGAATTTAATTTACTGTATGACAAAAAGGCTTTTAGACACACAATTTTAAA
>NZ_PVXO01000044.1 GCF_002995785.1 Clostridium liquoris | reverse complement strand
GTATAGTAATATCAACTTACATTATAATGGATTTTTTATGTATGTGGGAGATACTTTTTGTATCTCCTTTTAATTTTTTAAGCAGTAATTATTACTACTTTTGCCTACTAAAATTATACTCTAAGTTATAGCATTATAAATTAAAACCACTAGTATTACAGATACTATTGCATTGATAAGTGTAGCACCTGCACTTATTTTTGCTAAGACTAATGCAGCCTTTTGAGGTTGTCCTAAAATGTACTGTTTGTAAAAGTATCCTACAATAGGATCAAAAATAACATTAAAGCCTAGTCCGCAGACGGAGGCAATAAGGCTCCACTTAAATACATAATTTTTATCATTACTCTCATTTATTTTGGCATAATTATGTGCAACTAATCCTGTTATTAGACCAATACATAACTTTAATACAAATGTTTTGGGCGCTACTAGAACATATACAGGATCCAATAAATCGGCTATTGTCATTCCTATAGCTCCTGCCAATCCTCCATACCATCCACCAAGAAGTAAAGCAGCTAATACACAAAAAGCATTTCCAACATGTAATGAAGTTGCATCCCCTCCTGGAACTGGAATTTTAATTTGAAGAAAAGTAAATGATACAAAACATAATGCTGCAAATAATGCAGTTTGAGTTAATTTTATGATTCTTGGATTTTTATTCTTCATATAATCCCCTCCTTATAATTCAGCATTTTTATATGAAAACATTATAGCTATTATATCCCTGGGGTAACATTCCAACAACTGTATGGGTACATTAATATAATCTGATGAAAGATTAGATTTTGAAAGTATTTTAAATAAACTGAACTATGAATACAGGTTAGTTGTAGTCATGTACTATGTAAATAGGTTTACCATAAAAGAAATTAGTGAAATACTTAATGAAAAGGGAGGAACTATTAAAAGTAGATTAAGCAGGGCTAGACAACAATTGAAAGCACACTATCTTAAGGAAAATATATTTTAGGAGGTATTATATAATGATTATGGGGTTCAGAAAGCAGTAGATAATGAATAGAGCTGTATGCCGATGCTTCAGCTAAAATAAATCCAAAGACCCTGCCAAAATTAGATAATGATTCAAAAAAGCAATTAGAAGAAGCAGGTGTAAAATTGTATAAAGTAATTGATGGCACATGGAAAACTAATATAAAATTAGATGGAAAATTTAAAGATATTAAGCCAATTGAGTATAGAGCAACAGAAAGAACTATGCAAACTGATAATGGAAATACCCATGAAATTAAATTGGTTAAAGATTCATCACATTAGTTAGGATAGCTGTATCACAATTATGAACATAATAGAAAAATATGCATATAATAAATTGATGTAATATTTATGAGAGGATAATTATGAATAGAAATTATGAAATACCAGATTTTATGCCTTTCCAGTATCCTATAATGTGCCCAATGATGATGTATAGAATGGACAATATGATGGGGGATCCAGAGGAAGAAAGAAAAACCAAAGCCCCCATACAGCCTATTCCACAAAAACAACCTATGCCACAACCTAAACCACAACCTAAACCACAGCCAAAACCAAAACCACAACCACAACCTATACCGCAGCCTAAGCCAATGCCAAAGCCTCAACCGCCAATTATACAAGAGGTAAAAGTGCAACCGGAAGCAGCACCGCCAATTATACAAGAAGTAAAAGTGCAACCAGAAGCAGCACCGCCAATTATACAAGAAGTAAAAATACAACCGAAATTAGAACCACAAAATATGGAATTAAATATACAACCTAAAATGGAGCCACAAAAAATGGAATTTGATATAGAACCTAAGATTCAACCAAAGATGGAGCCAGGCAATATGGAACTTAATATACAACCTAAAATGGGATCAGTAGTAGTTGAGCCAATAAAATTGCATTTAAAAATAGAACCTATAATGGAGCCAACAAAAATGAAATTATGTATAGAGCCAGTGATGGAACCAGTACAGCAACCAATAATGATGCAACAACCCATGCCACCACCTATGATGCCATGCCCAATGATGATGCCATGTCCAATGATGGAGCCAATGATGCCATATCCAATGGCTAAGAAGCCATGTCATACATGCCATATGAGGATGAATCCAATGGAAATGCAGCAGCCATTTATGTATCCAGATGAGTTTTGATAAATGAGGACCCAATAGAAGAAGTGTCTAAATGCAGGTAATTCTGTCTTAGATGAGTTTTTTATTTTTGTAAACATATATATATTGCTTTTACGCAGAGATTCCATGACACTAGATTTTGCCAAGAATAGGCTCTATGCATAATATGTGTATAGAGCTTTTGAATTAAAATATAATAATAAGATATAATAGTGTTATTAAAAATGAAAAAGGGGATTAACTATGAGAAATGTAAAAATGATAATTCAGTATGATGGAACAAGATATAATGGTTGGCAAAAACAAAATCAAAAAGGGAGCACTGTTACAACGATACAAGGAAAGATAGAAAATGTTTTAAGTAAGATGACAGGAGAAGAAGTAGATGTTATAGGATGTGGAAGAACTGATTCAGGAGTTCATGTAGAAAACTATGTAGCTAATTTTTTTACTGATTGTAAGCTTACTTTAGATGAAATGGAGAAGTATTTAGAAGAATATTTGCCAAAAGACATAGTAGTAAAGGAACTAAAGATTGCAAAGGATAGATTCCATGCAAGATACAATGTTAAAGGGAAAACCTATGTATATAGAATTGATAACAATAAATACAATAATGTATTTAACAGAGATTTTACAAATCATATACCTATTGAATTAAATATAGAACAAATGAAAAAAGCAGCTGAATATTTAATAGGAACCCATGATTTTAAAAGTTTTACTAGTTTAAAAGCTAAAAACAATAAATCAACACTTAGAACAATAAATTACATAAATATAATAAAGAATAATGGATTAATAGAAATAGAAGTAAATGGGAATAGCTTTTTGCTAAACATGGTAAGAATAATAGCAGGAACACTTATAGAAGTTGGTGAAGGAAAACTCATGGCTGAGGATGTAGAAACTATATTAATGGGAAAAAACAGAGAAAAGGCAGGACATAAGGCACCAGCTAAGGGGTTAATATTAAAAGAACTTCAATATTAATTTGAATTTTTTATCATTAAAACCGTATTGGGAAGATCCAGTACGGTTTTATATTATATCCAATTTATGGTATAATATGTGTGAAAATTAAAACATTATACTAATCATAATGTTTTGCTGTGTATTTTGCTAGATATTAATAAAATAAATTTTTTAGGGGGTATGTTATTATGGACAAAAAGGTAGGGGTAGCTCAGTATGGATGTGGCAAAATGTCGGTATATACAATGAGATATGTATATGAAAATGGTGCAGAAATTGTTGCAGCATTTGATGTTAATCCAAATGTAATTGGTAAAGACATCGGAGAAATAATGGGATGCCAGCCAAAGGGAGTTATAATCCAGAGTATTGACAGAATAGATGAAGTATTTTCAGCAATCAAACCAGATGCATGTATAATTACAACTATGAGTCTTATGTCTGACCTTAAGGAAGCAATGATGGCTTGTGCGAGAAATGGTGTTAATGCTATTAGTACCTGTGAAGAAGCATTTTATCCTTGGAATTCATCCTATAATATTACAAAAGAAATTGATGAAATGGCTAAAAAGAATGGATGCACTATTTGTGGTGCAGGATATCAGGATGTATTTTGGGGAAATCTTATTACTACTTTAGCTGGAGCAACTCATAAAATAACTAAAATTGTTGGTAAGTCCAGTTATAATGTAGAGGATTATGGTATTGCACTTGCAAAGGTACATGGAGCTGGACTTGATTTAGCATCATTTGAAAAGGAAATAGCATCAGCTGACAATATTTCTGCAAAAGAAAGACAAAAGCTTATTGATAAAGGAGAATTCTTACCATCATATATGTGGAGCGTAAATGGATGGCTTTGTTCACAACTTGGACTTACTGTTAAGAGCCAAGTTCAAAAGTGTATACCACATACCTATGATAAAGATCTACATTCAGAAACATTAAAGATGACAATTCCAGCTGGACATGCAACTGGCATGTCAGCCATTGTAACAACTGAAACAAAGGAAGGAATTATAATTGAATCTGAATGTATTGGGAAAGTTTATTCACCAGAAGAATGTGATAAAAATGACTGGATCATATATGGTGAACCAGATACACAGGTTGTAATTACAAGACCTGCCACAGTAGAATTAACCTGTGCTACTATTGTAAATAGAATCCCAGATATAATTAACGCTCCTGCAGGATATGTAACAACTGAGAAGATGCCTCGTTCATTATATAGGGTTAAACCTCTTAATGAATACGTTAAATAAAATTTTTAGACATAATATAGAAAAGGAAAAGGGAATTACAGTATTTTCAAATCAAGCTGTTTTTGATTATAATTCCTCAGTTCTTATAAAAATGACTATTACTGTTTTTAGTGATGAATTATGTAAGAAGAAATAAAGCTGTTCCCAGATAAAAATTTAATTCAAAAATATAAAGCTGCATTTGGGAACAATTATGAATGTTCTTCTGTTAACTCAAAAAGTCTATATTATATATTTAAAGATGAATGTGAAAAATTAGGAACTCTTTATAAAATGCAGGATATAATCTCAGCTTACAAAGCCGCTATGGGAATAGACAAATAAGTTGGTTTTAAAGAATATGCTTTACTTAAAAAGACGCTTAGCGTCTTTTTAAGTTTTAGAAGATGATTTTCAAATTAATCCTATTAAGAACAAACTATATTTAAAACTAAGAATCACTTGGTATTGACACAGGAACTTGTATCTCAGTTAAATATTCTTTTTGTAGACTAGTTTCATGTACATCAATTTTATATATTTCTATAGGTTCAGATATGATTTTATAGTTATTTTCCTTAATAAATGAAAACAACTTATCAATGTATTGCTTGTTAGAAGAATAGGAGCCTTTATATGAAATACATACATAATGTGCACCTTGTAATAATAGATTATAATTATTTTCACTATCGTCTAATAAGCAAAATACGGATTTATATTCATTGTAAATACCATTTTTTAAACTATCTAAATTATATATAGCACCTACTTTTGTATTACCTAGAAGATAAAACTTATCTTCATATTTTTTTTGAAGTTTTTTTATTAAATAATCTACTTCCGCATCACGAGATATATTACCATTTAACTTTAATGCTTTTCGCTTTTCTAAATAAATTACTTTAATAGTATTAAGAACTGTGGTATTTTCTGCACAGTTAATATTTTCAATTCTTCTTAGGACATTGTTTTTTAAGTGAGTTAATTCTTCTGTTTTATTATCTATAAGGCATATTTCATCAGTTAGCATTTCTTTGGTAATTCCTACTGTCCTATTCTCTATATATTCCCCGATTTTCTCCACAGAAAAATCAAAGGTACGCAGCTCCTTAATTAAGTTTAGCTTCCATATATCATTCATAGTATAGAGTCTATAACCATTGGAATCCCTCATAGGTTTTAGTATACCTAATTTTTCATAATATATTAAAGAATCCCTGCATATGCCATATATTTTCGATATTTCTCCAATCTTATAATAATCTTTCATAAAGACCTCCCTAAAATTATGACTTTTGGTTTTTATAACCTATTGCTAAGCTTTGGTAAAGTATAAAAATATAGTTGACATTAGTATTATACCAAGGTTTATACTTTTAATAAAGGGGTTGATAGTTATGAATTGTATAACAGTTGACAATAATAGCATGAGAAAAAAATTCATAAGATATTTACTACCGTCTGTTTCAGCCATGTGGGTCTACTCTTTATATACCATGGTTGACGGAATATTTGTTAGTTGGGGGGTAGGAACTACTGCTATAGCTTCTGTTAATATTGCCATGCCTTTTATTAACTTTATCTTTGCTATATCAGTATTTTTTGCTACAGGAGCATCAACACTTGTTTCTATAGCTCTAGGGAAAGGTAATTCAAAAAGAGCTAATGAGATATTTACTATGAATTTTATTGCTATGGTAGTTATTTCAATAATAATAGTTATATTAACATTAATGAATTTAGAGAAAATAGCTATTTTTTTAGGAGCTAATGATTTAACCATAGGCTATGTGAAGGAATACTTACAAATAATAACTATATTCAATGGATTTTTTATAATATCATATTGCTTGGAGGTATTTACAAAAGCTGATGGATTTCCTTATTTGGCAATAGTGGGGGTTGTTTCTTCTGCATTGGTAAATATAATTTTAGATTATTTATTTGTTATGAGATTTCATTGGGGTATAAAAGGAGCAGCCTATGCTACAGGTGCTTCTCAAGTTATTGCAACATTAATTTATATAATTCACTTCAATAAAAAGAAGTCAAGATTGAAATTTATAAAGTGCAAATTTGAGTTTTCAGTTATTAAAGATATATTATCAATAGGTATGCCGGACAGTTTAACAGAGTGTTCTACAGGTGTGGTTATATATATATTCAATCATGTTATATTAAGTAACATTGGAAATAAAGGTGTTGTAACTTATAGCATTATTTCTTATATAAACTTATTGGTTTTAATGACCATGATAGGTATTACACAGGGAATGCAGCCTTTATGCAGTTTTTATTATGGCAGAGAAGATGAAAAAGCTGTTAATACTTTATTTAATATGAGTGTAAAAACTATAGCAGTAATGTCTATATTAATATTTGCTATAGTAAACATATTTACACCACAGATAGTTCAAATATTTATGGATAAAGCGACTAATGAGGAGTTGTACATCTATTCTATTAAAGCTATAAGAATGTTTTCTTTGTCATTTATTATAGTGGGCTACAATATTTTAATATCGGGCTTTTTTGCAGCTATAGCAAAGCCAAAATATGCAACTATTATATCTTTATCTAGAGGCTTGGTTATTATAACTTTATCATTATTTATAATGACATCCTTGTTTGGAGAAACTGGTATATGGTTAGCTACAGCTGTTTCGGAAGGCATAAGTATTATAATATCTTTACTAATATTTAAGGAAAATAGTTATATTGATTTAGAATCTGGTAAATTAATAAAAGAAGCTTAGAAAGGTAATATAGATAATGGAAGCTTTGGTATTTATAAATATCAGAGTTTTTTTATTTACTTTAAATTAAAACTATGTAATAATAGAAAGTTGTAAAACCATATTTATTGTTGATATTTATCAAAATATGTAAATGGTAAAATAATTAAATAATGATTTAAGATAGTGAGGCGTGAAAATGAAGATAGGATTTGATCATGAAAAGTACCTTGAAGAACAATCAAAATATATTCTAGAAAGGGTTAATGATTATGATAAGTTATACTTAGAATTTGGTGGAAAACTTTTATATGATCTTCATGCAAAGAGGGTTTTGCCAGGATTTGATGAAAATGCAAAGATTAAATTATTATACAAATTAAAAGAAAAAGTTGAAATAATTATTTGTGTATATGCAGGGGATATTGAAAGAAATAAAATAAGAGGGGATTTCGGGATCACTTATGACATGGATGTTTTAAGATTGATTGATGATTTAAGGGGTTATGACCTTGAAGTAAATAGTGTTGTCATAACTAGATATAGTGGACAGCCAGCGGCTACTGTTTTTATAAATAAGCTTGAACATAGAGGTATAAAGGTATATAAACATGAAGCAACAAAGGGATATCCTACAGATGTAGATACAATTGTTAGCGATGAAGGATATGGCAAAAACCCATATATTGAAACAAGCAAACCAATTGTTGTTGTAACAGCTCCAGGACCGGGAAGCGGCAAACTTGCAACATGCCTTAGTCAACTTTATCATGAG
This sequence comes from Clostridium liquoris, assembly GCF_002995785.1. Lineage (GTDB taxonomy): Bacteria > Bacillota > Clostridia > Clostridiales > Clostridiaceae > Clostridium_AO > Clostridium_AO liquoris. Next base: position 126,022 of record NZ_PVXO01000044.1, on the reverse strand, counting down.
TATAAAAGAGGCAAAGTGGCAGGATATTCAAAATTTGAAACATTTCCAGTTTGGAATATACCATTAAAGCATCCTTTAAACATAGCTTATGAAGCTGCAACAGCTGACCTTAAAGATGTAAATATGATTGATTCATTCCATTTTGATGCTTATAATAAAGTGGCTGTAAACTATAATCGTGATATTGAAACCTTCCCTGTACTTAAGAGAATCATAGAGAAGATAACAGGTAAGGAATCTGTTTATAAATCCCCAACGGATATGGGCGTTAATAGAGTAGGATTTGGTATCATTGATGATGAGGTTGTTAAGGAAGCATCTAAACAAGAAATAATAAGAAGATACTTTAAAACAGGTTGTGAATATAAAAAGGGTTATGTAGATGAAGAAACTTTCCAAAGGGTAAAACTTATTATGGAAGAACTTAACCTAAAACAACAGGATAGAAAAGTTGTTATCCCTGCTAGGGAATATTCCGCTAAGTTAAAAGAAATGTCTAATAAAAATGAAATTTGCCCAGTTGTAGCATTAGAGCTTCCTGATGGCACAATACTCACTGGTAAAAGTTCAGATTTGATGAATTCAACAGCGGCTGTTATTTTAAATGCTGTTAAATATCTTGCAAATATATCCGATGAAATTCATTTAATTTCTCCAGTTATACTTGAACCAATTATAAACTTTAAATCAAAAATATTGGGAAGCAAGAATACAGCATTGAGTTGTGAAGAAGTGTTGATTGCACTTAGTATATGTGCTGTTACAAACCCAACGGCACAAGTAGCTATGAAAAAGCTATCAATGTTAAAAGGATGCCAAGCTCACTCAACTACAATTTTAAGTAGAAATGATGAGCAGACTTTCGGAAAACTTGGCATAGATGTAACCTGTGATCCCGAATACCCTTCAGAAAGTCTTTACTATAATAACTAACAAATGGAAACATTTTAACATGCTTAATGTTTAGAAAAATGGTAATACTATTAAATGAAAATAATTATAAACACCATATAGGAAAGGAGAAGGGTTACAATGGCGGATAAGAACATAACTTGCAAAGATTGCAATAAGGAATTTGTATTTACTGAAGGAGAGCAGGCTTTTTACAAGGAAAAGGGATTTGAAAATGAACCACAAAGATGTCCAGAATGTAGAAAGGCTAGAAAACAGCAAAATAACAATAGAGGATTTAGAAGATAATTCAGTAAATAATAATCCTATAGGAGTTAATTCCTATAGGATTTTATTTATATCCATAAGTCTTACTAGCGGAATAAATATGTGCAGACTTGCGTTCAGCATGAGAAAGCATATCTTTCATAATATCTTTATATCTTTGAGATACTTCAGGACATACTGTTAATATATTATCTATAACATAATCAATATTACTATCATCTACTTTTTTTCCATTAATACCTTCATCACAAATCATATTTTCATCACTTAAGGAACTATATATAGTATTTACAATTGGTGATTGCATAACTTCATCACTTTCTATACAGTCTTCTGAAAAATATAATACCCCTTCAATAACTATAAATTGCCCGTAAACATATTCCTTTTTACATGGGTTTAAACCATGTTCCTCGTCACAAGTACAATCATATTTTGTATGTTCTACATGCTTTATATCAAGCCTGTAAGTATCTTCTTTCCTTGTTAAAACACATCTTACTTCAAGTTCAAGTAATCTATCTTTCATATGTTCAGAGAAATCTTCTCCTAATTCCGAAATAAAACGTTTCATGGATATTGTTTTTTGGATTCTATAATTTTTTTTCAATACACTATTCTCCTTATAATTATATTATTTTTATTTAGAGATTCATTAAGTTTAGGTGAAAATCAACTATAAGCAGAGTCCCTGGCTTGCAGAATTAATATAAAAACCACCTTTGTCAAGGTGGCATAACATTTGATGTCTATATATTAAAATCTATAATCTTATAATCTACTAATAATTATAATTTTATTACATTAGCAGCTTGAAGACCTTTAGGTCCTTTTTCTACATCAAATTGAACTTTTTCACCCTCTTCAAGATTTTTTCTTGCATCGTTTCCTTGAATTGCTGTGAAATGAACAAAAACGTCATCTTCTCCTTCAACCTGGATAAAACCAAAACCTTTTTCTGAATTAAACCATTTTACTGTTCCTATTTTCATTAATTGACCTCCTAATGTAAAACACAATATTATTGATAATTTTTTTATATCAACAGTGTTTTTATATCTATATTATTATTATACCACTATAATTAAAAATTAACAAAAAACTTTTATTTTCGTATCATTTGTTACGGATTAAAGTAGATTGAATTAGTATAATTTAAAATGTAAACAGGAGATAAATAGAAAATAAAATTAACTCAAATATAAAATAAAAAATAAATTTTTAGGAGGAATAAATAATGAGTATGTTTTGTTATCAATGTCAAGAAACTGCAGGCTGCAAAGGATGCACAATAAAAGGAGTATGTGGCAAGACTGAGGACTTAGCAAAGGCACAAGATTTATTGATATATATATTAAAAGGAATATCAGTATATGGTGCTAAAGGAAGAGAAATTGGCATTGTAAATAAAGAGGTAGATAAATTTGTAATGGAAAGTTTATTTGCTACTATAACCAATGCTAACTTTGATAGAGATGTATTTATAGAAAGAATTAAAAAAGGCTTACAATTAAGAGAAGAATTAAAACAGCAGGTTATTAAAGCAGGAGGAGAATTAGGAAAATCAAATTCAAATGAAAACTGGTTAAAGAAGATGCTTTCATTTGCTGGATTAAAGAGAGAAGAAGAAGATAAACTTCCAGATGCAGCTGCTTTGTTTGCCGATAATGTGGAAGAATTTAATAAAAAAGCAGAGACAATTGGAGTATTAGCAACCGAAGATGAAGATATAAGATCCCTAAGAGAACTTATTACTTATGGTTTAAAAGGGTTATCTGCATACATTAGCCATGCTCATCAGTTAGGATATGATAGCGATGAAATACATGGATTTATATATAAAGCATTAGCAGCTACATTAGATGATACTTTAACAGTTAATGATTTAGTGGCTCTAACATTGGAAACTGGTAAGTATGGGGTAGATGGTATGGCATTACTAGATAAAGCCAATACCGAAAGTTATGGAAATCCAGAGATAACAAAAGTTAATATAGGAGTTAGAAATAACCCAGGTATCTTAATAAGCGGACATGACTTAAAGGATTTGGAGCAGTTATTAAAACAAACAGAAGGAACTGGAGTAGATGTATATACTCACAGTGAAATGCTACCAGCTCACTACTATCCAGCATTTAAGAAATATTCACACTTTGCAGGAAACTACGGAAATGCTTGGTGGAAGCAAACTGAAGAATTTGAAAAGTTTAATGGACCAATTCTTATGACAACAAACTGCTTAGTCCCTCCAAAGGATTCATATAAGAATAGAGTTTATACAACAGGTGTTGTAGGATTTGAAGGATTAAAGCACATAGAAGCTAATGAAAAAGGAGAAAAAGATTTCTCAGCTATAATTGAACATGCTAAAAAATGTGCACCTCCAACTGAAATAGAAAAAGGAGAAATAATAGGTGGATTTGCCCACAATCAAGTATTTGCATTAGCAGACAAAATTGTTGAAGCAGTAAAAAGTGGAGCAATAAAGAAATTCTTTGTTATGGCAGGTTGTGATGGAAGAGCTAAGAGCAGAAATTACTATACAGAATTTGCTGAGAAGCTTCCAAAGGATACAGTAATTTTAACAGCAGGATGTGCTAAATATAAATATAACAAGTTAAATTTAGGTGACATTGGAGGAATTCCAAGGGTACTAGATGCAGGACAATGTAATGATTCATATTCATTAGCACTTATAGCATTAAAATTAAAAGAAATATTCGGATTAGAAGATATAAATGAATTACCAATAGTTTATAACATTGCATGGTATGAGCAAAAAGCTGTAATAGTATTGCTTGCATTATTACATTTAGGAGTTAAGAATATTCACTTAGGGCCAACTTTACCAGCCTTCTTATCCCCAAATGTAGCCAATGTTTTAGTTAAGAATTTTGGAATCAGCGGAATAACTAATGCAGATGACGATATAAAAATGTTCTTAGAATAATAATAATAAAAAAAGGTTCTATGCGAAATATTAAGCATAGAACCTTTTTATGATATAATTTGTCTAAAGATATAAATAAATGGAGGTTAGATTTGGTATGATTGATATGATATTTAAAACTGATGATGAATTTATACTAAAAAAAATAATCCCTATTGGTGAATTTAAAAGCTGGTTTGAAAATAGTATGTGGAATGATAGCATAGGTAAAAAAATAGACTATGTATTAAATACCTGTATTAATCCAAATGGTGGAATAGTAGAAATTCAAAATACATTTTTTAAATATCAAATCATAAAAGATGAAAACGGATATTCATTATATTTCAGCCAAGATGCCATGTTATTGAATTTTTATGAGCAAACCATAAAACAGGTAGCTGAAGGCATACAAATTTATGACCGTAATGGATATTTTTTATATGCAAATCCAGCTAGTGAAATTTTAGAATGTTATAAAAAAGATGATTTTAAAAGAAAACATTTACTAGATATTTATGATGTAGAGGAAAAGTACAGTACAGTGTTAACAGTTTTGAGAACCCAACAAGCTGTTCATAATAGATGCGATCGTTTCAAAATGAGGAATGGAAATATGCTAACTACAATCAATTCAGGATATCCATTGAAAATAGATGGTAATTTGTATGGTGCTGTTGTTTTTGAAAGTGATTTATCTGTATTGAAAAATATTAAAAATAGGACTTTAAATTTAGAAAACTATGTGGAAGATAAGCAGCCAGAGGTTGAAAATCATTTATATACATTTGAAGATATTATACATTCCTCTAAGAACATGGAAGATGTTATACATTTTGCTAAAAAAGTTTCATTAACCAATTCCAGTATTCTAATTGTAGGAGCCACAGGCACAGGAAAAGAGCTGATAGCCCAAAGTATACATTCCTTTAGTCCAAGAAGGCACAAGCCTTTTATTGATATCAATTGTGGGGCTATTCCAAGTAATCTATTTGAAAGTATGTTTTTTGGTACAGAAAAGGGAGCTTTTACAGGAAGTGTTTCAAAAAAAGGATTCTTTGAAATGGCTAATGAAGGTACCCTTTTTTTAGATGAAGTCAATTCAATTAGTATTGATATGCAGACCAAACTTCTAAGGGTATTACAAGAAAAGCGTTTTAGAAGAATAGGGGGGAGTAAATACATTAAATGTGATGTAAGAATAATAACTGCATCAAATGAAGACCTTTATGAACTTATGAATCAGCAAAAAATTAGAAAGGATTTTTATTATAGAATTTCAACTATTAAAATTGATATACCTCCTTTAAAGGATAGAAAGGAAGACATACCTATTTTATCAAAACATTTTTTAAAGCAGCTATGTAAGGAATATAACAGAAAGCAAATGAATATTGATAAAAAGGTATTTGATACATTACTCATGTATGATTGGCCAGGTAATATAAGAGAATTACAAAATGTTATTGAATATGCTTTTAATCATGCACAAGAAGATGAAACAATTTTAGAATATGATAATTTACCAGATTATTTGCGCTCATCAAAATTTGTTTCACATAAAATAACTAAGGTTACTAATAAAAAGTTTTTTCCATTAATAAATTCAGGTACATTTGAAGAGAGGATGGAGAGAGTTGAAAAGGAAATAATAATAGAAACCCTTGAATTGAATAAAGGTAATATTACTCAAAGTGCAAAAGTATTGGGAATGAGAAGACAGAGTTTGCAATATAGAATGAAAAAATTGGGAATATGTGATGGATAGTGCAAAAAAATGTTGCATGGTGCTAAAATATTTAGCACCTTTTTTTCGTGTGTTTACAACATTAGCAGGATAAATGCAAAATAATTTTGCAGCAATTTAGTCGGAATTTATTGAAAACTTAGTAAATAAACAATTTTATAATAAAGCATAAAATCAACTAATGAATGTAACATAAGTGTTTTCAATGCTTTGAGCAATACAAAGATTTAATGGCATGAAGTTTGCTATATAATAAATGAAACCGTTTAATAATAAAAAATAAGGAGGAGATTAAATGTTAAAAGAAGCTAATTTTAAAAAAGTCCGAAAAGGTGTATTTTGGCCAGCATTTATAGTAGTTGGAGGGTCAGCATGTTTAGGCATTTTTAATAATAAAGCTTTAACTGATGTGGCAAAAAGCACTTTTACATGGTCACTTGAAAGCTTTGGATGGTTATATCAATTGGTATCTATTGTAGCACTATTTATAGTAGCTATAATAACTTTTTCAAAATTAGGTAAAATACGTTTTGGTGGAGCAGATGCAAAACCTAAGTTTTCCTTTCCAACATGGTTCGCCATGGCGCTCACTGGTGGAATCGCCACAGGAATTATTACATATGGAGTTAATGAACCTATTATTTATTTTGGAAATATATATGGGGAAATGGCAAATACCGGGGTACAACCAGGTACCCCTATGGCAGCAATTTATTCCATAGCACGTTGCTTTTATAATTGGAGCTTTATACCATATGCTATGTATTCTTTGTGTGGATTAATAGTAGCATACATGTATTTTAATAAAAAGAAACCATTATCTGTAACATCAACATTAATACCTTTATTTGGTGAAAAGGTTACTAAGGGAATATGGCCCAATATTATTGATACTTTATCACTTTTAGCTATGGCGTTAGGATTAGCGTCTTCTCTTGGAGCAGGATTAGCATTGGTAGGATCTGGATTGGAGATTTCTTATGGAATTAAACAGGGACCAATTGTTTGGTTGATATTATCAATTTTAATAACAGCTACATTTACTGTTGCATCATCTTCAGGTATAGATAAGGGAATTAAATGGCTAGCAGATTTTAACTCAAAGATATTTTATTTTTTATTGATTTTCTTATTCATTATTGGACCTACTATATACATTTGTAGAACCTCTACATCTGGGCTTGGATATTGGCTTCAAAACTTTTGGCAGTGGGGACTTGATCCAGGCGATATTGGCGGAGAAGCATTGGTTATGTGGTGGACACTATATGATTGGGCTATATGGATTGCATATGCACCACTTATGGGAATTTTCCTTGCTATGATATCCTATGGAAGAACTATTCGTCAATTTATGATAATCAATTGGGTATTACCTTCAACTTTTAGTATTGTATGGTTTGGAATATGGGGATCTACTGCTATTAAGTGGCAGCAGAGTGGAAAAATTAATTTAATATCCACTATAAAACAAAATGGGGCAGTATCAGGCTTATGGACCTTTTTAGGGAACCTTCCTTTAGGGGCTATAATAGTACCTGTTGTAATGTTAACCTTAATTATTTCATTTGCTACATCAGCAGACGCTATGACTACAACCATTGCATCCTTATGCATGGAAGGATCAAAACATGATGAAGAACCCCCTCTTTGGCAGAAAATATTATGGGGTGTTTCAATTGGAGCTATAGCATTCTTTATGGTGGCATATGGAGGCGGTGAGCAAGGAGTCGATGGAGTTAAATACTTAGCGGCGGCAGGCGGCTTCATGGTGTTATTCATATTTACACTGCAGGTAATTTCATCAATTAAAATGTTTTTCATTGATGATATAGAGCAATAGTTATAGAAGACATGTCAAGAAGTTAAAATTTTCTATATAATGTGAGGAGGAAAAGACATTGACGGATAATTTATGTGCTAAAAATATAAAAAAGGTTGTTCTTGGAGGCAAAATTAATATAGAAGAATTTGTTGCTGTAGCCCGTTTTGGAGCTAAGGTTGAATTTTCAGAGGAGTATTGTGAAAGAGTAAAAAAATCCCGTAAGCTTGTAGAAAAATGGGTTAAAGAAGGAAGAGTTATGTATGGTATTACCACAGGATTTGGTGCACTTTGCACAGAGGTAATATCTGAGGAAGATGCTTCAAAACTTCAAAGAAATATAATACTATCACATTCAACATCAGTTGGGGATCCTTTATCAATTGAAGAAGTTAGAGGCACTATGCTTATGGTACTTCAAAATGTAGGACAAGGATTTTCTGGGGCACGTATAGAAACAATGGAGATGTATAGACAATTTTTAAATTTAGGAATTACCCCATTTGCACCTAAAGAAGGATCTGTAGGATATCTTTCTCCAGAAGCACATATGGCTTTAGTATTAATTGGAGAGGGAAAGGCATATTTTAAAGGACAGCTCAGAAGTTCTAAAGAAGTGTTAGAAATGGCAGGTTTAAAACCAACAGTACTATCTTCCAAAGAGGGATTAATACTTGTTTCAGGAACCACTTCTGTAACAGCAATTGCTTCTTTGGCATTATATGATATGTTGAATGCAGCAAAAACTTCGGATATAATAGGAGCTATGACATTAGAAGTTTTAAAAGGTACGGTTAAAGCCTTTGATGAACGTTTAATGAAGGTGCGCCCTCATGATGAGCAGTCAAAAACAGCTAGTAATGTAAGAAGAATACTTCAGGATTCAGAAATTGCAAAGCATTTTAAAGATTATCGCCTTCAGGATGCATTGTCACTTAGGTGTATACCACAACTACATGGAGCTGCAAAGAAAACATTAAAAGATGCTTTGAAAACTGTAGAAATAGAAATGAATTCCTGCTGCGATAACCCAATTATTTGGCCAGAAGGTGATGACGGGGAAGCTATATCAGGGTGTAATGCGGATTCATCCTATGTAGGCATAGAAATGGATTCTGCTTGTATTGCAGCCACTATGCTTGGAAAAATGTCAGAACGTAGAAACAATAGATTAGTAGATGGCAGTATTTCCGAGTATCCCTGGTTTCTTATAAAAAAGCCAGGGCTAAATTCCGGATTAATGATTCCTCAATATACTCAGGCAGGTTTATTAAATGATATGAAAATTTTATCTCATCCCGCAACAGTAGATGGAATACCAACTTGCGGAAATCAAGAAGATTATGTAGCTATGGGATATAATGCCTGTAAAAAATCAAGACAAGTTGTAGATAAACTTGAATTTATATTAGCAATAGAACTTTTATCCGTATTCCAGGCTCATCAATTCATTGATAAAAAATTATCACCAGGGAAAGCTTCCAAGGCAGTACTAGATGAAATTGCATTGACAGTACCTCTAATGGAAGAAGATATTTTTCTTTATCCACACATAAATACTTTAAGGGATTTAATACATTCAGGAAGGATAATTGAATTGGTAGAAGATAAAATAGGAAGGTTGATGTAAATATGAAGGCTGATGTAAATATGAAAGTAAAAATTGATATTACTAAGATTTTCTTTACGCCGCCGTCCAATATGTTTGAGCGTATTGCATTATTTCTAACTATATTAGTTACATTTATAATGTTTTTTGGGCCATTAGCATTTTCTAAAATGTCACCAGTGGAAGCCATAATTACAGCAGCGGTTCCTTCATTAACAATGTCTTGGGCATGGTTGGTACTTCTAAGATCCATCTTTAGGAAAAGAGATTTTTGTAAAAAGTAAGCACTTTTTTGTTGAGTGTATGATTCTTAGTTGGTATAATTTTTGAGAAATTGAGTGACATTTTAAGCAATGAGGCTGCGGCATTAAGGGATTTACATACAATAATATTGTAATATTTATTCTTAGTGCCACAGCCTCATTTCAAGATTTTAATTTTTATTTCTAGTTCCATTTTCAGCGTATTGTTTACTAGAATTTCCTCTATTCATGTAACCATTCTTTGCATTTCTACTATTATTAGTAGAAGTTTCAGCAGACTGATTTATTGTTTTCATGGTTTTTTTAACGGACATATATAAACCCTCCCTAATTTAGACTCTATATTATTATTAGACATATGCTTTTCAATTATTCATAGCCAATATTGTGTAATAGAAAGCAATATTTTAGATTATGAATATAATTTCCATTTGTGCAAATTATATAGATTGAATGGAAACATAATTTACAATATAGAGCGGGGAAGAAATATGAAAATAGGGCTTGTAAGACATTTTAGAGTAGATTTAAGAAGAACAAATTTTATGACATCTGAGCAGTATAATAAATATATTTCGGAGTATGATATAGCAAAAGTTATTGAAAATGAGATTGTTATAGATAAAGAATGGGATAAATGTTATTGCAGTAGTTTACCAAGAGCTGTGTATACTGCAAAAACTGTATACCATGGCCCCATAATGATAACAGATAAATTGAGAGAAATTTCTACAGCGGCATGGATAAAAACTAATATACCATTGCCATATTATATTTGGTCACTACTAAATAGAATAGCATGGGTTAGAAATAGTATTACCCAACCAGAGGGAAAAAAGGCCAGCTTAAAAAGAATCAATGAAATTGTTAATGATATATTAAAAGAGGAAGATAAAAACATACTCATCGTAAGTCATGCAGGCACAATGTATGAAATAAGAAAGATACTTATTAGAAAAGGATTTAAAGGTGAATGGTTCTTAAAACCTAGAAATGGCAAGCTATATATTTTAAAAAAATAAGATTAAAAAATCTATAATAGGCAAGGAGCAGCTTTAAAATAATTGTTTTGAAATTGCTCCTTTTCACATGTAATTAATTATTCTGAAGATGATATTATTTAAAAATCCTGGAATTGAATTATTATCAATATATATGATAAACTTATGAATAACAATAAAGGAAATTTTATTCTTGAAATCAGGAGGAAACAAGGGAAACATGATTAAAATATGGGGGAAATTAATTAAGGACAATAAAATTATAAAAGATGAAGTGGCTGCATCTGATATTGAAGGAAACTACCAGGAAAACTTAAAGGCATGTATTATAGAGTTATGTAATAAGTTCGACATTCCAAAGCCATACTGGCTGCCAACAAATATAGAGGAATTCAATAAAAGAACTAAAACTACTTTTAATGAAGATAATTTTGTAGAAGAATTAGATTTTGATAGGTTTATAATAGAAGAATTAGATTTGGATAAGGAAAATTAGATTTGTTATACTTATTTCTATTTTATTTATAATTATGGAGTGATATTATTATTATGTAAATTAAAATAGATAACTTATGATCATATGGTCATCAGGAGGAATTTTATGGAACTGAAGATGTTTAATTTTATAGAAAAATCAGGGGAATATCTAGAAAACTCAAAAGAAAGGTTGGAAGCTGCCTGCAAGGATATAGAATTATATTTTCAGGAGATATTATTATTAAATAATGATGGATATTTAAGTGTAAATTCTAGAATAAAATCAGCTTCAAGTTTAAAGGAAAAAATACTTAGAAATAACTATTATAAAAGATATAAATCTTTGGAGGAACTTTTTTCAAATCTTTCAGATCTAATTGGAATTAGAATTGAATGTAGATTTGTTGAAGATGAAAACAAGATATACAAAATGCTAAAAAAGCACTTTAATAAAAAAGATTCTAATGGATATTACTATAATCAAGAGAAAGAAAATATAAAATTAAAGCTAAGTGGAAAGCAGCCACAGGAACAAAAGAATGGATTTGAAATATACAGAATAGATGGTACTTATCAATATAATGATGAAGTATTTAATTTTGAACTTCAAATTAAATCTTTGGTTAATGTATTTTGGGGAGAAATTGAGCACAAAATAATTTATAAAAATAATAACTACATTATTGCAGATGAATTTCTTAAGGATATAATGGGATCAGTTAAAAAAAATCTTTCTATGATAGATAATCAGCTTTTAATTATATATAATCAGTTTAACAAGCAAAACACCATTGACCCCAGTGTTAGAAAGAATCAATTAGAGGTTTTGGTTGCGAAAATAGTCTATGATATTTTTTCTGTGAAAATGAAAAAAAGTATAGGTTTTATTATAGATTTTAAGGAATCATGTAATGAAATAGTTAAATATATTTTTAGAGAAAACAACACCGAGAATTCACAGGATTATAATAAGGCGTTAATAAAAATATTATCTAGGTTAAATGATATTGCCAAAAATAAGGTGGATTTTAATTGTGAGATAAAATTTGAAAGGGAAATACATTTTCAGGATGAATTCTCTAATATTATAGGCAATAGTATATTAAAATCTATAAATAAAGATTTTCAATGGAATATATTTTTTAGAATATTATTTGAAATAGAGCTTGGGAATAATGCGGAGGACTTTGAGACTTATCTAAGTTTTCTTAGGAATAGACTATATTATAATGACTGCTTTTTACAATTGTATAAATTATTTAAATCAGATGAGGCAGAAATTATAATAAGCTCTTTAATGAAGGAAATAGCTTATAGCTTTAAGGATATAGATTCTATAGATTTTATATATGACTGCAACATAAAGAAAATAAAAGATGCTATAGAAGATGTAGTAAAATCAATATGTACAAATATTAATTCCTTTGATGAATGGGAAGAATTTAAAGATATCTACTTAGAATTACTTAAATTAAAAGTATTAGCAGTTTTCCATTGCAAGGTTAAAGTAAATAAAGTAAAAGGTTATATAAAAGATATTAAAAAATATCCAAACACTAAAATAGAAGTAAAAACAAGTATTCTTGAGCTTTTAGATAAGCTGGAAACATCAAAGGAAATTGAAGCTAAGGAAGTAGTAAAAATATTTAAAATTTAATCTTAGTAATTTTAATTAATTTTGGGGACAGTTCTCAATTTAATCTTAGGGACAGTTCTCAATTTAATTTGCATAGGGGAGAATAGAATGAATTACACATTAATTGCCACATCGACCTTTGGCCTTGAAAAAGTAGTAGCTAACGAACTAAAGGAATTAGGATATGATGATTTAAAAATAGAAAATGGTAAGGTAACTTTTGAAGGAGATGAAATGGACATAGTCACTTGTAATATGTGGCTTAGAACAGCAGATAGAGTACTTATACAAATGGCGGAATTTAAAGCTGAAACATTTGAAGAGTTGTTTCAGGGAACTTTGGCAGTAAACTGGGGAGATATTATACCTATAACCGGTTTTATGCATATAGTGGGCAAGTCTGTAAAGTCAAAACTTTTTAGTGTTCCGGATTGCCAATCTATAGTAAAAAAAGCTGTAGTTGAAGCTATGAAGAGAAAGTATAGAAGAGATTTATTCTCAGAAGATGGAGCTGAGTATAAAATAGAAGTAGGCATACTTAAGGATATAGTAACCTTAACACTTGATACTACAGGGCCAGGATTGCATAAAAGAGGATATAGGGAAATGGCTGGAGTAGCTCCAATGAAGGAAACTTTGGCAGCAGCTCTTGTACTTTTAAGTAAATGGGAGCCATCAAGATTATTAGCAGATCCATTTTGTGGTTCAGGTACCATTGCTATTGAAGCAGCCATGATAGCAAAAAATATAGCTCCAGGACTTAATAGAAGCTTTGTGTGTGAACAGTGGGACATAATATCACAGGATTTGTGGGAAGATATAAGAAAATATGCTAGAAATTCTATTAATGATAAAGAGTTTAGAATAATGGCTTCAGATATTGATGGCAGAGTGCTGCAAACCGCAAGAGTAAATGCTAAAAAAGCGGGGGTAGAGGAGTATATTTCCTTTCAAAAACTTGATGTAAAAGATTTTTCATCTAAGAAAAGATATGGATTTATTATAACAAATCCCCCTTATGGTGAAAGAATTGGAGAACTAAAGGAGGTTGAGGCTTTATATAAGGTTATGGGAGAGGTATTCCAAAATTTATATGATTGGTCATATTTTGTAATAACTTCCTATGAAGGGTTTGAAAAATGTTTTGGTAAAAAGTCTGACAAAAATAGAAAGCTTTATAATGGAAGACTAAAGTGCTATTATTATCAGTATTTTGGAAAAGATCCAGAGAAAAAGAATACATATTACTAAAGATATAATGAAAATATAAGAGGTAAAAAATTATGGAAGATTTTGATTTTCAATCTTTGCATTTAAGTGAAGAAATATTAAAAGCTTTAGAAAAGTTGGGATATGAAAAGCCATCTGAGGTACAAGAAAGAGTTATTCCTTTTGTCTTTAAGGATAAAGATATTATAGTAAAATCACAAACTGGTAGTGGAAAGACAGCAGCCTTTGCTATTCCTATTTGTGAAAAAATAGAAATTGAAAAAAAAGATCCTCAAGCTTTAGTACTTACACCAACTAGAGAGCTAGCTGTACAAATAAAAGAGGACATTTCTAACATTGGAAGGTTTAAAAAAGTAAGATGTGCTGCTGTATTTGGTAAACAGCCTATGACTACTCAGGTAAGAGAATTAAAGCAGAGGGTTCATGTTATTGTTGGTACACCTGGAAGAACTTTAGATCATATAGAAAGAGGAAATATAAATTTAGAGGGGATAAAATATTTTATTATAGACGAGGCTGATAAAATGTTAGATATGGGTTTTATTCAGCAAGTTGAAAGTATTATAAAAACATTACCCCATAATAGAGTAACTATGCTGTTTTCTGCAACAATGCCTGAAGAAATTGAAGAATTATGTAATAAATACATGATTAATCAAATGAAGATAGAAATAATCTCTAAAAATCCTGCTACAGAAAAAATTCATCAAATGTATTACAAAATTGAAGAGAATAAAAAGTTCAGCCTTCTAAATAAAATAATTTATACCCAGGCGCCGGATAGCTGTATTATATTTTGTAATACTAAAGAACAGGTTGGCAATGTAGCAAAAAGAATGAAGGATAAAGGTTATTCCTGTAATTCATTACATGGTGGAATGGAACAGAAGGATAGATTAGATACCATGGAAAGATTTAAAAGAGGAGAATTCCAGTTTTTAATAGCTACTGATGTAGCAGCTAGGGGAATTGATATAGAGGGAATAACCCATGTTATTAATTATGATATACCTATGGAAAAAGAAAGCTATATCCATAGAATAGGAAGAACAGGACGTGCTGGTAATGAGGGTATAGCAATTACATTTGTATCTCCTTATGAATCAAGGCTTTTAAGTGAAATTCAGGAGTATGTGGGTTATAATATACCTGAAAAAGAAGCCCCATCAGAGGAAGAAGTGGAGATTGGGAAAAAAGCTTTTGAGAAAAATATTAATGTTAAACCTAAACTAAAAAGTAAGAAGAATTTTCAGTTGAACAAGGAAATTACAAAATTATATATTGGTGCAGGAAAGAAGAAAAAAATGAGACCGGGAGATATACTTGGAGCAATTATAAATATTGAAGGAATCACTGGCGAAGATATTGGAATTATTGATATTCAGGAAAACTTTTCTTATGTGGATATATTAAATGGAAGGGGAAAATTTGTACTCCAAGCACTTCAGAATGCTACCATAAAAGGGAAAAAAGTTAGAATTCAGAAAGCGGAAAAGTAGATACTAATTTATACATAAATATCAAAAAAACTTATTATATTTATGATTTTGCTATTGATTATTGTTAATGAAGGTGATATTATTAATAAGTAGTTGCAATTAAGCAATTACTGAGAAAAGATTTAATATGATGAACAACATTCCCTTCTTTATTTAGGAACGTAATGTGAATCAGAGTTTAAATCTTAATTATAAAAGGAGGAATGTTGAAATGGCAGATAAGACATTAGTATGTAAAGATTGCGGAAAAGAATTCGTATTCACTGAGGGAGAACAGGCGTTCTACAAAGAAAAAGGATTCGAAAATGAACCACAGAGATGTGCTGATTGTAGAAGAGCAAGAAAACAGCAGAACAACAATAGAGGATTCAGAAGATAGTATAATTTTGTACTATATGCCTTATAAGAAGAAATTCTTATAAGGCTTTTGTTTTTTTGAAAGTGAAAGTGTGAAAGTGGGGACAGTTCTCAACTATTAATCGGAAATTCGATGGAAATGTAGAAATGGCAAAAGAAAATTAATATTAAAATTCACAGGCTAACTAATTTAAATCTAATTAGACTAAATTGGTTAGCCATTTTTTTATTATTTATATTAAATAAAAGAAAATAAGTATTTTAGTAAAGCAAATTAATTGACTAGAATTTAAAAATATAAAGAACTATCCCCTATTTTATGCCATTTATTTTATTGACAAAATGGAATATTGATGCTAGAATCATAGTGAATAATAAAAGAAATTTATATATAAATGTTCGCATTGTAACGAATTAAAATTATGATTATATAAAACATTAATATGAAGGAGAATATAAATGAAAAAAAAGTGGTATTATATTTTGCTTGTCCCAGGATTAGTTATTATATTATTTTTTCTAATTATGCCTCTTATTAATACAATTTTTCCAACCTTTATGGTAAAAGGAAGCTTAAGTCTAGAACAGTATAGTAGGTTCTTTAAAGATAAGTATTTTATGCAAATTTTTCATAGAACCTTTAAGATAGCTTTAATCTCATCTTTTATATGTATGATATTAGGTGTGCCTGTTTCTTATTTCATTTCAAGAAGTTCAAAAAAATTAAGGGGATTATTAATGGCTTGCACCGTGTTTCCTATGTTAACAAATTCTGTTGTTAGGGCTTTTGCCTGGATGAACATTCTAGGCAAAAATGGTTTGATTAACAAAATATTAATGGAATTTAATATTATAGATAAACCGTATAAACTTCTGTATACAGAATCAGCAATCGTAATAGGATCTGTATATTTATTTTTACCATTAATGATTGTATCCATGGTTGGGGTTATGGAAAATATAGACAACGATTTACTAGAAGCTGCTGAAAGTCTTGGAGCTAACAGGCTAAAAGCTTTCTTTAAAGTCGTATTTCCTTTAAGTATTCCTGGACTTATAGTAGGAACCATACTTGTGTTTACAGGAACTTTAACTGCATACACTACACCGCAACTTCTTGGAGGAAACTCAAACATGGTTTTATCTACTTTGATTTATCAAAAGACTATGAGCCTTGGAGATTGGAATGGAGCAGCAGTAGTATCTACAGTAATGATATTAACCACTCTTTTAGTAATAGGTATTATAAACAAATTAGCATCAAGATTAAATGAAAGGGGTGTGTAATATGAGGAAAAACAAATTCTTATTAATATTTTCAATATTAGTTTACATATTTTTGTTTGCACCATTAATCATAATCGGCATAACAGCCTTTGGAGGGGAAAGTTATATAGCATTTCCACCAAAAAGCTTTAGTGTAAAATGGTTTGCTAATATATTTAGTTCAGAAACTTTTATGAATACACTAAAAACCAGCATGGAGATATCTCTTATTGCCACAATTGCAGCATTAATTCTTGGGGTACCAGCTGCTTATGCATTGAGTAGATTTAACTTTAAAGGGAAAACTATTTTAAAAAACTTCTTTTTTTCTCCAGTTATTGTACCTGGAATTGTAGTAGGATTTTCACTGTTTCAATTCATGATAATAAAATTAAAATTACCTATATATACAAGCTTGCTAATAGGACATACCATAATCATTATTCCATATATTATTAGAGTTATTGGTTCAAGCCTTGAGGGATTTGATTATGCAATAGAAGAAGCTGCTATGAGTTTGGGCGCTGGGAAAGTTGAAACTTTCTTTAAAGTTGTGTTCCCAAACATTACCTCTGGAGTTATAGCCGCCTTTATGTTAGCTTTTATAAACTCTTTTAATAATGTGCCTGTATCAATATTTTTAACGGGACCAGGCATTAGCACTTTGCCTATAAGTATGATGAGTTATGTGGAATATAACTATGATCCTACAGTATCGGCCCTTTCCGTTTTATTAATGATCATGACTATAATTGTAATGTTTATAGTAGAAAAAACTTTGGGGTTAAGCTATTTTTTAAAATAATAATTGGAGGTACACTATGGAGTTAATTAATTTAAAAGATATAACCGTCTCCTATGATGGAAAAAATAATATTTTAGAAAACTTAAATTTAAAAGTAGAAAAAGGCCAATTGGTTTCATTACTTGGACCAAGTGGATGTGGGAAAACTACCACACTTAGAGTTATAGCTGGCTTTTTAGAAGCGAATTCAGGTCAATTTATTTTTAATAATAAAGACTATACAAAAATACCTGTACACAAAAGAAATTTTGGATTAGTTTTTCAAAGTTATGCTCTGTTTCCGCATTTAACCGTTTTTGATAATGTGGCTTTTGGATTAAAAATGAGAAAAATGAATAAAAAATCCATCGAAGATAATGTAAATAGAATTTTAGAAGCAGTAGATATGAAGAACTTTGCCAAACGATATCCAAAAGAACTTTCGGGAGGACAAAGGCAAAGGGTAGCTATAGCTAGAGCCTTAGTTATTAAGCCTAATTTATTGCTTTTAGATGAGCCTTTAAGCAATCTTGATGCAAAATTAAGATTAAAAATGAGAGTCGAAATAAGAAAGTTACAGCAGGATTTTGGAATAACAACTTTATTTGTTACACATGATCAGGAAGAATGTTTTTCCATATCAGACAAGGTAGCAGTTATGAATAAAGGATTAATTGAACAATTTGATACTCCTGAAAACATATATTCTAATCCAGCTACAGAATTTGTTGCTAGATTTGTAGGCTTTGAGAACTTTATAAATTTAAATCATATAGGAGATAAAGTTTATGAAGGAATGGGTGAAAATAAATTTAAAGTTCAATGCGAAAGAAAAAAAGGTGAAAATATAAAAGGCACTATAAGACCAGAAGACATACAAATTCTAAGAGAAAATAAAGATGAAAATACAATAGAAGGTATTGTGGAAATAAGAACTTATCTGGGAAAATCTTATCAATATAATATAAAGACAGAACTTGGAACTTTAGTATTAAAGGAAACAAATGATGTGATTTATAAACAAGGTGATAAGGTAAAGCTTTATCTACCATCAAATAAAATAATTTTAGTATAAAATTTACGAGGAGGGTAAATATGAAAAGAAGACTTATAGCATTGTCATTAGCTCTAACCACTATATTAACTTTTGCTGGATGTGGTTCATCAAATAGTAAAAACGAAGGGAAAGGCGAACAAAAGAAATTAGTTATATCTACTTGGGGATTAAATGAGGACAAGCTCAGAGAGGATGTTTTTAAACCTTTTGAAGAAAAGAATAATGTAAAAATAGTATTAGAAACAGGTAATAATTCAGAAAGATTGACAAAGTTAAAAAATAACCCTAATTCAGATGTTGATTTAATGTATCTTGCAGAATCCTTTTCTGAGGATGGAGCAGCACAGGGGCTATTTGATAAAGTAGATTATAGCAAGATATCTAATTCAGAAAAATTAAATTCAAAAGCAAAAGCTGCAATAAAAGAGGGATTTGGCCCAGCTTATACATTAAACAGAATAGCAATAGCTTATGATCCAAAGAAAGTAGGATTTGAAATAAAATCATGGAAGGATTTATGGAGACCAGAATTAAAGGGGAAAATTGCTATACCAGATATAACAACAACCTTTGGACCAGCTATGGTTTACATAGCAGGAATAAAGGCTGGAGTTGATGTTACAAAAGATAAAGGGGAAGCAGCTTTTAAACAATTAGAAGCATTAAAGCCAAATGTAGTTAAGACTTACAGTAAATCCTCAGATTTAACTAATATGTTTGCCAGTGGAGAAATTGCAGCAGCAGTAACAGCAGATTTCGTATATGGGAACATCAGCAAAGCAGCTCCAGATGTAAAATATGTAGATCCAGTAGAAGGAACATTCATAAACTTTAATACAATAAATATAGCTAAAAACTCAAAGAATAAAGATTTAGCCTTAGAATTTATAAACTATGCTTTAAGCGCAGAAGTACAAAAAAGAACAGCAAAGGGACTTGGAGAATCTCCAGTTAATACAGATGTAAAACTTTCACCAGAAGAAAGCAAAAATTTAACCTATGGAGATGTAATAGAAAAATCAAACACCATAGACTATAAATTTGTTAACCCATTAATGAAAGATTGGATAGATAAATGGAATAGAATATTAAATTAGTTACCCTATAAGGAGAGAAAAATGCAGGTAGATTTATTAATTAAAAATGTAAAAGTGTTTAATGTTTATATGAGAAAATTTATAAGTGAAGATGTAACTGTGCTAAATGAAAAGTTTTTTTATATAGGCAAAGATAATGAAAATAAACTAGAACCTAAAGAAATAATAGATGGAAAAGGAAGTTATTTGATTCCTGGATTAATAGATATTCACATGCATATAGAAAGCTCTATGACTACTCCATTTCAGTTCTCTCAGGCAGTAATTCCACATGGGGTCACCACTGTAGTGGCTGATCCCCATGAAATTGCTAACGTATTTGGAATTGAAGGAATAAAGGCTTTTATAGATAATGATAAAAACGTTAAATTAGATATTTTTTATGGAATTCCAAGCTCAGTACCTTCTACATCACCTCACCTTGAAACTACAGGGGGAATTATAAAAGAGAAAGAAGTAAGTGAGCTTTTAAATTATAATAAAATTAAATGCTTAGGGGAAGTAATGAATTTTAAAGATCTAATTGAAGATGAGCATTCGGTAATAAATAATATTATAAAAATTATAAAAGAGAAAAAACCATATCTTCCCTTAGAAGGACACTGCCCTAAAATAGAAGGTATAGAGCTTGCACAATATATTTATAGAGGGATTGATGGGGATCATACCCAGCAAACCCCAAAGTCTTTAGAGGAAAAAATAAAGAATGGAATGTTCGTTGAAATTCAAGAAAAGTCTATGACACAGGAAAATTTAAATTACTTAATTGATAATGATTTATATGAACACTTTTGTTTTGTCACTGATGATGTTATGGGTGATAAATTATTAGATGGACATTTAAATAAGTTAGTTAAAAAGGCCATAGAAATGGGAATGAAACCGGAGTTGGCTATATATGCATCCACATACATTCCTGCTAGAAGAATGGGATTTAAAGATAGAGGAGCCATTGCACCCGGAAAAATTGCAGATTTTATTATGCTTAATGACTTGAATAATTTTAAAATATCAAAGGTGTATAAAAAAGGGCATATTATTTATGATGGATATACAGTATATGAAGAGAAGAAAAATAGCTTTCCTAAGAATTTTTATAACAGTGTAAGGCTAGATAACTTAGACTTTCAAGACTTTAAAGTAGTAACTCCAATAAAAGAAGGAAAAGTAAAATGCAGAATAATTAATGTTAATAAAAACACTACCTTTACAGAAGAAAAAGAAGATATATTAAGAGCATCAAATGGAGAATTAATCTGGGAGGAATCACCTTATTGCTTGATTGGAGTTTTTGAAAGATATGGAAAAGGTGGAGGGAAAGCCTTTGGATTAGTTGGAGGAGATGCAATAAAGGAAGGGGCTATTGCTACGACTTGGGCTCATGATCATCACAACTTAATGGTTATGGGAAGAAATATAAAAGATATGATGCTAGCAGCAAATCATATTATTCAAACACAAGGGGGATACTGCGCAGTAAATGGCGGAAAGATTTTAGCTTCTATAGAATTACCTGTGGGAGGAATTGTATCAGAAGAAAGAATTGACATATTTGGAGAGAAACTTAAAAAAGTAAGGAATGCATTAAAAAAATTGGGATATACACATAACAATGAAATAATGTCATTTAGTACTCTGTCTTTACCTGTTAGTCCAAGCATTAAAATTACAGATAAGGGGTTAATAAGAGTAAAAACTCAGGAAATAATCTCTTTATTTTTAGTATAATAAATAGGAGATAACTATGGATAAAATTTTAATTAAAAATGTTACAATTCTTACCATGAATAAAGCTAAAGAAATTATTGAAAATGGAGTAGTTGTAATATCAGGCAAAAAAATAATAGATATAGGGGACAGTTCTTTAGAAAGTAAATATAAAGGTTTCTTTATTATAGATGGTAATGGAGGTATTTTAATGCCTGGCATGGTAAACTGCCACAGCCATGTATCTATGGTAGCATTTAGAAGTTTAGCAGATGATGAAGCAGACAGGCTAAAAAAATATATTTTGCCTCTTGAGAAAAAGTTAGTAGATAAGGATTTGGTTTACAATGGGGCAAGATACGGAATATGCGAGATGCTGCTTTCCGGAGTTACTACTTTTTGCGATATGTACTATTATGAAGATGAAGTAGCTAGGGCAGCAAGCAGATTAGGTATAAGAGCTATTCTAGGAGAAACAATAGTGAATTTTCCATCTCCAGATTCAAAGGAACCATATGAAGGATTAGCATATTGTAAGGAGTTCATACAGAACTGGCATAAGAATGACTTAATAACTCCAGCAGTAGCACCTCATGCTCCCTATACTAACGATAGTGAACATCTAATCAAAGCATATAATCTTTCCCAAAAGTATAAGGTGCCGCTTACAATGCATGTAGCAGAAATGGACTATGAGTATAAAAAATATAAAGAAGAGTATAATATGACACCTGTTCAATATCTAGACAGTTTAGGCATACTAGATAAAAATTTCATTGGAGCACATTTAGTTTTAGTGGATGATAAAGATTTGGATATATTAGAAGAAAGGGAAGTAGGAATTTCACACAACATAGGTGCAAATTCAAAAGGAGCCAAAGGAGTAGCCCCTGCTGTAAAGATGTATAAAAGGGGAATGAAAATAGGTCTTGGAACGGATGGACCTATGAGTGGAAACACCCTTGATATAATGACGCAAATGCCTTTAGTTGGAAAAATTCATAAGCTTTTTAATAGCGATAGAACATTACTGCCAGCTAAAGATATTGTAGAAATGGCTACAATAGGGGGAGCAAGAGCTTTAAACATGGAACATCTAATTGGAACCATAGAAATAGGTAAAAGAGCAGACCTAGTTATCTTAGAAACTGAATCTGTCAATATGCAGCCTATATATGATTATTATTCAACAATAGTTTATTCAGCTAATCCATCTAATGTGGACACTGTAATTGTAAATGGACGGATTGTAGTCAAGAGCAAGAAAATACTACATGTAGATTTTAATGATATTAGAAGAAGTTTATTAGATATGAAGGATAAGATACTTTCTGCGACTAAAGAAATATAAAGTGATGTATTGGTTATGGTTACCAATACATCACTTTGTCTATTATAGATTTAGGTATGTGAACACACAATTTTAGGCATAATAATTAGGCTTTTTAATTTGATTTGTGTTAATATTAGTTATAGTTATTTTGAAAGGATTGGTCACATGAATAAGATATTAGTATTAGCTGAAAAACCTTCTGTTGGAAGAGATATAGCTAGGGTTTTAAATTGTAATAAAAAAGGTAATGGTTATCTTGAGGGAGAAAAATACATAGTTACTTGGGCCCTTGGACATTTAGTCACATTAGCGGATCCTGAGGCTTATGATGAGAAATATAAATCATGGAGAATTGAAGACCTGCCAATGCTACCTTCTAAGATGAAGCTTGTTGTTATTAAACAAACTGGCAGGCAATTTAATATAGTTAAAGAGCAGATGAATAGAAAAGATGTAAATGAAATTGTTATAGCCACAGATGCTGGGCGTGAAGGTGAGCTGGTAGCTAGATGGATAATAGAAAAGGCTCATATAAATAAAAAACTGAAACGTCTTTGGATTTCTTCTGTTACAGATAAGGCTATTAGAGATGGATTCAATAAACTAAGAGATGGCAGGGAATATGAAAATCTTTATGCTTCTGCTGTAGCTCGTTCTGAGGCGGATTGGATTGTAGGCATTAATGCCACTCGTGCTTTAACTTGTAAATATAATGCTCAGCTTTCCTGTGGAAGAGTTCAAACTCCAACACTTGCTATAATTGCTAAAAGGGAAGAGGAAATTAAAAATTTCAAACCTAAAACCTTTTATGGTATTACTGCTGTAGCTAATGGTTTAAAGCTAACTTGGCAGGATAGCAAAACTAGGAATACAAAAATATTTGATAAGGCAAAATGTGATAAGATATTTCAGCCATTGAAAAATAAAAATGCTGAAGTTATAGAAGTAGATAAGACCTATAAAAAAAGTTTTTCTCCAGGTTTATATGATTTAACGGAACTTCAAAGGGATGCTAATAAAATCTTTGGATATTCAGCAAAGGAAACACTTTCTCTTATGCAAAGGCTTTATGAAAGTCATAAAGTGTTAACCTATCCAAGAACAGATTCTAGGTATATCTCCACAGATATAGTGGATACCCTAAAGGATAGGGTTAAGGCTTGTGGAGTAGGTCCTTACTCAAAGTCAGCTTTTAAAGTTTTAAAGAATCCAATAAAGGGGAACAAATCTTTTGTAGATAATAGCAAAGTATCAGATCATCATGCTATTATACCAACAGAACAGTCAGTTTCTTTAAGTTCATTAAGTGATAAGGAAAGAAAAATATATGATTTAGTGATTAAAAGATTTTTAGCTGTTTTATACCCTCCTTTTGAATATGAGCAAACTACAATAAAAGCTAAAGTTGGAGAGGAAATGTTCATTGCCAAGGGAAAGGTTGTTATATCCCAAGGCTGGAAAGAGGTCTATGAAAATCATTTTGATGATGAGGATTCAAAAAATGATATTTCAGAACAAAGATTGCCTAGCATAAATAAAGGAGATATTTTAAATATATCTGCTATTTCTCAAACTAAAGGAGAGACTAAGCCGCCAGCTCCGTTTAACGAGGGAACTCTTCTTTCTGCTATGGAAAACCCAGTTAAATATATGAGTAACGAAAGTGAATCCTTGAAAAAAACTATTGGAGAAACTGGAGGACTTGGGACTGTAGCCACAAGAGCTGACATTATAGAAAAATTATTTAATACCTTCTTAATTGAAAAGAAGGGCAAGGACATTTTTATAACTTCTAAGGGTAAACAGCTTTTAGAGCTAGTACCTGAGGATTTAAAATCCCCAACATTAACTGCACAGTGGGAGCAGAATTTAAGCTCTATTGCTAAGGGTTCTCTTAATAAAAATGATTTTATTAATGATATGAGAAGCTATGCAAAAGTAGTTGTCAACGATATAAAGAATAGCCATGAAAAATTCAAACATGATAATCTTACAAGAAGTAAATGCCCACAATGTGGAAAATATATGCTAGAAGTTAACGGTAAACAAGGCAAAATGCTTGTTTGTCAGGATAGAGAATGTGGCTATAGGAAGGCAATTGCTAAGGTTACTAACGCTAGATGTCCTAACTGTCACAAAAAACTAGAACTTCGTGGTGAAGGAGAAGGAAAAATTTTTGTATGTAGCTGCGGTTACAAAGAAAAGCTTTCCTCATTTAATAAAAGAAAGAAAAATGACAACGGCAAAGTCACAAAAAGAGATGTATCAAAATATTTAAAGGAACAGAAAAAAGTAAATGATCAGCCCATCAATTCCGAATTGGCGGATGCTCTTGCTAAGCTTAAATTTTAGTTTAACCAGGGACAGTTCTCAACTATTATTTAACTATTATTTAACTAGTAACTAGGGACAGTTCTCAACTTTGAGGATAAGGATAGGGGACAGTTCTCAATTAATAGAAAATAGAGGAGTAATTTTAAATTAGCGGTTTCACTTGAATATTAAGTAACAGTATGGCAATACTACCAAATAAAAGCTTTAAAGGAGTGGTAGTATGCCAAGGGCCGCACGAATTAAGAATAGTGATTCTATTTTTCATATAATGATAAGAAGTATAAGTGAAATTTCCTTGTATAAAGAGGATGAAGATAAAGATAAATATTTAAAATTAATAAAAAAATATCAAGGAGTGTTTGGGTTTAAAGTATACGGATATTGTTTGATGACAAATCATGGACATTTAATCATAGATGTAAATGGATCAGATATCTCCAAAATAATGCATGGAATAAATCAATGTTATGCTCAATATTTCAACAAAAAATATGAAAGATGTGGTCATGTTTTTCAGGACAGATTTAAAAGTAAAGTTGTATATAATAATAAATATTTAATTACCTTATCAGCATATATACATAATAATCCATTGGATATAGAAGAATATAAACAATGTGTTGAAAATTATAAATATTCAACTTTAGGTATATACTTAGGTATCAGAAACGACAATTTAGAAATAGTAGATGATGACTTTGTAATGCAATTGCTTAATGAGAATGTAGAAAATGCGAGAGAAAGGTATATTAAATTAGTTTATAAATGTGATGATAAAGCTATTAAAGCGGATACGGAGTTTACAAATGAGAAAAGTGAATATAGAAGTGAAAGAAGCATACTTATAAGAGATCATGACCCTGATAAGATAATAGATTTTGTAATAAAATACACAGGAATTGAAAAGAGAAAAGTACATTTTAAAAACAATAGAATGGCAACGGAGAGCAAGGCGTTATGTGTACTTTTAATGCGCTATTTTTGCAATTTTACTTATAAGGATATATGCAAAGTTATAGGTAATTTAACTTTATCAAGAGTTTCAAAGTTATGTGCAATTGGTGTGGAAATTATTTACAATGATGAAAAGTATTGTAACATAATAGAAGATTTTTTAAAGAGCAGTGTTGCATAAAAAACAATATATAATCATATAATCAAAAATTGAAAAAATAATACAAGTATATTTTTAAGAATATAAAATAGATAAAAAATAAAATATTAATATTAAAGTGGACAAGCTAATCAATTTAAAACTAATTAGATTAGCTTGTTTTTGTTTTAAGCATAAACTGAAAAGAGAAATAAATGCTTTTATAAAATGGACTATTTTATTCTAATTTAAAACTATTTAGAACCATCCCTCATAAAATAGATAAAGAGATATTTTATAAAATAAAAGGAGAAAGTAAATTCTATGATGAATTGCGATTTTTATAATCCTGGTATGGCATATTGTCATATGAAAAAAAGAGTTATGAAGATAAGGGGACTAGGCATAGTAAAGGCACAGCCCAATATAGCTATTGTAAGTTTAGGAGTTATAACAGAAAATAAGAATCTGGAAATTGCCCAGACAGAAAATGCAAAAAAGTCCATAGCTGTTATAAATGGATTGAAAACAATGGAAATACCTAATAGTGATATAAGTACTGGAAGTTATGTTATTGAACTACAATATGATTATGTAGAGGGAAAACAAATATTTAGGAACTATAAGGTAACTAATATTTTGAATGTAACCATAAGAGATGTTGATAAGGTAGGAGAGATAATTGATAGCTTAGTGAGAAATGGAGTGAATGTTGTAAATGACATAAAGTTTACCGTAGATAATATGTCTATTTATTATAATAAAGCTTTAAATTTAGCAGTAAAAGATGCTATGAGAAAGGCTGTGGAAATTTGGAATACTTTAAAGGTTAATGTGAATAAGGTTCCATCTAGTATTGTAGAGGAAAATTGTAATGAGGCTATGCCACAACCTATTATGATGAAAATGTATGCAGCTACTACCCCCATAATGCCTGAAGAAATTAAGATTACTGCTAAAATAGAAGGAACTTTTAACTATAACTCCTATAAGTATTAAATTTATGGGAAAGTAATGTAAAATAAGTTATAAAAATTGCTTCAGAAAAAACGGTTTAACAAAAAAGGTAATTAAGGTAATTGAAGAATAATAAGATAAGTCTAGGGATTAGAAGAAACTTTTAATTTTACCTAATCCTTAGATTTTTTATGTATTATTATATAAAACTATTGAGAACTGTCCCTGCTACCCCTATACCCTAATACCTACTACCTTGTTATTGTAAGTTAAAACTATTGAGAACTGTCCCTACTACCTATATAATAAAAATATAAATATATGAAGGGTGGCTTTAAATGGATGAATTTAAATCTATTAGTTTAAGGTTTGCAACTGTGGGTACATTATCCAAATTTTTATTAACCATAATTTTATTAATAAGTATTTATTGGATAAATAAAATTTTAATTAACTCTATTGATGGTGCAAATTGGAGTTCACATAAGACAATAAAATTTAAAAAAGTATTTTCTGTTTTTGTGAAGATTCTATTTTTAGTATTAATAACTCCTGTTTGGGTATATGAATCTGAAGATATCTTAACCTTCCTTGGACTTTTCTCAGCAGGTATGGCCTTTGCTTTTAAGGATTTAGTATCAAGCTTTTAGGATGGGTAATAATAAATTCCCATAAGCCATTTGTAGTAGGAGATAGAATTAAAATTGGTGATAGCATAGGAGATGTATTACAGATAGATTGGTTTTATACTACTATAATAGAAGTTACTCAAAATAATAATACTTATGGACAAAGTACTGGAAGACTAACTCATATTCCTAATATAAAAGTACTTTCAGCAGAGATAATAAGTGAAACGAGCACTTTTCCATACACTTGGAATGAGATACAGTTTAATCTTGCCTTAGACAGCAACTGGCAAAAAGCCAAGGAAATAATAATTAATGTAGCAGATGGGGAAATGGGAAATATAGAAGAAGTAAAGGAATCTTTAGATATAGCCTCCAAAACCCATCCCATATATTATCAAAATCTTTCTCATACAGTGTATACCTCAATTGATTTGGGAAAGATAATACTTACTTTAAGATTTATATGTGGTTCTAGAAATTTTAGAAATTTAGAGCATAATATAGTTGAAGGAACACTTATAGAGTTCAAAAAATATAGTGACATAAAGCTTATATAGGTAATAAATGATAAATATTATAGAGTTAATTTTAAAATTATATATAAAAATATAGAAAGTGAAGGTTATGAATACAAAAAGTATAATAAAAAGTTATTTCCCAGCATTAATGCATAAAGAATTTAAGTATTTTTGGATAGGTTCCATGGTTTCATTAATTGGTACATGGATCCAAAATACTGGTCAGGCATGGCTTGTACTTACACTTACTAATTCTTCATTTAAATTAGGATTTGTAAGTGCCTTGCAATTTACTCCTGTGCTAATCTTTTCACTTTTTGCAGGAGCTGTAATAGATACTATTCCCAAAAGAAAAATTTTGCTTTTTACTCAAACTAGTTTTATGATTCTAGCATTTGCACTTTCTTTTTTAGTATTCACAAAGAAGGTACAGTATTGGCATGTATTGGTTTTAGCATTTTTACTAGGTTGCATAAATACCATAGATATGCCTACAAGACAATCCTTTATGATAGAATTAGTAGGTAAAGAGGACTTATTGAATGCTATAGCCTTAAATTCTTCTGTTTTTAATGCAGCCAGACTCATAGGACCTGGAATTTCAGGCATTATGATTCATTATTTTGGATTTACCTTATGTTTTTTCTTAAATGCTTTAAGCTTTATACCTTTGATATATGGTATATATAGAATAAAGGCAAAAGAAGATAATAGATTTTTAAACAAAAAGAAAGATATAATTAAGGATATTAAAGAGGGTATTGTTTATATATCTAAAAATCCAATTATATATAGAACAGTTTTACTCATAGCTATAGTGGGAACCTTTGCCATGAATTACAGTGTTCTTATTCCTCTTCAAGCAAAAATGGTTTTAAATCAGGGATCAAAGGAATATGGGTATTTAATGTCAAGCATGGGGGCAGGTTCCTTTATTTCAGCAGTACTTGTGGCAGCTAAAAATAAATCCAATCCAAAAGAGTCGTTGCTATACCTTAGCGGTACTGCAATTTCTATATTTTTAATTGGAATGGGATTTACTAAATCATTTATGGTAAGTGCAATACTGTTATTTATGATAGGTATATTTAATATTTTATTTTCTGCTAATGCTAACTCAAGAATACAATTAAATTCTTGTGATGAATATAGAGGAAGGGTAATGAGTGTCTATTCATTAGTATTTACAGGAGTGACGCCTATAGGCAGCTTATTTACCGGATATGTAAGTAGTAAATATAATGTATCTTCTACTTTTATAGTAAGCGGAATAATTACAATTATTCTTGTATGGATGCTTTTTGCTATGTCTTTTAAAAGAACTTCAGCTGAATAATTTCACTTATTTTATAACAATGCATATTTTAGAAAATAATATAAATAATAAATATATGGAAAAGAAAATGAGATTTATTATTTATGGATTAATGGGCTGGTGTACAGAAATCTTTTTTACGGGAGCTTATTCTTTAATGAGAGGAGATATAACATTAAGAGGATTTACATATATATGGATGTTTCCTATATATGGGTTACTCATTCTTCTTGAACCTATTCATAATAGAATAAGAAATTGGTCAATGATTTTAAGAGGGGGTGTGTATGCAGTATTGATACTCATAGGTGAATATACTACTGGTTCAATATTAAAATTTATATTAGGTATATGTCCCTGGAATTACGAAAATAGTCCCTTTGTAATCAGCGGAATAGCAAAATTAGATTATGCTCCTTTTTGGTTTATTGCAGGATTATTGTTTGAAAAGCTTCATGATGTATTAATAGGGTATGATTCATTAAGAAAATATTCATAGAAAAAATAGAGGAAAGCTATATTATTTATTATGACCATGAAAGTATAAGTTAAAATCTTTTACTTTCATGGCCTTTTCTATTCAATAAAATAAATTTTAAACATATATTTAATAGGAAGAAGTAAATGCGGAGGGAAAACTTAAAATGGAGACTTATAGTAATAGTGAAAAATTAAAAGAGATAAAAGAAAAAGTTAATAGAAACTGTTATTATAGAAAATCCATGCGATATACGTCTTGTCCCATACAAATAGCTTACTACGAGAATTTATTATATACAGATATGATGAATGCATTAAAATCTATTACAGAAATTTATAGACATATAGATAAGGAAAACATAAAAATAAACTCTAGGCAGACGAAAGAATTTACTTTAGAAGAACTTTCTAATTATGATGGAACTATGGGAAAGCCTGCTTATGTAGCAGTAAATGGAAGGGTATATGATGTAAGCAATGAGGCTACTTGGGGAGGAGCTAGCCATTTTGGGCTTATTGCAGGTAAAGATTTAACATCTCAGTTTAATGGATGCCATGGAAACTTAGGCATATTATCTAATTTGCCTAAAGTAGGAATACTTAAACCTTAGCGATTATTATGGAGGAGTTAAAGTGAAACAAGAAATAGAATGTCCACTAATGCCCTGTAAAGAATCTACTGCTAAGTTACTTTCAGAAGAAGCTATAGCACTTATAAGGGAAGGAAAGGCGAAAAAAATTAATGCTATGTGGTTAGAAGTGACGGGGTGCTCTGGAAACATCATTTCATTTTTAAATGGAGAAAATCCAGGGCTAGATTATGTATTAACTCAATTAATCAATTTAACCTATAATAAT
Source organism: Clostridium liquoris (assembly GCF_002995785.1). Classification (GTDB taxonomy): domain Bacteria; phylum Bacillota; class Clostridia; order Clostridiales; family Clostridiaceae; genus Clostridium_AO; species Clostridium_AO liquoris. The sequence goes on along the minus strand of NZ_PVXO01000044.1, from coordinate 94,842 downwards.
AGTCTTATGGGGGAGGAAGGGGAAAAAGCGTTTCAAATATTTTTAGATACTTTAGATACTGAATTTATTTTATTAGTGGATGGAGCAGTTTCTACTAAGGACAATGGATTATATAATATTGTTGCAAAATATAAGGGTAAGAATATTACAGCTTTAGAAGCAGTAAAAATGGCAGGAGAAAAAGCAAAATATGTATTGGCTGTAGGGACTTGCGCTTCACATGGAGGAATTTCTGCAGCAAGACCTAATCCCTCAGGCAGCAAAAGCGTAAAGGACGTGCTGAACAGAGAAGTTATAAGATTACCTGGCTGCCCCTGCCATCCAGATTGGGTAACAGGAACATTAGCTCATTTGGTGGCTCACGGTAAACCAGAATTAGACTCTCTAGGAAGACCTATTATATTCTATGGGGCTACTATTCACGATTCTTGTACAAGAAGAGGATATTTTGATAAGGGGATATTTGCTAAAAAACTAGGGGAAAAGGAATGCATGTTTAAGCTTGGATGCAGGGGACCAGTTACAAGAACAGATTGCCCAAGAAGAAAATGGAATGGATATGTAAATTGGCCTGTTGAAGCTAATACACCATGTATTGGCTGCGCACAGGCATATTTTCCAGATGGAATGGAACCCTTTGTTCGATATTGATACAATGGAGGTATTTTATGAGTAAAGTCATAACTATTGATCCAATAACTAGAATGAGCGGTTTTTTAGAGATAACTGCGAAAGTAGAAGGAAACTTAGTTATAGATGCTTCTACTAGCGGATTATTATTTAGAGGATTTGAGAAAATGCTTAGGGGAAGGTCACCTTTGGATGCTATATATTTTACTGAAAGAATATGTGGAATTTGTTCAACAGCACATGGCATGGCGTCTACTTTAGCATTAGAAGATGCTTTAAAGGTATTCCCTAATGAAAATGATAAATACATCAGGGATATATTACATGGATTTGAATTTTTGCAAAATCATATTAGGCATTTTTATTTATATGTTATACCTAGTTATGTTAAACTTCCAGATATTCATCCTATTTCACCTCAAGATTCTAAAGACTTTAGATTGCCTAATCACTTAAATGAAAGAATAAGTAAAAATTATATAAAAGCAATAGAATACAGTAGATTAGCTCATGAAGGATTAGCGGTTTTAGGAGGGAAAGCCCCTCATAATCATGGCATTTTTGTAGGCGGAGTTACAGTAAATATAGATGCCTATAAATTAGAAAAGGTAAAATCAATTATTTCAAAGATAAAAGAATTTAGCAATGTAATGCTAGAGGATGCCTATATTATTGCGAAATATTATCCCGATTATTTTAAGAAGGGAATAACCTATCCATATTTTATGAGTTATGGGGTATTTAACAATTATCATGAAAAGGAATTAATTTATGCAAATCCTGGAGTTAGTATTGATGGAAAGACTTATGAATTGGATTCCAATAAAATTACAGAAAATATACATTATGCATGGTATATAAGTGATAAAAATGTAAAAAGGCCTGGGGAGGACATAGAATACCAAGTGGATATTTCAAAAAAGAAAGCTTACACCTTTATTAAGGCGCCCAGATATGAAGGCTTGCCTATGCAAGTAGGACCTTTAGCTAGGCTTATCATAAATGGAGAATATAAAGGTGGTAATGGCACTATGGATAGAATAATTGCCCGGGCAATAGAAACTAAAAGAATTGCAGAGATTATGGAGATATTATGTCAAAAAGTAGAGATTAAAAATAATAATCAAGAAATTTACTCCATGCCTGACAAGGCATATGGAGTAGGACTAATAGATACTACCAGAGGAGCTTTAGGACATTGGGTATCTATAGAAAACAAGGTAATTAAAAATTACGATATTATTACTCCCACTATGTGGAACCTTTCTCCTAAGGATGAAAAAGGATTATATGGGACAACAGAAAAAGCTCTTGTTGGAACAGAAGTAAAAAATACAGAAGATCCTATAGAATTAGGAAGAATAGCTAGAGCTTTTGATCCATGTGTATCCTGTGCTACCCATGTAATAGTAGAAGGGCGGGAACCTATAGAGATTAGGGTTTTATAATATGGCTGTAAAAGTTATTTCTATAGGGAATATATTGATGGGTGATGACGGGGTAGGTATTAGAGTGGGAGAGAGAATAAAGGATTATTTAGAAGACAGAAATATAGAATTCATAACAGGAGAAACTGATTTCCAATATTGTGCCTCTAAAATACAGCCGGGGGATTTCTTATTCATATTGGATGCTGCTATAACAGGGAGGGAACCAGGAGACATTACAGTAATTCCAATAGAAAATTACATCTATAAAGGAAATTTATATTCACAGCATGGTTGCAGCTTAATTACACTAATTAATTTATATAAAAAAGAAGTAAAAGGATATATTATAGCCATTGAAGTAGAAGAAATTAAATTTAGTTTAGAGCTTAGTTCGCTATTGCAAAGTAAATTGAATAACATAACCAAAGAAATCATAGAAATAATAAAAGAAGTTTCAAAATGTAATAATTTGTAGGAGAATAATTTTTCTCCATTGTCATTACGAAAAATAGTAATTTGTTATACAATGTTAATGGAGAAAAATCATCTATATTTATTCTTTTTTATTTCTTATTTATTATTTAAGAAAATTTTATTGGAAGCTTTTCTGTAATATCAAGGTCAGAAAAGCTTCCATTACTCACCCTTAATTCTTAAATGCTGTGCCTTAAGCTAAAATTGGATCATACATAATTTCAAAGTAGCCTTGGGGATGATGACAAGCTGGACAGATATTAGGAGCTTCTAAGCCTTCATAAATATATCCGCAGTTCCTACATTTCCACTTTCTAGAGGAATCTTGTTTGTAAAGTTTATTATTTTTTAGTCTATCTAATAAATCAAGGTATCTTTTTTCATGGAATGTTTCAATTTCAATAATTTTTCTAAAAGCCATTTCGATTTCAGGAAAGCCTTCTGCCTTTGCAGTATCGGCAAAAGCGGGATAAGCAGTACCCCATTCTTCTTTTTCACCTTCAGCTGCATATTGAAGATTTTCTTTTGTATTTCCATATCCAACAGGATATTCTGTATCAACTTTTATATGGGCTTTCCCAAGACCTTCTACTAAAAAATTGAAAAATGTTTTAGCATGTGCTTTTTCATTATCAGCTGTTTCCATAAATATTGAAGCTATATGTTTATGTCCCTCCTTATCAGCAGCTTTAGCATAATAAGTATATCTATTCCGTGCCTGAGATTCTCCAGCAAATGCCTTTGCTAAATTATCAGCAGTCTGTGTTCCTTGTAAACTTTTCATAATATGTTCCCCTTTCATATTCTTTAATTGAACTTATAAACTTAGTTTAGCCAAAATATACAGTAATTATTAATTTAATCAACTGTCAATTTTAAAAGTGCATTGCACTTTTTAATGTTATTATAGTGAATAAGAAATTGAAGTATTGTGGATAAAATAATACAATAAAGAAAGAGAGTATATTATAGGGAGTTAGAAGTTATGGATAGAGTTATTATGCATGTAGATATGGATGCTTTTTTTGCATCGGTAGAACAAAGGGATAACCCAAGTCTTAAAGAAAAGCCAGTAATTGTAGGGGGTATAGGAGAGAGAGGGGTAGTAGCTACTGCTTCTTATGAGGCTAGGAAATATGGCGTGCATTCTGCTATGCCAATGTATATAGCTAGAAAAAAGTGCCCTTTCGGAGTATATCTTCCTACAAGACATGAGAGATATAGACAGGTTTCTGGAGAGATATTTAAAATATTTTATTCTATAACTCCAATAGTAGAACCTTTATCTATAGATGAAGCTTACTTAGATATAACAGATGTCCCTATGAAACCAATGGATGTAGCTTTATATATAAAGAAAAAGATAAAAGATAATGTGGGTTTAACTATTTCTGTAGGTATTTCTTATAATAAATTCTTAGCTAAGCTTGCCTCAGATTGGAACAAACCTGATGGAATAAAGATAATAACTGAAGATATGATTCCTAATATATTAAATTCTTTGCCAATAAGTAAAGTCTATGGAATGGGTAAAAAATCTGTTCAAAAGTTACATAACATAGGCATATTTACTATTGAAGATATGTATAAATTATCAAAAGAATTTTGCATTGAGTATTTCGGAAAATTCGGTACAGAAATATATGAAAGAATAAGGGGAATAGACAATAGAGAAGTTCAGATTGCTAGGGAAAGAAAATCTATTGGAAATGAAACAACTCTAAAAAAAGATATAAAAGATAAAGAAGAAATGAAAAAATATTTAAAAGAGTTTGCGCATAATATAGGCATTAGCCTAAGTAAAAAGAACATAGCAGGCAAAACTGTCACGGTAAAAATAAAAACTTCTAGTTTTGTTAGTCATACTAAAAGTAAAACCTTAAATGGATACATCAAAAGTGAACAGGATATTTATAATGCGGCCTGTGAAATAATAGATGGTATGGAGCTTCAAGATGATATAAGATTAATAGGGCTTACTTTATCTAATTTAAAGGAAAATAAAATTGAACAATTGACATTAGATGATTTTTTGTGAAATAGAAATTACATTTGATTATCTTTTGATTTTTGCATATAATAATTAGTGCATCCAATGTGATGAGGGTGGGAGAGGGAACAATTATCAAAGGAAGAGAGAATTGAATAAAAAAATTAATAGCTTATTTAATTTAAAAGAGTACAATGCTACAGTGAAAGGAGAGATAATAGCCGGATTCACATCTTTTTTTGCCATAGTCTATATTATTGCGGTTAATTCATCTATACTTTCAGATGCAGGATTACCTTTAGAGGGTGCCATTGTTGCAACAGTATTGTCTTCTTTTGTAGGATGTTTAATTGTAGCCTTTATAGGCAATGCACCAATTATTATGGTACCAGGTATGGGTGTAAACGCACTATTTTCTTATACTATTGCAGGATCAATGGGATTATCCTGGCAGCAAGCTTTGGCGGCAGTTTTTATTTCAGGAATTGTATTTTCTATAGTAGCTTTTACAAAACTAGCCACTATTTTAACGGAATCTATTCCAACTTCTTTAAAGGAAGCTATAACTGTTGGAATTGGACTTTTTATCACTTTTATTGGGTTACAAAAAAGTGGTATTATAATTAATAGTCCAAAGACTTTTGTTGCCTTGGGTCATTTAAATGAGCCGCAAGTCTATGTAACCTTTATAAATTTAGTTATTACCTTAGTGTTATTTATTATGGAAGTACCAGGTAACTTTCTTATAAGCATGATAGGGGGAACCGTCATTGCATATTTCTTTGGCCTTGTAGATATTTCACAGCTTGCTTTTTCTGGATTTTCTTTAAGTAGCTACAAGCAGGTATTCTTAGCTATGGATTTTAGCAATATTGCATCTTTATCTTTTTGGATAGCGGTATTTTCATTGACTTTAGTACTTGTTTTTGAAAATTTAGGACTGCTCCATGGACAAATTAATGTAATGCTAAAAGAACCAGATAAGTATAAGAAAAGCTTTAAAGCCTGTGCATTATCAGCTATTACCTGTGGAGTGTTAGGTACAAGCCCTACTGTGGCAACTATAGAAACTGCAGCAGGAATAGCAGCAGGAGGAAGAACAGGATTAACCTCTATTGTTACGGGATTTTTATTTTTATTATCTTTATTTTTTCTCCCACTAATAAAGATAATACCAAACAGTGCTATTTCTCCTATATTGATTATCATAGGTGGATTAATGATGAAAAACGTATTGAATATAGATTTCAATGATTTTTCAGAAGGTTTTCCAGCATTTTTGACAATAATTATGGTACCACTTACATTTAGTATTGTGGATGGTATGGCATTTGGATTTATTACATACCCAATTGTTAAAATAGCTAGTAAAAAAACCAAAGATGTTTCTATTCCTATGTATATAATTTCAGTTATATTTTTGATTAATTTTATATTACATGCGACTCCATGATTGGGGAAAAAGTGCGAGGCACTTTTTCCCATTATCATTATATGATGTTACTATTTCATGTGTATATTTTAAGCTATAAAAACCGCGAAATTTCACTCCATCTTTGGTAAAGTCTATAACTATATTGCCTATGAAAAAGCATACACATAAAATGAATATTATAAAAAACATAAATATACTAGTCCCATCTATTTTAAACCTTTCAGCATTCTTTTCAGTTGAATAACTATATACCAAAATTTCGATACCAAGCAATATAAGTATGATAGGCCAAAATTTTATAAGCTTACCTAGTAAAGCCATATCCGACGTATTGCCAATTATAAATATTATTCCTATAAAAATTAAAGTTAAGCCTAAGGTTAAAGAACCTACCTTCCATTGACGCATTTTATTTTAAAGCCTCCTTTTTACTAGGCAGTAGTAGTCTTTTGTTTCCCATAAGAAGTTTAATGCCAATCCCTATAAACATTAATGAAACTATAATTGTTTTGAAGTAGTGGATTACCTCCCAGCTTATATATACATTTGCAATAGGAAGGATTACATTCTTTAGTAATGCTATACAACCTATGAATATAAGAATATAGGCAAAGGTTTTATTTCCATTTATATTTAAAGGAATATTAAAGTTTATAGTATCATCTTGTGTAATCCCTAATTGTAAAATTCTTCTTACATCAAAAATACTATAAAACCATATTACAGGAATAAATATTGCGAATAATGGAATGTCAACCCAACTACATAAGGTTATTAAGAGAAAAAATGAAACCATGAGTTGTATCCCTTTCTTCTGTAATCCAAGATACATATGACCTGCACCAGGAATCAAAGCAAAGAAATAAGCCCAAAATTTTTTATTTTGCATAACAAGCATCCCCTTATAAATTAATTTTTTCATTTGTATATATCATACCGAAAAATCCTTAATTAAAAGTTAAAGATATTATTAATATTTTCTTAATTTATAATTGAGCTATCAATGTTGAAAAAGTCTTGTTGAACTTGATTATCTATAAGCTGTAAATTATATTCCTGTATAATTTGTATAAGAAGGTCTGCATATACATTTTCCCCTGCCTTATCCTGTTTTGTGCTATATCCTGCCTTGCCAATTGTCTTAGCCTGATTTATATAATCAACAGCTTTAAAAACTCCATTTTCTTTATATCTTTTATTGTTTTTAAGAAATTCAGCATAATCATCTAAGGAATCCTTTTTAGAAGGATATACTCTAAATGTGGCCATTACAGTATTCTTATAATTTTCAGAGGTTTTCATTTTTACAGTTTTCCCTTTCCAGGATTTTGTGGCTTTTATTCCAAATAAATTATTATATTTAGAGGAAAGGTCAGACCTTCCCCAGTTAGATTCCAGTGAAGCTTGTCCTATTGTTATAGAGGGAAGGATATCATAATCCTTATATATTTTTATGGCTTCAGGTGCAAGCTCTTTTATAAAACTTTTTTTATAGTCATCTACAGTTACTAAATATTTATCCTTCAAGAGACCTACAAATTTAAACGCTTGTCTTTTCTCTTTTTTACTATAGGAAAGTTTATTTGCAACCTGCTCCAGGGATAGTAATTGGTATTTGGAATCTTTAAATTTATTATGAGAATTATTTATAGCTATAAAGTTCTGTGCTATATTTCTTGCGTCATTTATATTGGCTTTTGAAAAATCCTTTTTTAATCTAACGGAATCTAGTGCAGCTACATATTTCCAGTTAACTTGAAGTTTATCTTTACTTACTTCATCTGAAGCTTTTATATAAATTTTCATGGCAGATGAAGGCAAAACCTCCTTTGTGGAATTTAAAATATTAATGACCCCGTATATAGCTATTAATATTATAAAAAATAGTGGTATAAATAATAGCTTTTTTGTCATTTTCATAATATCACTTACCTTATTTCAATTTTGAATACCTATTTATTATAACAAAAAGTTGTGAAAATAAAGTTAAATGATTTATTAATAAATTCTTAATAATTCTTTGTTGAGAGCATTTGCTACACTATATAAAATTAATAATTTGTCCTCTACTCTTTATCTCCACTATGTTGGTATGAATTTCAGTATTATTCTGTAGTATTTTATTTTTAAAATCCCTAGTGATGGAGTTTTTAGCCCAAAAATGCATAGGAATAAACATCTTAGGCTGAACTTTATTTATAAAATATTCTCCTCCAATATGACTGAATTCATTTAGTCTTGGATCTACGGGGAAAAATGCAATGTCTATATTATGTTCACAAACTTTATTCATTTCTTTTTTAAAATCCAATTCCATTTTAACTCTATGTTCTATAGGCTCATCTGTCCAGTTCCACCAATTAAGATCACCAGAATGAAATAAAGTAATACCATCTACTTGAACCAAAAAAGCTACCCCAATATCTGTGGAATGAAAAGTTTTTATATATACATCTTCTAATTCCAGAGTCTTATTTTCCCACATCATAATGTAATTATTTTTATATTCAGGTAGGGTTATATCGCTGCTTAAAATATATTTTATATTGGTATTATATTTTTCCCATTCCAATATAACAGGATTAAAATGATCATGATGACCATGAGAGGAGAATACTAAAACATTTTTTTTGTTCTTAATGTCATTAGGCCCAATTACTCCATTTTCTAAGTTCATCTCTTCCCCAATGGGAGTATTATTATAATAGTCAAATACCAAAAAATAATTTTCAGTTTCTACTGCAAAACCATCATGATATAAATAATGAATTTTAGCTTTAATTTTTTTCATATTAACACCTCGTAAAAACATTGATTTATACATTATTATATCATTTGGACGAATGTAAAGATAATCACAGGGAATATTAACTAGTGAAAATAATATTAACATTTTGCAAGGAAGAGGGATAAACTAGGTGGAAAATAATATGTCAAAAATTATAATAAGGCCATGTAATAGCAACGATGAAGATGGAATATTGGAAGTATGCTATAAAACTGGATACATGGGGGAGGATTTGACCAACATGGGCATATTTAATGATGTGAAATTATTTGGATATTTATTTTGCTTATACTATATTCGATATGAAAATGAAAACTGTTTTGTAGCAGTGGATATTAGCAATAATAATAAAATAGTAGGATATATTATAGGAACTCTTGATTCTAAAACACAGGAAAGATTATTTAAAAAAAAGATGCTTTATAAAATTGCTTTAAGATTATTATTACATACCAGTTGGAAACATCCTGAATCATTAAAACAAGTTATATCTTTTATTAAAAGTTTGGATTTAAAGAATGAACCTAAGAACCTTTATAAAGAATATCCATCACATCTACATATTAATATATTGTCTGAATATCAACATAAAGGTGTAGGAACAATGCTAATTAATAAATTTGAGACTCATGTAAGAGAAAATAATATTGATGGGATTCATTTAAGAACTTCCAGCAAAAACATTAAAGCCCTACCCTTTTATTATGGCAAAGGATATAATATTATTTATGAAAATTACTGTGAAGTATGGAAAGATGTAAAAGAATATAAAAGTTTGATTTTGGGGAAAAAATTTAATATTTAGGTGGTATTTATGAAGAGCATAAAAAACAAAAAAAGAATTACAGTTGCTATTTTAGTTGTAATATTACTAGGAGTAATATCATTTTTTCTAAGAGAATTTATTTCAAATTATGCGGTGAGATTAAATTTAGATACTATTGAGGCACCTGGCAAAGGAGCTAGAGTGCTTGTATTTGCACCACATAATGATGATGAAACTTTAGGAGCAGCAGAATTAATAAAAGAAACAATTAAAAATGGGGGAGAGGTAAAGGTAGCTTTAATTACCAATGGAGATGGATTTAAGGAAGCCATTCAATTTGATTACTATAATTTAAATCCAAAGCCAAAGGATTATATAGATTTTGGATATATAAGACAGAAAGAGTCCATAGAGGCATTAAACTTATTGGGGGTTCCAAAAAAGAATGTTATATTTTTAGGGTATCCAGATGGGGGAGTTTCCTATCTATGGAATACCTATTGGGATATGAATAATACTTATATCAGCAGACATACACAGAGTAATAAATCTCCCTATTCAAATAGCTATACAAAGGAAGCACCATATACAGGAGAAAGTGTAGCTAGAGATATATCTAAAATTATAAATGAATATAAGCCAACTTATATAGTATATCCCCACCCCAATGATAGGCATCCAGATCATTGGGCAACTAATGGTTTCGTAAAATATGTATTAGCCAGTATGAATTATAAACCTGAGAAAGAACTGCTTTATTTAGTGCACAGAGGATACTGGCCAACGCCTATGAAAAATGAACCTGGAATGTACCTTGTGCCGCCGGCAAAATTAATAGGTATAGGGACTAATTGGCACGCTCTTAATATGAGTGAACAGGATATAAATGAAAAGAAAGAGGCAATTAATTCGTATAAAAGTCAAATTAAAACATTGGGCCCTTTACTTACAGCCTTTGAAAGAAAAAATGAGCTGCTAGGGGAATATAGTAATGTAAAACTTTTTATATCAGATAATATAAGTGGGAAAATTCAACCTAGCAATAAAAATAAGGTAATTACTGATCCTCTGCAGGATAGTCTGAATTTAAATTTAACTAAAGGGGCAGATATATCTGGCATATATGCAGAAGAAGGGAGAAATAAGGATTTAAATATTTTAATTGAAGCCAATGATGAAATTGAAAATTTAACAAAATACAGCATAAATATGATTTTATTTATGGATAATAATATTAAAAGGTTAAATCTTCAGATTAAAAATGGAGTGGTTATTTTAACACATGTATCAAAAGAATCTATAATGAATGTTAATGGAATTAAAGCTGAAGTTAAAGGAAATATACTTCATGTTACTATACCAAGTAGTACAATAGGAGGATTTAATCATATGTTTATAAATGCAGATACTTCTTTTGAAGATAGAATGATGGATAAAACCGCATGGAGAATGGTAGATAGATAACAAGCTTTGCTAAGGAATAGATAAGAAATTTTACTGAGGAAATGAGGGCTAATTGTGGAAGAGGGTAGTTTATTAAAGGGAAGCAGCTATAAAGAAAGAAAAGGGCATAAATGGTATAAGTTATTTCTTATAGGTTTGGCAACTTATATATTGGGTTTAGCAGTTTTAATATGGACTGGAAATTCTATTTTGTTTCCATCAGTAGTTATGCTGGGGAATTTTCTTATACCCGTAACCTATGTTGCCTTTTTTTATGAAAAACGACGTTTAAGTAATGTCACCATGACGGATACTGTAGCCAGCTTTTTTTTCGGTGGATTTTTAGGAACCTTTGCAGCCTCTATATTGGAACCTATTTTTATACATACCTTAAATTTTGAAACTGCTATAATGGTTGGAATAATTGAGGAATTTTCAAAGATTTTAATGGTATTGTTAATATTCAGACGTAAAAGACATAGACTGCAAATAGATGGAATCATTTTAGGTGCAGCAGCAGGTATGGGATTTGCAGCTTTAGAGAGCATAGGTTATGCTTTTACATATTTTCTAAAGAGCAAGGAAAGTTTATCCGTAACTGTTTATATTACTATGTTAAGAGGAATTTTATCCCCATTAGGTCATGGAACTTGGACTGCCATTTTAGCAGGAATTATTGTAGGGGAAAATAGGAAAGGGCATTTTATCATAAATAAAAAGATTATAAGGGCTTATATTACAGTGGTTTTGCTCCATGGACTTTGGGATGGCATACCTTATATAATGGAAATTATTATGCCCACAGGAGCAGCTATACTTATAGGTGAACTTATAGTAGGATTTACAGGCATTTTTATTCTTATGGCATTGTGGTTTCAAGCTAAAAAGCAAGCGAGGGAACAGCTAATAGTTGACAATTGACAGTGGACAGTTAAGGATAATTTTTCTCCATTAACATTACGGAAAATTGGAATTTATATTTGAAGTAAGAACTAAGAATTAAGAGTTAATGAAGTTTTTCTTAACTCTTACCTTTTAGCTCTTAGTTCTTACATTTTTTATTATTTATTCTCTATTCTTTAAAAAAATTTATTTAAAGCTTTTCTGTAGTGCTAAGGTCAGAAAAGTTTCCTTAACTGTCAATTGTCCTCTGTCAACTGTCAACTAAAAAAGTGCCCTGCACTTTTTTATCATGCAAATCCCAATAGCCTGAAAAAGGTTGTTACTACAAAGCACACTAATAATCCAATAACAGTAGGGACTAAAAAGGATACCGCTGTCCATTTTAAGCTACCTGTTTCCTTTTTTATGGTTAAAAGAGTAGTAGCACAGGGGTAGTGCATTAAACAAAATAGCATAACATTTATTGCTGTAAGCCAGGTCCAGCCATGAGATACTAAAAGCTCTCTTAAGGCATTTAAATTTTCCATATCCATCATAGCTCCAGAAGCCATATAACTCATTATAATAATTGGCATTACAATTTCGTTAGCTGGCAACCCAAGTATAAAAGCCATAAGTATATAGCCATCCATACCAATTAGGTGGGCAAAGGGTTGGAGAAATTTAGCTCCATGGTCTAAAAGGCTCATAGTACCTACATTAATATTTGCCATGATCCATATTACAAGACCTGCAGGAGCAGCTATCATTACGGCACGACCTAAAACAAATATTGTTCTATCAAATATGGATCTAACTATAATTTTACCTACTTGAGGTTTTCTATAAGGTGGTAGTTCTAAAGTAAAGGAAGAAGGTACTCCTTTAAGGATAGTTTTTGATAAAAGTTTTGATACCAATAGAGTAGTAACTACTCCTAATACTATTACCCCAGTTATAGTTAATGTAGCAATAACACCTTGAACAGCACCATTGAAAGCTCCTGCAATAAAAATTGTGGTAATAGCAATTAATGTGGGAAAGCGCCCATTACATGGTACAAAAAAGTTTGTTATGATTGCAATAAGCCTTTCTCTAGGAGAATCAATTATCCTGCAGCCTACCACCCCAGCAGCATTACAGCCAAAACCCATACACATAGTTAGAGCTTGTTTACCATGGGCGCAGGACTTCTTAAAGAAATTATCAAGATTAAAAGCAACCCTAGGTAAATAACCAAGATCCTCCAATAGGGTAAACAATGGGAAGAATATTGCCATAGGAGGCAGCATAACAGAAACTACCCAGGCTAAGGTCCTATAGACTCCAAGGACTAAAGCACCATGCAGCCATTCCGGCCAACCCTTGCTTATAAAAAGTTCTGTAAGCTTATCCTCTATCCAGAAAAGAAATTTAGCAATCACATCTGAAGGATAATTTGCACCTTCAATGGTAATCCAAAATATTACTGCCAATAAAGCTATCATAATTGGGATACCGAAAGTTTTAGAAGTAAGAATATTATCTATTTTCCTATCAAGTTCATTATGGTTGGCATTTTCGAAATGCACTACTTTACTGCTTATATCTTCTGCCAAGTTTACAATGCTCTCTACCATTTGGTCTCTTAGCTTTTCTCTATGAATATTTTTCTCCATAGAACCTTTTTTAGCCACGGCTAACTCCTCTTTAAAAGTTAGTTTTTCTAGTGGATCAAAACCCAGATATTTATCTATAGAATTTAATATAGTCTTCTCCCCGTCCAATAACTTTATTGAAAGCCATCTGCTATTAATTTTGTCTTCTGCTAAATCCTGTATCTTAGGTTCTATAATTTTTATTTTTTCTTCAATAGCATCACTATATTTTATCTTTATGGGTTTTGTAATTATCTCCCCTAAGGCTACCTTATAAACTGTATTCATTAGCTCATCTAATCCCTCTCCACTTCTGGCGCTGGTTCCTATTACTGGAACTCCTAAAAGTTTTGATAATTTTTTTAAATCAATGGATATCTTTTTTCTTTTAGCTTCATCCATTAGATTTACACAAACCACAACTTTATCTGTCATTTCTAGTATTTGCAGCACAAGATTTAAATTCCTCTCAAGACAAGTAGCGTCAGTAACCACAACAGTAGCATGAGGATTGCCAAAACAAATAAAATCCCTTGCCACTTCTTCTTCAGTAGAATTAGATAATAGTGAATAGGTTCCAGGAAGATCTACTAAAACAAAATTCTGATCTTTAAATTTATAATTTCCTTGAGCAGTAGTAACAGTTTTTCCAGTCCAGTTCCCCGTATGTTGATTTAATCCAGTTAAATTATTAAATACCGTACTCTTACCTGTGTTTGGATTACCCGATAAAGCTACGATAATATCATCTGGTGAAGTAAGCTGAATGTTAAGCATTTCCTTTAATGCACCTATTCCAGTAGATTGGCTAGTTAAACCCATTTATTTTCCCCCTAAATAAATTACTGCATTAATTCTACTAATATTTTACATGCTTCTTCAGAGCGAAGAGCAATTACTGCACCACGAATTTCATAGGCTATAGGATCTCCAGAAGGGCTTTTTCTCAAAGATTCAACTTCTGTACCTACAACAAGACCAAGGTCTAACATCCTTCTTCTAGAAATTCCTTGAGAGGTTAATTCTTTGACCTTAGCAATGCTTCCTATAGGGATAAGATTTAAAGGCATTAAAATATTTTCCATAATATATACCTCCATAATGATGTTTCATAATCTATTAAAAGTTAGATGCGTGAAAGTTTTTATATTACCTATTGATAATATATTACTAATTTATTAATTTGGTTCCACATATATTTATATAGATTACAGAGTACAGATTATAGGAAAGCTTAAAGTATAAATAATAAAGAATAGATAATAAATATGGAGAATTTTTCCCCATTAACACTACGAAAAATTTAAGATTAGAGGTTAAGAATAGAAAGTTTAAAATAAAAGCATTGAATTAAATAGGAACTGTCCACTGTCAATTGTCAACTGTACACTCAAAAAAGGGGGTGTTCTAATTGAATAGCGATGATTTTTATACCGTTCGTGGATATGAAATTTTAGAAAAGGAAAATAAGCCTTTAACCCATAGCATGGAAGATTATTTAGAGATGATTTATAGAAAAAGCTTAGAAGGAGGATATACTCGAATTAATATTCTTGCTGAATCTCTTAATGTTCAACCGCCTTCTGCCACAAAAATGGTACAAAAGTTAACAAAATTAGGGTTTATAAAGTATAAGAAATATGGAATAATCCAATTAACAGAAAAGGGTGAAAACATGGGGGCCTTTCTTTTAAATAGACATAGAATAATAGAAAGCTTTTTTAAAATAATTGGAGTAGAAGAGGATTTATTAGTTAACATTGAACTTATGGAACACAATATAACTAAAGATGCTTTGGATAAAATCCAAAGGCTGAATAATTTTTTTAAGGATAATGCAGATATTAAAGAAAGCTTTTCAAAATATATGAAAAATAAATAATACCTTACTAGTTTATTTAGGGCAGTAAAATGAAAGCAGAGTTTTTATCACCCTGCTCTTACTTTTTCCAAGTTAGATGATTTTTTATGGTATTAAGCTTATAGTAATTTACAGATCTCATAATATCAAATGCAGCAAGAAAATTGTAATAGAAAAAATTCATATTGATAATATTATTATCACAATGGTTAGATATACGGAGATTAGTTATAATAATATTAGAAGTTAAAATTTTGGGAAATAAAGAATAGAAATCACCTTCTCTAACAGTGGCTTGGATAAACCTTCTAGGATATGATAAGTCTACTATAGCCATATTTACCTCTATAATAAATGTTTAATATTCATTATATGAAAACCAATTAATTTTGTGAATAGTTATTGACAAATTAAAAAGAAAAATATAATTAAGAAAGAAAATTTAAATTTGTAGATAAGTAAGAGGTAAGAACTAAGAAGTAAGGGTTGTGGTGAAAATTCGGCTTTGCTAAACTTTTTCATAAACCCTTACTTTTTATCTATTAGTTCTTACTTAAACTGTCAATTGTCAACTAATAGAATTAGCCATTAACAATCTTCCCGCCATTCACATGTACAACTTCTCCAGTAATAAATGAAGCTTCAGTGGAAGCTAAAAATACATAGGTTCCGGCAAGTTCTACTGGTTGACCTGGTCTTCCCATAGCTGTATCTGTTCCAAAGGCAGCTACTTCATTTTCGTTAAAAGAAGAAGGTATTAATGGAGTCCATATAGGGCCTGGAGCTACTGCGTTAACCCTTACTCCCAATTTTGCAAGGGAAAGAGCCATTGAACGTGTAAAGGTAACAATCGCTCCCTTAGTAGAAGAGTAGTCAATTAATCTTTCATCGCCTTTATAAGCAGTTATAGAAGTAGTATTTATTATAGAACTTCCTTCCTTTAAATATGGAACAGCAGCCCTTACCAAATAAAACATAGCGAATATATTAGTTTTAAAGGTTTTTTCCAGCTGCTCATCTGTAATATCTAGAATGCTATTCTGAGCATATTGTACCGCTGCATTATTTACTAGAATATGAAGACTTTTATATTCATTTATAGTTTTTTGTATAGCATTAGTGCAGAATTTAGCATCCGTTATATCTCCAGGAAGTAGTAAGCACTTTCTTCCTAAAGATTCTATTATTTTTTTAGTTTCTTCAGCATCCTCATGCTCATCATAATATACAATAGCTAAATCCGCTCCTTCTTTAGCATAGGCTACTGCCACAGCTCTTCCTATGCCACTATCCCCGCCAGTGATTAAAGCCACCTTATCGTTTAATTTACCTGAGCCTTTACAATTTGGATTATCAAAAATTGGTGTTGGGTTCATAGTAGATTCTATTCCAGGGTGCTTAGTTTGATGCTGACCAGGCAGGGATTTTGGAAAACTATTGATAAATTCTAATTCCTTATCCATTATACACAACGTCCTTTCTATAGTTTACTTTCAGAAATTATTATTAGTAATTTGTTTTAGAAAAATACAGAAAATATTTCAAAGTTTATTATTATTTAGAAGGAATTTTTAAAAAAATGGAGAATATATTTTATATAGATAGTTAATAATCTAAACTAACTAATTAGGGGGTAAAAACTTGAAAAGCATAGGACTTGATATTGGCGGCACTAATATTAAGGGGGCAGTTATAGATGACAAAGGAGAGATACTAAGAACTTATATAAGAAAAAGTAATTATTATGTAAATGATTACACTAAAAACATAGTGGAAATAATAGATGAACTATTAAATAGTTGTAATGGTCAGGTAGAAGGGATAGGAATAGGGGTACCAGGTATTGTAGATTATAAAAAAGGTAATATAGTATCATGCCCAGCACTATCTTTGGTAAATTTTAATTTGAAGAAATATATTGAAGAAATATTCAAATTAAAAGTTAAGGTTGAGAATGATGTAAATGCATGGACAATTGGAGAAAAATATTTTGGATGTGGCAAGACATGTACAGATTTTATTATGATTACTATTGGCACTGGTATAGGCTGTGGAATTTATATAAATGACAATATATATAGAGGAGCCAACTTTGAAGCAGGAGAAATTGGGTATATGCCTATTGGATTAGATGCATATAAATATCAATGCTCTAACCATGACTTTGGATATTTTGAAAGCAATGCTTCTGCTAATTCTGTAGGGAAAAAATATAAAGAAAAATCTGGTGAAGAATTAGAGTGCAAAGAAATATTTATTAGAGCAGAAGAAGGCGACGAAGTAGCTATAGATGTAGTAGAAGAGGTTTATAAATATTTAGGCATAGGCATTAGTGCTATAAGGTGTATTATAAATCCTCAGAAAATAGTAATTGGCGGAGGTATGGCAAATCAAGGCGAAAAATTAAAAAATGAAGTAAAGGAAAATATAAAAAAACTTATACCTTTGAACACAGTGATTGAGCTAAGTAAAACAGGGGAATTTGGCGGGGCCATTGGCAGTGCCAAAATGAATTTTATAAAATGTTAGTAAGTAGTATAAACAAACTAACTAGATAATAATAATCACTATTATTATATATTTAACAGGGGGTAAGAAGATGAATAAAAGGTTTTTATCTATTCTTTTAACGGGGGTAATGACGGCATCTATGGCACTTACTGGCTGTGGTTCAAGCAGTAAGGATACCAGTGGTTCTAAATCTAAAACAGAGGATAAAGTAGTTACCATTGAATATTGGCAGTACTTTTATGAACCAAAAATTAAACTTATGGACAAATTAATAGAGGATTTCCAAAAACAAAATCCAAACATTAAAGTAGTACAAAAACATTTTCCATATGACTCTTATCAGCAAAAGGTTTCAGCAGCTATATCTTCAGGAACAGGGCCTGACATAGTTAATCTATATTATGGGTGGGTACCTAAGTTTGTAAAAGCAAAGGCTCTACAGCCATTACCGGAGAAAGACTTCCCAGTGGATACTATGGAAAAAGAATTTGCTCCTATGATAAAGGTTAATAAAATAGATGGAAAGTACTATACAGTTCCAACAGCAGTTAGAACTATGGCTCTTTTCTGGAACAAGGATATTTTTAAAGCCAATGGATTAGATCCTGAAAAACCACCAACTAATTTAGATGAACTAGTTCAAATGGCTAAAAAGTGTACTTTAAGAAAAGATGGAAAATTAGAAATTGAAGGATTGACTTTCCAGCCTACAGGACAGCTTCATAGCTGGTTTAGGCCTATACTGCTTACTCAATTTGGACAACAACCTTTAAGTGATGACAATAAAAAGGTACTATGGAATGCTTCTGAGAATGGATATAAAGCTTTTGAATTCCTAGTAGATTTAGTTAGAAAAGAAAAAGTTGGGGAAAATAACTTCTTTACAGATGACTCTACAGCTTTTATTAACGGAAAAGCAGCTTTACACATAGATGGTTCTTATCGTTTAAGTGGTATAGATAAACAGGCACCAAATTTAAATTATGGTGTAGCACCACTTCCAGCACATAATGGTAAACAAGTATCCTTTGGCTCTTTCTGGACAAATGGGATTACAAAAACTGCTAAAGGAGAAAAACTTGATGCATCTGTTAAATTCCTTAATTTCTTAACTTCTCCTGAGGTTATGAAGGAATGGACAAAAGAAACTGGAGAAATAGCTGCAAGAATGTCTTTAGTTAATGATCCAGAAATGTCTAAAGATCCTAAGCTAGCAGTATTTATTAAGCAGCTGCCAGTAGCTGAATCTTACTTCTATGTAGATGAAGGCGCAGATAGAAAGGCCCTTATTGATGCTATAGATCATGTGCTTCTAAATAATGAAGACCCAAGGAAAGCATTAGACGAAGCTGTAAATACTGTACAAAAAATACTTGATGAATACTGGAAGGAATAATGTAAGAAACCCCATGTGAATACATGGGGTTTATATTCAAAGGGGGGATAATGTATGAAATTAACTATAAAGGGTAGGCAGGCTATGTGGGCTTATATATTTATAGCTGTTCCCATACTATTCTTTATATTAATAAGAATAGCACCAACTTTATTTGCTTTTAATATAAGTCTACATGAATGGGACATTTTATCTCAGGATAAACCCTTTGTATTCTTTGATAATTTCAAAACTTTATTTAAAGATAATATCTTCAAAAAAGCCATGGGGAATACCGTTAAATATGTATTCATAGGAGTTCCTTTACAATTAATAATAAGCTTATGTATTGCTCTTCTAATAAATAGATTAACTAAAGGAGCCGGCATATTTAGAACAATATACTTTCTGCCTTATGTAACATCAACTGTTGCTGTTGCATGGGTATGGAGATGGATGTTTATGAAACAGGGAGGGGTAATTAACCAGATTATAACTGCCTTTGGAGGAACAGCTCAACCCTTCTTAGACAGCACTGGTCAGGCAATTTATGTGGTAATTGCAAATATAATTTGGCAGAGTATAGGCTTTAACACCATCATATTTATTGCAGGACTAAAACAGATACCTAGAACTTATTATGAAGCCTCAAGTATTGATGGGGCAAGTCCTTGGATACAGTTTTGGAAGATTACTATACCATTGCTAAATTCAACAGTGGTGTATTTGGTAGTAATGGCAACAATACAAACTCTACAGGTATTTACTCAAGTATTTAACATAACTGGTGGAGGACAAGGAAACCCAGGAGGTCCTGTAAATTCTACTCTAAGTTTAGTTCTATATATATATCAAGCAGGATTTATGAATAATAAAATGGGACTTGCAAGTGCCGCTACTATAATACTATTCAGCATAATAATCATTATAACTATTATTCAATTGAAGTTTTTAACTAAAAAAGTTGAATATTAAAAGGAGGTAAAACTATGGAAAAGAAAAAGATCCCTATTGGCAGCATTATATTACTAACCATTGGCGGAGTAATGATGGTATTTCCATTTCTTTGGATGTTCAGTACCTCTTTAAAAAGTGGAGTAGACATATATAATATATCTCTTATACCTAAAAAAGCTACTTTTGATGCCTATAAATATGTATTAGAAAATACTAAATTTTTATCCTGGTTTAAAAATAGTCTTCTCATAGCTGGTATAACTACTATTTCAGTATTATTTTTTGATACATTAGTTGGATATACCTTTGCCAAACTTGAATTTAAGGGTAAAAAATTTTTATTCTTTTTAATATTATCAACATTAATGGTGCCAACAGAAATGTTAATAATACCATGGTACATGATGGTAAATAAATTTAATTGGATTAATACCTATTGGTCATTACTATTTCCAGGGCTTACCTCAGCCTTTGGCATATTCTTAATGAAGCAATTCTTTGAAGGTATACCAAATGATCTTTTAGAGGCTGCAAGAATAGATGGATTATCAGAATTCGGTATATTCTGGAGAGCTGCAGTACCTTTAGTAAAGCCAGCCATATCTGCTCTAGCTATATTTACATTTTTAGGCAACTGGAATGCTTTTTTATGGCCAGTAATTGCAGTAGATAGTCCAGAAATATACACACTTCCTGTAGGACTTGCTCTTTTTTCTGGGGAAGCATATAATCAATGGAATCTAGTAATGGCAGGGGCAACTATTGCCACAATTCCTGTATTAATAGTGTTCTTTATATTCCAAAAGAAGATTATTGAAGGAATACATTTAACAGGGTTAAAAGGATAAGAAAGGAGATGCATTATGGATTATAAAATAGTGGACTCTCACGTACATTTTGACGTAAAGGGTTATGAAATAGTCACCATAAAAAATGACTATATAGAAAAGTATGGTGAAGAAAAATATAACAAAATACAAGAGATGAACAGCTATCAAAATAAAAGGTGGAGAAAAGCTTGGGGATTTCCAGAGCCATTACCAACCTTAGACAGTGCAGAGGATACTGCAAAACTTTGGATAGAGGAAATGGAAAAAAACAATATAGAAAAACTTATTTTTGTAACAGGGGGAGGGAATGAAACCTTAAGTAATATTGTTAGACTTTATCCAGATAAATTTATAGGATATGCCCACCATGACCCTTTTTTAAAGCATGCTCCAGATATATTAGAAAAAGCTATTGTGGAACAAGGATTAAAAGGCTATAAAATATTGGCCCCTGGTCTTCATGGGAAACTTGATGATGAGGCATTAGATCCCCTTTGGCAGGTGGCAGAAAAACATAGAATACCAATACTAATACATTTCGGAATATTAGGGGGAGCTGGTGGTATTGCTTATGATCATAATATAAATCCTATTATAATGCATGATGTAATAAAAGCCCATCCAGACATACCCTTTATTATACCCCATTTTGGGTGTGGACAAACCGAATCCTTATTACAGCTGGCTTGGGTTTGCCCTAATGTGTATGTGGATACCTCCGGCAGCAATCAATGGGTAAGATGGATGCCTTATAATTTAACAGTTAGAGATTTATTTAAAAAATTCTATGAGACTATAGGACCGGAACGTATATTATTTGGAACGGATTCGCAATGGTTTCCAAGAGGTTTTGTAAAAAGATACTTTGATGATCAAATGAGAGATTGTGTTGAAATAGGAATGAAAGAACAAGATATAAAATGTATATTTAGGGACAATATACTTAGAATTCTAAAATTAGATGAATAACTATAAAGATTTTTATATGCAGTTAATAAAAAAGCATAGAAGGCAGGGGAAAGACATGGTTAGAGCTACACCGGAATTATTAAAAGAAATGAACAAAAAGACAATACTATCTTTAATAGGTAAACAAAAGATTATATCTAGGGCAGAAATTTCAAATATAACTCATCTAAGTAAAGCAACAGTATCTTCTATTGTGGAAGAACTTTTAAAGGAAAATATTATATTAGAACAGGGAGAAGGAGTTTCTACAAAACAAGGGGGAAGAAAGCCAATTAATTTAGTATTCAATCCTTCTGCAGGATATATAGTTTCAATAGATATAGGTGCTTACAAATGCTTAATGGCTATTTGTGATCTTTGCGGAAATATACTTTTTAAAAATTCCATTATAGTGAAACAATCTGAGGATACCTTAAATAAAATAATGAAAGCTGTAAAAGAGCTAATAGAAGGTTCAGGATTAAAGCATAAGATTATTGGAATAGGAATGGGAATACCAGGCATTACGGATATTGAAAATGGCGTAGCTATATCAGTACCAGAATTGTCTTGGAAAAATATCCAGATAAAAAATATATTTGAAAAAGAATTTGGCACAAGAGTTTACTTGGACAATGATGTTAATATGGCATTGCTTGGAGAAAAGTGGTTAGGCAATGCCACTAGATATAAAAATTTTGTATTTATAAATATAGGATATGGTATTGGCGGAGGAATAATGATAAACAATAAAATCTATAGAGGAAGCAACTATACTGCAGGAGAATTTGGTTACTTAGTGCTGACCAATGAAGCATTAAATATGAAAAGATTTACCTTAGATGAATACGGATATTTGGAAAGTGTAGCTTCTGGCAGTGCCATTGAAAAAAGAATGCATAGCAGCAGCAAAGAAATTTTTGAAAAAGCAAATAATGGAGATCCAAGAGCGCAGAGCGTATTATGTGAAATGATAGATAACCTTAGCATGGGTATAAGTAATATAATAAGCATTCTAAATCCAGAAGCTGTTATTATAGGCGGAGGAGTATCAAAGGCAGGAAATCAATTATTGTTACCTCTAAAAGAAAAGATATATAGATTATCTCCCTTCAAGTCAAATATAGAATTATCCCTTTTGGGAGATGAGGCTGGAGTTATAGGATGTGCTGCTACAGTGTTAACTAATGAATGTTCTATTAATTTATAGGAGTTGATAATATGGATTTAAAGGAATATATAGAAAACCTAGATGGCAGAGATTTCCCAGGAAAAACTTTTGCAGAATCTGTATTAAAGCCAATATTTAATGTGCAGCGTGAATACTACTATAAGCCCTTTATAAAAATAAGCAAAGCTCATGTGGTAATGCTTTATGAGCAGAACATTATAAAAATTCAGGAAAGCAAAAAGCTACTGGAAGGGTTAAATAAAATAGAGGAAATGGATTTTACTTCTGTAGAATATAATGCTAAATATGAAGATATGTTTTTTACTGTAGAAAATCAGTTAGAAAACTTAGTAGGAAAGGATTTAGCAGGAAGGCTTCATATAGCTAGAAGCAGAAATGATTTGGACATTTGCGAATTTAGAATGGTTCTTAGGCTGAAAACTGTAGAGTTAATGAAAAACTTAAATAATTTTAGAAAAGTACTATTAAGTCTAGCTGAGGAACATAAAGAAACAGTTATGCCGGCTTATACACATACTCAGCCAGCTCAGCCAACTACTTTATCACACTATATACTTGCTTTTTATGATTCTTTAAGCAGAGATTTTGAAAGAATAAAAAGAGCATATGAAAATATAAATCTTTCTCCTATTGGAGCTGCAGCTATTACTACCACTGGCTTTCCAATAAACAGGGAAAGAATGAGTAAGCTTTTGGGTTTTAATGATTTAGTGGAGAATTCTTATGATGCTATAGCAGGATCAGATTATCTTATGGAGCTTGCTTCTACACTTATGATTTTAAATACCAATATGTCTAAATTTATAAAGGATACTTTAGATTTTTGCACTAAAGAATTTAATGTTTTTTATTTAACAGATCCTTATGTTCAAAGGAGCAGCATTATGCCTCAAAAAAGAAATCCTTCCTCTCTAGAGCATACAAGGCCTATGGCAAGTGAAGCTATAGGGGAGGCTAAATGCGTTTTTGATATGCTGCACAATACCCCCTTTGGAGATATTGTGGATACAGAAGAACAACTTCAACCTCATCTTTATGAGTCTATAGATTACACTTTAAGGATTTTAAAAATATTTACTTCAGTTTTTGCTACCATGAATGTGAATAAAAAAGTATTATTAGATAGGGCAAAGGAAGGTTTTATTACAGTAACAGAATTGGCAGATACCCTTGTAAGAGAAAAGGGGCTTTCCTTTAGAAAAAGTCATAAAATAACTGGAGCCATTGTCAGATATTTATCTAATAATAATTTAACTATAGAGAATATAACCCCAGAAATTATTGATAAAATATCATTGGAATTAGGTGGAGAAGAAATTCATATTTCAGCAGAAGATATAGCTAAGGCTTTGGACCCAATAAACTTTGTCAATATAAGAAAGGTTACAGGAGGACCAGCTCCAGAAGAAGTAGAAAGAATGTTACAAAATAGGAATAATAGCTTTATAAAAGATATAGAATATCAAAGGAGATGTTTAATAAGCCTTGAAGAAAGTGAAAAATTATTAAATCAGGCTGTGGCAAGTATACTAAATAAGTGATATATTTAGATAAAGGAGGTGAGAATAGTATGAAAATTGAAATTACGGAAAAAGCTATTAAGTATTTAGAAAAGAAAGATGCTAAAGATTTAGTAATACATATGATTGCAAATGATACTGGTGGTGGATGAGGAAGCTGTGGAAGTACCAGGCGGTACTATAAACCATCTATAAAAATAGATTTCAATAATAATATAGAAAAAAAGGGATACGACCAATATGAAGTTAATGGAATAAGGGTGTTTTTCCCTTCTAAAATTAAACTAGATAAAAATCAAAATATAGTTATAGATACAGAAAAAATATTTTTTATAGAAAAGCTAGCACTAAATGGCTTGGATACAATTTGGGTTGATTAAATTTGTTGCTAAAATGCATCTTGTTGCATTTTAGCAACTTTATTTTATTTAGTAGTATCTTTAGCTTATTACAATAACCTTTTTATTTTAATAAATTTAAGCTTTAGATTTTGTTGCAATTTCACAACAAAACCTTATTTTTACAGCCTTTTTAGCTTGGTATGATTTTTGCTTTATATATTAAGAAAAATATATTGTTTGGGGGTATTGTTATGGATAACATAGATAAACTTAACAAGATACTTTGTGATGTATTTAATATAAAGGATGATTCATACACAAAAGACGAATTAGGCCCAGATGAAATAAAAGGATGGGATTCACTAGCTCATGTAGATTTAGTAACAAGCCTAGAAGAGAATTTTGGCATAGATATAGATGTAATAGATGTATCCAGAATGTATAACATTGGAGATATAAAAAATGTACTTAAAAAGTATGGTGTTGCACTATGAACTTTACAGATTATGTGTTTCAATTTTCAAAGAATCTAAATAAAACTGCAGTAATAAGTAAGGAAGAGCTTTCCTATAAAAAAACATATTCCAACATAATTACCATAGAGAAAATGTTAAGAAACAAGGGGCTGAATAATAAGGACGCAGCCCTTTTAATTTCAGAAAATTCCCAATTCTTCATACAGTGTTATTTTGCCATAATAAAAAACGGTACAGTATGTGTACCTATAAATCCAAATTCCTCCATAGAGCATATGGAATATATAATAAAATCTTTAAACATTAAAAATATATTTATCCAAAAAAAGTTATTGAAATACTTACCTAAAGTATGGGATTTAGATATATATACGGAAGAGGATATAGAAAAATTAGAGACCATCACAGAAGACCATATTAATGAAAAAACAGACCAACAGGATGTGGCAGTAATATTATTTACATCCGGGTCTACTGCTAAACCTAAGGGAGTAATGCTAACCCATGGAAATTTAATTTATAATACTAATTCAATTATACAATATTTAAAACTAAGTGAAGGAGACAGAATAGAAGTAGTATTACCATTTTACTATTGTTATGGCACATCACTTCTACATACCCACTTTAGGGTAGGAGGAAGTTTAGTTATAAATAATAGGTTTATGTTTCCTGAAACTGTGTTACAGCATATAAATAATTACAAATGTACAGGCTTTGCAGGAGTGCCAAGTACATTTCAAATACTTTTGAAAATAAGTGATATAAAAAATAGAAAATTCCCTTCTCTAAGGTATATTACTCAAGCAGGGGGAAGGATGGCTAACATTTTCATAGAGGAGCTATTTGAAACACTAAAAGGAGTAGACATTTATATAATGTATGGACAAACAGAAGCCACTGCTAGACTATCTTATCTTCCTCCATATTTATTAAAAGAGAAAATGGGATCTATAGGGAAAGGCATTCCTGGTACACAACTTAAAGTATTGAATAAAGAGGGAATACCTGTAAAACCAAAAGAAGTTGGAGAGATAGTGGCCCAAGGCGGAAACATAATGAAGGGATATTTTAATGATGAAGAAGAAACAAAAAAGGTTTTAAAAAATGGATATCTATATACAGGGGACATAGGTACTGTAGATGAAGATGGATATATATATATTCTTTCAAGAGAAAAAAATATTATAAAAAGTGGTGGCAATAGAATAAGCCCAAAGGAAGTAGAAGACATAATATTACAAATGGATGAAATAGTTGAATGTGCTGTGGTGGGAGTTGAAGATGATATCTTAGGGGAATCAGTAAAAGCCTTCGTAGTATTAAAAGATGATAATTTAAATGTTAATTCTATTATAGAATATTGCAAGAGTAGATTGCCTAATTATAAGGTACCAAAATATGTTGAAGTTTTAAAAACCCTTCCTAAAAATTCATCAGGAAAGGTAATGTTAAAGGAACTTAAAGAAATGAAGTGAAAATGCAGCCAATAAAGTAGGTGAAGAGCATGGAGAATTATAATTTATTAGAAGAATTAATTTTTAATAAACCTTTTACACTAAGGCAAAGTGATAAAGAAAAAATTCTTGTAAAAATATTTAAAGAGCAACTACAGAATAATAAGAAAAATATCAATATAAGAAGTATGTATGATAAGCTTGGGTTTGATATTAAGTATTTCAATAGTTTGGAAGATATACCTTATATACCTGTAAATATGTTTAAAAAGTTTGATCTATATACTTGTAATAAAGAAGAAATAGTAAGAGTTCTAAATTCCAGTGCTACTACTATAGGAATTCCAAGTAAAATATATATAGATAAAAAGACCTCTATAAGACAATCACAGGCACTTATTGCTACCTTAAGAAATTTCTTAGGGAACAAGAGAAGACCATTGCTTGTTATAGACAGTGAAGATGCAAATAAAAACGGCTCTGTATTAACAGCTAGAGGAGCGGCTATAAGAGGCATAAGCAATTTTTCTAATAAAATAGTTTACGCTATGGACAAAGATGGAGAAGAACTAAAATTAAATATTGAAAGACTTAAAGATTTTGAAAGCCAGTATGGTGAAGAAGAAGTATTAGTGTATGGATTTACCTATATTATATGGTCAAAATTTATAAAAACAATACAGGAGAATAATATAAAACTAAATATTCCTAAGATAAAAATAGTACACAGTGGGGGCTGGAAAAAGTTAAACTCCCAAAGGGTTACCAAGAAAGAATTTTCAACAACTTTAGGCAATATATTTAAGACAAAACCCAGTAATGTATTGGATTTCTATGGCATGGTAGAGCAGCTAGGAGTTGTATTTATTGATTGCCAATGTGGATATAAACACGTTCCCGACTTTGCAGAAATTATTATAAGGGATTTAACTACTTTAGAAGAAGTAAACATAGGAGAATCAGGATTAATACAGGTAATGAGTACATTATCTTCTAGCTATCCAGCCCAGGCAATTTTAACAGAGGATATTGGAACATTAGTTGGAATAGATGATTGCAAGTGTGGAAGAAAAGGGAAGTATTTTAAATTTGAATCCAGGGTAGAAAAGGCTGAAATAAGAGGCTGCGGAGACACTTTTGCTGAAGGGGAGAAGAGAAATGGTTAAATGTTATACACTAAATGGTGAATTTTATGAACAGGGGCTATGTTTTCATGATTTTAACCATATATGTGAGGTATTAAAGAATAATGAAGAAATACTTCAGCATTTCCCAGTGGAGTCAATTCTTCTTTTGATAAATGAATACAGCAAAATTATATCTAAGGATAGAGATATTTTAAAAGAAGAAGGAGTACCCTTTTTATGCTTTTATCTAAAAAAAGCTAACTTAGAAAAAATAATAGAGTTGAATTTAAAAAATAAAAGTTATTTAGATGGATTTATAGAAGTTGGAGATAAAAAATTTATTAAGGCACAAAAAAGAGGATTAACATGCCATTGGATAGCAGGAAATGTAGGAACTCTAGGTATTTACTCCATATTACAATCCATAATATGCAGAAATTCTAATCTGGTTAGAATACCAGAGAATTGCATAGATTTAATAATAAGACTTTTGAAACCTTTCAAGGATATAAAAATAGATTATAAGGAGGAGTCTTATTCGGGGAAAGACATACTAAAAAATATATGTATAGTAAATTTCCCTAGTTCAAATTTACAGCTTAATGGTCATATGTCCAAACTAGCAGACTGCAGAGTATTTTGGGGTGGAGAAGAAGCCCTAAATTCTATAAGAAGTTTACCTCAAAAGACCACCTGTAAAGATATAATATTTGGACCTAAATATTCTTTTGCAATATTTGATAAAGAGGCCATAGAAAGTATTCAGTTAGAAAAGTATCTTGAAAATCTGGTTACAGATATAGTAAGTTTTAATCAAAAGGCCTGTTCTTCTCCACATGTAGTATTCTTAGAAAAAAGTTCTATATCTTTAGAAGAAGTAACTCAAAGATTTATAAAGGTCTTTAAAAAGCTTTATAAAAGATATCCAGTAAAATTTCTAGGAGAAACAACTTGTGCTGACATAATAAACATAAGAGGCGAATATGCTTTAAGTGTGGATAAAATGCTTCATTGCAGTAAAGGATTTGAATACACTATTCTCATAGGTAGTGAATTTAAATTAGAAGAACCTATAGGTGGAAGAACTGTATTTTTAAAAGAAATAGATGATATATTTGAAGTAAAACAACTTATTACGCCAAGAGTCCAAACTGTAGGCATAGCCCTTAAAAATCAAGAAAGAGCTATAAACCTGGCAAATGAAATTACAAAAGCAGGGGTAGACAGGGTAGTAAAGGTTGGATATATGAGTCTCTATGATTCTCCTTGGGATGGAAGTCTTGTAATTAGTGATATGGTTAGATGGTGCTCATTAAATATTAATGGAATGATATAAAAAAAGTGCTATGCACTTTTTTTATATGGGGAGGAAAACATTGATTTGGGGGTGCTTTCAATAGCAAAACAGGATACTTTTATGGATTTTAAAATACCAGAAAATAAGTGCGAAAAATTTGGTGATAATAATTTTGATAAAATTATTAAGGAATTAGAAAAAACAAGATTATTATGTAGTGAATTAGACGCAGTAATAGAATGTTCCTATGACGGTATATATATTACAGATGGAGAAGCAAATACTTTAAAGGTTAATAAGTCTTATGAAAAGATTACAGGACTTACAAGGGAATTTATGATTGGCAAAAACATGAAAAAGTTAGTTGAAGAAGGGGTCATATCAAGTTCAGGAACATTATTAGTATTAAAATATAAAAGACCTACTACTATTGAGCAAACTTTTAAAACAGGGAAAAAAGTATTGGTATCTAGCAGCCCTATATTTGATAATAAAGGTAATATAACCATGGTAGTTACCAATGTAAGAGATGTTACTCAACTTTATGAACTGAAAGAACAATTAGCCAAAAATGAGAAATTAAAAAAGAAATATTATTCAGAAGCTGAAGCTATGAGAAATCAATTATTAAATTCCTCTGATATTATTGCTCAGGATAAAAGAATGTTAGACACTTTAAGAATGGCCAAAAGAGTAGCTAATGTTGACACCACAGTATTATTATTAGGAGAAACGGGAGTAGGAAAAGAAGAAGTAGCCAAGTATATACATAAAAATAGTAAAAGATGTAATAAGCATTTTATAAAAATAAATTGTGGAGCTATACCAGAGAATTTAATTGAAAGTGAATTGTTTGGATATGAAAAGGGAGCTTTCACTGGAGCCAATAAAGAAGGAAAGATAGGTCTTTTTGAAGTAGCTGATAAAGGAACTATTTTTCTAGATGAAGTTGGAGAATTACCTTTGGACATGCAGGTTAAACTTTTAAGGGTACTGCAGGAAAGGGAAATCAAGAGAATAGGAGGAGTAGCTTCTATAAAAATAGATGTTAGAATACTAGCTGCTACTAATAGAAATTTAGAAGAAATGGTTGAAAAAAAATTATTTAGAGAGGACTTATACTATCGTTTAAATGTAGTACCGCTTACAATTCCACCCTTAAGAGAAAGAAAAAACGATATAGTACCATTATTTGAACATTTTTTAGCAGAACTAAATAAGAAATATGGTTTAAATAGAAATTTTTCATCTTCTGCAGTAGATGCTTTAATACAGTATAATTGGCCTGGTAATGTAAGAGAGTTAAAGAACATTGTAGAGAGGGCAGTAATAATGAGCAGCAGTGACAATATATTAAGAAGTGATTTGCCTATAAAAAGTAATTTAAATTCTTTAGACATAGAAATAGACAGCAGCGACGAAAAGGTGAATTTAAAGGAAATAGTAGAAAAGTTAGAGTTACAGTTTATAAACAAGGCCTTTGAAAAGTATGGAAATGTTAGAGATGCTGCTGCGTATTTAGGCATGGATGCTTCTACTTTTGTGAGAAAAAGGAAAAGGTATTCTGAAAAACACATGGTGAAAAAATATTAAGTGTTAATAAATAGGTGATGTTATGATAATAGGTATTAAATATTGTGGGGGATGTAACCCAAAATATGATAGAGGGAATATTGTTACAAAGCTAATAAGTGAATTTAAAGATTTAACTGTGGAATTAGCAAAGGAAGGTAAAACCTACGATTTAATTGTGGTTTTGTGCGGATGTACTAGCTGTTGTGCCAATCACCAAAATTTACATGGCAAGTATGGTAAGGTATTTATATTAAGCGATAAGGACTATTCTATAATTTCTAA
The DNA here is from genome assembly GCF_002995785.1 of Clostridium liquoris. Classification (GTDB taxonomy): domain Bacteria; phylum Bacillota; class Clostridia; order Clostridiales; family Clostridiaceae; genus Clostridium_AO; species Clostridium_AO liquoris. Next base: position 63,618 of record NZ_PVXO01000044.1, on the reverse strand, counting down.
TGCAATAAATAATATTATGTTGCAAAAATGAAATGTGTTGCAAATATGCAAAAAATATAGTATTTCATATAGATGCTGTATATTAAGGAATAGAATTATATAGTAAATTAAAAAATTAAGGTTCGTTGTAAAAGTGCAACGGACCTTAATTTTTCATTAAATCTACATATAAGTAACATGAGGCGTAGGCTATTGTATATTGAGGGAGAAACCTGATTTTTAACAATCCATTCCATAGCATTTCCAATTGGCATGGCTATTGCTATGTAATATATGTATAAAAAGTAAATAATTAAATTTGAAAGGGATGGTTTTTATGGCATTGATGACAGGGGAACAATATGTAGAAAGTCTTCGTAAGCTTAATTTAAATGTTTACATGTTTGGAGAAAAAATAGAAAATCCAGTTGACAATCCAGTAATTCGTCCATCAATGAATTCTGTAAAAATGACTTATGATTTAGCTCAAATGCCTGAATATGAAGACTTAATGACAACTACTTCTACATTAACTGGTAATAAAATTAATCGTTTCGGGCACATTCATAGTAGTACTGAAGATCTTATTAAAAAGGTAAAAATGCAGAGATTATGTGGTCAAAAAACTGCAGCATGTTTCCAAAGATGTGTTGGTATGGATGCTTTCAATGCTGAGTATAGCACTACATACGAGATAGATAAGGCCTATGGGACAGATTACCATGAAAAATTTAAAAAATATTTGAAATATGTTCAGGAAAATGATTTAACTGTAGATGGTGCTATGACAGACCCTAAAGGGGATAGGGGGTTATCGCCAAGTAAACAGTCAGACCCGGATTTATATTTAAGAGTTGTAGAAAGAAGACCAGATGGAGTTGTAGTAAGAGGAGCAAAAGCTCACCAGACCGGTATTTGTAACTCCCATGAAGTTTTGGTTATGCCAACTGTAGCTATGAGACCAGAAGATAAGGACTATGCAATTTCCTTTGCTGTACCTACAGATACAGAGGGAATATTTATGATTGTAGGAAGACAGTCTTGTGATAGCAGAAAACTTGAAGCTGGTGCAGATATAGATGTAGGGAATAAAGTCTTTGGAGGGGTAGAGGCTTTAACTATATTTGATGATGTATTTGTTCCAAATGAAAGAATATTCTTAGACGGAGAAACCGAATTTGCAGGTATGCTAGTAGAGAGATTTGCAGGATACCATAGACAAAGCTATGGTGGATGTAAAGTTGGTGTTGGTGACGTTCTTATAGGAGCTGCTGCACTTGCTGCTGACTATAATGGAGCTAACAAGGCATCACATGTTAAAGATAAATTAATAGAAATGACCCACTTAAATGAAACATTATATGCTTGTGGAATAGCTTGTTCAGCTGAAGGATATAAAACTGAATCAGGCAACTATATTATAGACTTACTGCTTGCAAATGTATGTAAGCAAAATGTTACTAGATTCCCATATGAAATAGCAAGGCTTGCAGAAGACATTGCTGGAGGAATAATGGTTACTATGCCATCAGAAAAGGATTATAGAAATGAAAAAACAGGTCCATATATTGAAAAATATTTGAAAGGTATTGCATCTGTGCCAACAGAAAATCGTATGAGAATATTAAGACTTATTGAAAATATTACTTTAGGAACTGCAGCAGTAGGATACAGAACAGAATCAATGCATGGTGCAGGATCACCACAGGCTCAAAGAATTATGATTGCAAGACAGGGAAATTTAGGCCATAAGAAAGCACTAGCAAAAGCTATTGCAAGAATAAAAGAATAATTGACAATTGACAGTGGACAGTTAAGGAAAGAATTTTTTACGGAGTAAAAAATTCTAGCAAGTTAATTAATTTTAGTTTTTCTAAGCTTTGCTTAGAAAAACATCCTTAACTGTCAATTGTCCACTGTCAACTAAAAATTACTCTGTACTCTGTACTCTGAAAAAGGTGGTGATTACAACAGTGATTGAAGAAATAGAAAAAGTAATAGATAGTGAAATTAGACCTCATCTTAGAGAGCATTATGGTGATATACAATTATTGGGCATAAATGATGGGGTTGTTGAAATAAAATTAGTGGGGCAATGCAGTGGCTGCCCATCTGCTAAATATACAGTGGAAGATGTAATAGAGAGTAAATTAAAAGAGAAATTTCCTGAAATAAAAGAAGTAGTTCTTATAAATCAGGTTAGTGAAGAACTACTTAATATGGCTAAAGAAATATTAATGAAAAAATAGGGGTGAGTTAAATGAGTTGGCAGCAATTGTATGAAAGCAAAGTTATTTCAGTAGAAGAAGCAGCTGGGAAGGTAAAGTCAGGTGACAGAGTTGTATTAGGTCATGCAGTAGGAGAACCAGCAGCAGTTATTGATGAAATGGTTGCACATAAGGAAAACTATAAAGATGTAGAAATAGTTCATATGGTTGCTATGGGAAAGGCAGGATATGCGCAGCCAGGAATGGAGGAACATTTTAGACATAATGCTATATTTGTAGGGGGAACTACAAGAGATGCCGTAGCATCAGGCAGGGGAGATTTTACTCCATGTTTCTTTTCAGAAGTACCAAAGCTATTTAGAACAAGCTTACCTGTAGATGTAGCATTAATACAAGTTACACCTCCAGATGAACATGGATACTGTAGTTTTGGTGTTTCAAATGATTATACCAAACCAGCAGCAGAATGTGCAAAGCTAGTGATTGCAGAAGTAAATGACCAAATGCCAAGAACTATGGGAGACTGTTTTATTCATATTTCAGAAATTGACTATGTAGTAGAAAGTTCTCATCCAGTAATAGAACTTAAGCCAGCTAGAATTGGGGAAGTTGAAAGAGCTATAGGAGAAAATTGTGCATCGTTAATAGAGGATGGAGCTACTCTTCAGCTTGGGATAGGTGCAATTCCAGATGCGGTATTACTCTTTTTAAGGGATAAAAAAGATTTAGGAATCCACTCAGAAATGATATCTGATGGGGTAGTGGAATTAGTAGAAGCGGGAGTTATTACAAATAAAGCTAAAACTATTCATCCAGGCAAGATAGTTGTTACATTCTTAATGGGAACCAAGAAACTATATGATTTTGCTAACAATAATGCTATGTTGGAAATGTACCCTGTTGATTATGTAAACGATCCAACAGTAATAATGAAGAACAGTAAAATGGTATCAATAAACTCATGTGTTCAGGTAGACTTGATGGGACAGGTTGCGTCTGAAAGTGTAGGACTAAAGCAGATAAGCGGTGTTGGGGGGCAATTGGATTTTGTAAGAGGATCTAATATGTGTAAAGATGGAAAATCTATTATTGCAATGCCAGCAACTGCAGCAAAGGGAACTGTGTCAAAAATAGTTCCATTACTAGATGAAGGAGCTGCTGTTACAACTTCTAGAAATGATGTAGATTATGTAGTTACTGAGTTTGGAATTGCTCATCTTAAAGGTAAAAATTTGAGAGAGAGGGCTAGGGCTTTAATAAATATTGCTCATCCAAATTTTAGAGAAGGGCTAATTAAGGAGTGCGAGAATAGATTTCATCAGCAGTTTTAAAAGACAACAGGCGAGTATATATTAGTGTATAAATTATTAAAATAGGGTATTAAATTTAATAAATAGGAGGAAACCTTTATGGCAATGAAAAGAGAATATGGGAAAGAACAACCTTATACACCGGCGGGTCTTTTCAAAATTAGACTTCCTTTTATTCACTACAGGTGGGAATGGTCTGAAGCTTTTCAAGCTATGCTAATGTGTGCTACTTGTCTTGGAGCAATACCTATCTTAACTGAAACCTTAGGTATACCATTTGATATTGCTTGGGGAATGGTTATCATCAATGGATTTCTATATTGTACCCATGCTCTATTAGGAGACCCTGTAGTACCAGGATGGATAACGCCATCTATACCACTTACTATTGCTTATTTAAGTAGCTTTGCAGTAGGACCTGAAAGAATAAAAGCACTAATAGCATTGCAGATTATAGTAGGAATAATATTTATTGTAATGGGTATAACAGGTGCAGCAGGTAAGCTTATGGATATAGTGCCTAATTCAATAAAGGCAGGTATTCTGCTTGGAGCTGGTTTTGCAGCAATAATGGGCGAATTTAGTGTTGGAGGAAGATATGGTAAATACCCAATATCTGTTACAATAGGAGTTGTGGTTGCATTCTATTTGTTGTTTTCGGAAAGCTTTAGAAGTTTAAGAAAGAAAAATAAAGTATTAAATGCTATAGCCAAGTATGGAATGCTGCCAGCAATTATTTTAAGTATTATAGTTGGACCTATTGCAGGAGAATTACCAGTGCCAAAAATTGAAATAGGCTCTGTAGTTCACTTGCCTAACTTTCCAGAGATAATAAAAACAGTAAGTCCATTTGGAATAGGATTTCCAGATATCTCACTATTTATATCAGCTATACCAATGGCTATTATGGCATATATAATAGCATTTGGAGATTTTGTCACCAGTGAAGCTTTAATTAATGAAGCCAAAGAAGTTAGAAAAGATGAAAAAATTGATTTTAACTCCAATAGATCAAATTTAATAAGTGGTTTTAGAAATATAGTAATGAGTTTAATAGCACCATATGTACCACTTTGCGGCCCACTATGGGCAGCTGTAACAGCAGCGGTTTCTCAAAGATACAAAGAAGGTCGAGAAGCTATGGATTCAATATTTAGCGGTGTTGGAACTTTTAGATGGGTTACTTTTATATCAGTAGCTTTGATTCCAATAGTTTCCCTTGTACAGCCTGTATTACCAGTGGCATTATCTTTGACATTATTAGTTCAGGGATATGTATGCACAAGACTTGCAATGGACATATGCTTCACAGATTTAGATAAAGGTATTGCAGGAGTTATGGGAGCAGTTTTAGCTACAAGAGGAGCAGCTTGGGGATTAGCAGTAGGTATTATCCTTCATCTTTGTTTAAGCGATTTAGGAAGAAATAAAAAGACAGTAGTAGATAACGAAACCTCTATTCAGGATTAGCTTAATAATTAATATAATTAAATAACAAAATAAGGCTATGAATGGTTATCATATCATCCATAGCCTTATTTTTATTGGTAACCAATATTATATGATAATCAGTTGGAGTAAATGTAAATATTATGGTAAAATAAAAGCATAACGATTAATGGAGGATACGTTAATGTATAAAGATGTTCTGAAAAAATATTTACAAAATTTCAAGCTACTTGTACCCTTTATTTTAGTAAAGCTAGCTTATGAAATTACAACCTTTGAAGCCACTAACAGCACTATAGGAACTGATAAATATAGTGTTATAACACAAGGGGCTGCACATCCAGGGAATGTAGGGACTTCTATATTGAATAATATAGTTATGCTTCTAATTACTTTATTTGCAGCACCATTATTTTATGGATTTTTACAGTTAGTTATAAAAAGTATAATAAAAGAAAAGGAAGTTAGCTATAAGGAGAGCTTTAGAGAAAGCCTTAGATTTTATTTAAGGTATTTAGGATTAACTATTATTATTATTGCTATAATTATAGGCATATTGCTTCTTAGTATATTTGCTATAGCCCTTCCAATTATATTAATAGGAGTATTCATTTTGTTAATTTATGTAATCATAACAATAGCTCCCTGCGAATCATATCTAATATACCATGATACATCACCAGAAGAGGCATTAAGTAAAGGCAGGGTGCTGGGGAAAAAGTATTTTTGGTATATACTTTTAGTGAGCTTAATAAGCGGGGTAATAACTTTCATTATGAAAATTAAGCCTAGTACTGGCTTATTAACCTATTCTATAGTAACTCTTATTACCACAATTATAGAGTTTTATATGTCCGTATTCACTATGGACATTTGCAGAAAAGAAGACCCTATTCTAGAGGATAGTGGACAATTGACAATTGATAATTGACAGTGGTTGCACTTTTTTTTATTTCGCATATATTGCTAGGGGGTGATATAATGGGAATTAAAAAATTTGCTGATGGAGTTTTTGAAGGGGGAGGAATTAAAGCCATAGCTTTTGCAGGCGCACTAAAGGTTATAGAGGATAAGGGGTTTATCTGGAGAAATGTAGCTGGAACCTCTGCGGGGTCAATGGTAGCCTCTCTTATTTCTGTGGGATATACAGCGAATGAAATTAAAAACTTAATGGAAAAGGCAGAGTATAAAGACTTTATAGATAGTAGTAAAATAAAACTTCCAATTATAAAACCAGCGGTAAATCTTATGGTAAAAAAAGGATTATATAATGGGGATTACATAAGCGATTGGATAGAGGAACTGCTTTATGAAAAAATGAAATATAAATTAAAGGAAAAAAGAAGGGTGAAATTTAAAGACCTTATTATTCCGGGTGAGAAGGATATATTAATCAATAATCCAAAGTACAAAAGAAAATATAAGCTTCATATAATTGCGGCGGATATTACCAGGGAAAAGATGCTTATATTGCCGGAGGACATAGCAGATTATGGTATGGATCCTGATGAATTGGATGTAAGCTTGGCGGTAAGAATGAGTATAAGCATTCCTATATTCTTTCAGCCCGTGGTAATAAAACATAACTTTAGTAAAGAGAAATACTTTATAGTAGATGGTGGACTTCTAAGCAATTATCCCGTATGGCTTTTCGATGTAGAAGGAGAACCAGAATGGCCTACCATAGGATTTAAATTAATTGATATAGATGAAAAATGCAAGAGAAATAAAATAACCAATATATTTAATCTTACTCATGCTCTTATAGAAACCATGTTAAAGAGCGAAATTGATATGGATGTAATAAGAATAAATAATTTAAGAACCATTGAGATTGATACCTTGGGGGTAAAGACTACAGATTTTAAAATATCTAAAGAAAGAATGATGGAGTTATATAATTCCGGGGAGAAATGTGCAAGAAAGTTTATAAAAAGCTGGGAGGAAAATTACAATTCATATTTAGTCTTCAGGAGAAACTACTGTACCGATTGCAGCGGCAATAAAACTGCATTATAAAGTGATTTAGGCTCATGTATGCCCACGCATGTAATTAGCCTTCCCATAAATGATAAATTTAACTAATTTGAAACCTTTTAAGAAAGTAAGTATTGTATTATAATAAATAATGCTGACAAAAATTAATTTTAAGAAGGTGAATACATGCAATTAGAAACAAACAATAGTGATTACTCTAGAAGACAAAGCAAGGTCCATAAAAGAAAAATTCATAGAAAAAGGATTGCAATTATAACCTTAACTATTTTATTCATAATGACAGTAGTTATATCAGGTTTTCACGCTATTAAGGTATATTCAACTGTTAAAAAGTACGATAATTTAATTTATCCTGGAATATTTATAGAGGGTGTAAACGTAGGAGGAAAGACAAAGAAAGATGCTTTATCCTTATTATCACAAAAATATAAAGAAAGTAATAAGGAAAGAAATATTATTATTAAAGTATTAGATAAAAAGTATACCATAAATTTTTCACAGCTTAATATAGAATATAATTATGATGAAGTAATTAATTCTGCTTTTAATATTCATAAAGATGAAGATATTTTAAAGAAATATAAAGCTATAAAAAAGCCGAAAAATGAAGAATTAGAATTAAAATATAAATACAGCAGTAAAAAAATAGATGAAATGATAAAAAACATAGAGAATGAAAATAATAGGGATGCTGTAGATGCAAAAATAGTTAATAGTCCTTCTGGTGGTTTTGCTGTAAAAGAAGAAAGTTATGGACAGGCAGTGGACAAAAATAGTATAAAAAACGCAATAGATAAGAATATGAATATAAAAGGAAAAGGGAACGTAGTTGTTAATTCTGCCATAAAGGAAGTAAAACCCCATATTACACAAAAGGATTTAGGAACTGTAAATTCAATGATATCTAGTTTTACTACTAATTTTTCAGCATCAAATGATAATAGGGCAACCAATATTAATTTGGCATCAGATGCTATTAACGGAAAGGTAGTATTGCCAGGAGATAGTTTTAGCTTTAATGATGTGGTAGGCATGAGAACCGAGGAAAAAGGATACAAACCAGCAAAAGTAATAGTAGGAAATGAGTTTATAGATGACTTTGGAGGAGGAGTATGTCAAGTATCTTCAACCCTTTACAATGCAATAATGAGGGCAAACATACCATCCACAGAAAGAACCCATCATACCATAGCTTCCACCTATGTTCCATTGGGCATGGATGCCACTGTGGACTTTGGAAATATTGATTATAAGTTTAAAAACACATTGAAATATCCAATATATATAGAATCAGTAATACAAAATAAAAACTTAACCTTTAATGTTTATTCTAATAAAAGCTTAACCAGCAGAACCTACGATTTAGTCAATGAAGTAAAGGGAAATAGAGTTAATGTATATAAGGTAACCTACGAAAACGGAAAAGAAATTGACAGACAATTAGTAAGCAGTGATGCTTATGATAAATAATAAATAATAAAGAATAAAGAATAAAGAATAGATAAGGATAATATTTTTTCATTCACAATACGAAAAGTTTTTAGTTGAATTTTACCTTACCCGAAAGGGTAGGGTTTCCTTATTTATAATTTATTACCTATTATTTATTATTTCAACAGGTTCTACCCAACGCTTTCTTTAGAATTGTTCCATTTGCCGCATCTATCTCCAAAACAGCCAACTACCTCTTCATTACCAAGTATTTTTACCACTTCACATCTATTAGCACAACCAGTACACTCAAAACTCTTAGAAGAAAAGTTTACATCTGCTATATTAAATCCCTTAAAGTTAGTTTTTCTGTTTTCCTTTTTTAAGGTTTCCATGGCAATTATAGCAGCACCAATAGCTCCCATAACAGTGTGATGAGGTGGAACTATAAGTTCTACACCTAAGGTATTTTCAAAGGCAGCCTTTATTCCTTTGTTGGAGGCCACTCCGCCTTGAAAGAATATAGGGGCTTTAATATCTTTACCCTTTGCTACATTATTTAGATAGTTTCTAACTAAGGCTTCGCAGAGACCATTTATAATGTCATTTTCGCTATAGCCTAATTGTTGCTTATGTATCATATCTGATTCAGCAAAAACCGCACATCTGCCAGCAATTCTAATGGGAGTTCTAGATTTTAAAGCATAGTCTCCAAATTCCTCAATAGGGATATCCAATCTTTCTGCCTGTCTATCAAGAAAGGAGCCAGTGCCTGCTGCACATACTGTGTTCATAGCAAAGTCTGTAACAACTCCATTATTTAGTATTATTATCTTAGAATCCTGACCACCTATTTCAATTATGGTTTTTACTTCTTTATTCAAATTCAGTGATGCCACAGCATGGGCAGTTATCTCATTCTTTATTGCATCCCCTCCAATTATGTAGGAGGCAATATGCCTGCCGCTGCCAGTAACTCCAACCCCGTCTATCATACCATCCTCATATTTTCCCTTTAATATTTTAAAGGCTTCCTGAATAACATTTATAGGCTTTCCTTTAGTCCTTAGATAAAGGCTTTCCACAAGATTAAAATCTCTATCTAAAAGTATAATATCTGTACTAACGGAACCTACATCAACACCCATGTAATACATTGAATTCTCTCCTTTCGAGTAAGTCTAAAAAGGCTTCTATTCTGGTTTGATAGCCACCTTCTCCTGTCATTTCATCCACTACTAAAGTCATAATAGGGAAGTCCTCATCTTTAGATATAGTAGGTAATATGGATTTAGAAACTATCTCTGGCATACAGCCCATAGGTAAAATTTGAATAGCCCCATGAAAGCCCTGTTTTTTAGCCAGCACTGCTTCTCCCACACATTCTCTTCCAAATCCGCCAATATAATAAGGAAGATATTTTTTAGAAGCTTTTTTTATATCTAAAGAATTTAAATTTACAGGAGATAGTGCAGCATCCTTAACCCACCAGCTGGGATATAAAAATCTTTTGCTGCTGACCCCAAAATCCATAAGTTTATCTTCTATATATAGGTTGGAAAATGGCTCAAGCAAAGTATATATTTCTCCTATTATAGCAATTCTTAATGGCTTTTTAGATTTGTTTAATGCCACATTATCCAATAAATTATTGTATTTTTTTAATAATAGAATCATTTCATTAGACTTTTTAGTAAGAACACATTCTCTTTTACATTCATTAAAAAGTCTTTTACATTCTCCACTATTTAATTCATAACCTGATTTAATTTTAGCCTTTTGCTCTATTTTATCTATTAAATTTATAACTCTATAGCCACTAATTAAGGCATTGATTTTTTCTTTATTGCTCTTGGAACTTTTTAAAGATATTTTATTAATTCTATTTAATAATTCCTGAAAGCCTATATCACCTGGCTGGTCTAACACTATGAATTCCACATTATACCCTAATTTCTTTAATGTTTTCATATGTAGTTCACAGTATTCCCCATATCTGCAGGGACCGCAGCTGCCAGGAATAAGTATAGTATCTGCTCCTTTTTCTATACTTTGAATAAAGCTGCCCAGCATTATTTTAAAGGGAAGACATATTTCCTCAGGAGCATGGCAGGAACCTATTTCTAAGGAAGTCCTACTGCTTACAGGAGGAAGTATGTAGTCTATTTCCAGGTCATCAAAAATTGCCTTAGCAGCAAATGCTGAATTCCCAAGATGGGGAAAGGTAATAACCATAATTTTTACACCTCTCTTTTTTTAAAGTTGACAATTGACCACTGCTCTTTTAAGCATATCCACAAAAGCTTCAATTCTTGTGTTAAAACCTGCTTCTCCAGTTTGCTCGTCTATTTTTAAAACCAATATAGGAAAGTTATCTAATCTGTCCTTAATGAATTCTATAGTTATAGAGTCTGTTCCACAGGCAAAGGAAGAAAGGTAGATAATTCCCTGAACTTCCTTATGGGTTCCAACATAGGAGGAAAAGCCATAGGAGTTTCTTGTAAAGGTCCAAAAGGGTCTTTTAAATAAAGTTTTTACTTCCTTATCTATAAGCTCATCACCTATATACTCCTCTGTAATCACTCCAATTCCCATTTTGTGAAGTTTGGACACTAATTCCATGTTTACAAAGCTGTCATATACATTGTAGGGATGGCCTACTAAGGCTATTTTTATATCATAGTCTATATCGTTAATTCCTGGAGAAAATTTTTTTTGAGCAGCTAAAGCAGCCCTATAAGAATTGTGGATTTTTAAATAATTTTTAGTAAAAATAAGTCCTGTTTTAACAGCCCATTTTCTTAGGCTCTTTTCTGAAAAAGCATAAATAGGAAAAGTAATAGCTTTGGGCATATCAGGTACGCTGTTTATCACCATTTCAGGTAGCCCGCAAAATTTTGGACATATATATTCTCTTTCCCTTAACTGCATTATCCTTGGAAGAAATATAATATCACATTTATCTCTTAGATAGGCTGCATGACCATGAAAGACCTTTACAGGTAAACAAGCTTCATCCACAGAGTATTTACTTCCCAAATTTAAAATTTCTTTATCCGTTTCTGGAGATAGTACCACTTCTTCGCCTAATTCTTCAAAAAAGGTAGTAATGAAGGGTCGATACTTATAAAATAATAATCCTCTAGGTACGCCAACTTTCATAAAAATTCTCCTTCTACATATGCTGTAATTTATAATACATTTCACATTTTTGCCACCTGGAGGAATATTATTCATTTATCAACGAAAATTTTATAAAAAAAAAGAAACCTGCAAAATATATTTTACAAGTTTCTTTGATTTTTACATGGCATATAGATATTTTTTTAAAGTATAAATCCATCCAACATCTCATTTAAAAATCTAATATTTTCTTCTTTTTCATGCCTATGAGATTCAATTAGAATAGGTATGGATACCAGAAGAATCTCTGCTAGTCTAATATTTATGCTATTATCATCTTTATAGGCTTCCTTTTTTTCTAGGCATGATATAGACATTTCCATATTCTTTATAAGGGCTTTTTTAAATTCTGAAACCCGCGCATCTTCAATGAGATCCTTTATATTTTTATTTAGTAGCTCTTTTCCAAGTCCCCTTCTTTTTTCTATATCCTCATAAAGCATTAATATAGCTTTCTCCACTTTTTCCCTAGGGGTTAGCTGTAAGGTTTTTAATTTATCAAATCTTTTAAATGTATCATTCCAACTCTCATTTAATATGGCTATATAAAGTTCTTTTTTATTAGGATAATAGTTATAAAGAGTACCTACGGCTATGCTGCATTTTTTAGCAATCATCTTCATGTCTACTCCTTCATAACCATTTTCTAAAAACAATTCCATGGAAGTATTGAAAATCTTTTTTTCTAAATCTCTTATTATCTTTGGCAAAATATGGCCCCCTTATGAAATATAATTCATAATAGAATAATACTATGCCATTGTCAATATATAATAGATAAGTTTACAAAGAAATATTGAACATATTACACAACATATAAATATAGTATAGATAAGGATTATAATATTAATATAAAAGGAGAAAAAAATGCTTTATCCCTTAAAGTTTGAACCTATTTACAAGGACTATATTTGGGGAGGCAGAAATTTGGAGCATTTAGGCAAAAAGCTTCCTGAAGGTATAGTAGCAGAAAGCTGGGAAGTTTCAACCCATAAGGAAGGCATTAGCATAATAGCCAATGGAGACTTTAAAGGCATGGCTTTTAACCAGTTTATAGAAAAATATAGAGAAGAAGCTTTGGGAAGAAAGGATTTAAAGGAATTTCCTATAATTATAAAATTTATAGACGCTAATAATAAACTTTCTGTACAGGTACATCCCAATGATGAATATGCCTTTAATTATGAACAGAGGCAAAAGGGCAAAAATGAACTGTGGTATATTTTACAGGCAAAGCCTGGGGCTAAAATTATATATGGCTTTAGAGAGGAAATGGACAAGGAAACCTTTGTAAAAGCTATAAAAGATAATAGAATAGATTCCTGTCTTAAATACATTGATGTAAAAGAAGGAGATATAATATATATACCAGCAGGGGTAGTACATGCTATACAGCAGGGAATACTGTTAGCGGAAATACAGGAAAACTCAGATTTAACCTATAGGATTTATGACTACCACAGAACTGATGCACAAGGGAATAAAAGATCTCTTCATATAGAAAAGGCACTACAGGTTATAGATTTTAACTTTAAAGGAAAAAAGGGAAAGTATAAAGGATTAAAATTAGAATATGAAAATTTTACACTAACCTATATTGCTTTAAATAAATATTTTTCCCTAGAACTTTATGAATCAAGGGGAGAAAAGAAATTTATAAATAGTGAAAATATATTTTATATATATACTTTTCTACAGGGACAGGGAGAAATAAAATATGGAGAATATTATCTTAAGTTTAAAGCAGGGGAATCTATTTTTATTCCTGCATCTCTTACTAAATACACACTTCATGGGGATTTTAAAGCCTTAAGATGCTATGTATCAGAAGAGAATATGATAGAAGAAAAGAAAAGGCATTTAAGTGAAAAGGGCTATTCTTTAGATGAGATTATACTTTAAAAAGACAATTCACTATAGAAAAGGAGATAAATTACATGGAGAAGAATTTTTTTACTAATTCAATGAATCTGGCAAAGGAAATATGCAAGGTAAAGATAAATAAAGGAGATGTGGTGGTGGATGCTACCATGGGCAATGGCAATGACACTATTTTTTTAGCACAGCTGGTAGGGGAACAGGGGAAGGTATATTCCTTTGATATCCAGAAAATTGCCCTAGAGAACACAAGAAAAAGGCTTAAGGAAAGTAATATGGAGGGCCACGTTCAGTTAATTTTAGATGGACATGAAAATTTATATAAGTATATAAATGAAAAGGTAACCCTAGTGATGTTTAACCTAGGGTATTTGCCAAACGCCTGCCGCAGTATAACCACTAAAGGAGAAACTACAATACTTGCAATAAAAAAAGCATTAGAATTATTAAAAGAAAATGGAGTAATAATTTTAGTTATATACTATGGACATGAGGAAGGAAAAGCGGAAAGAAAAATGCTTTATGAGTTTACCTCATGTTTAAATCAAAAGGAATACAATGTAGTAAATTTGCGCTTTACAAATCAAATAAATAATCCCCCTGAACTTATATGTATTGAAAAAAGGTAAAACAGAAGATAAAGCAAAGGAAACCAAGGTACAGTACAAGACCTATCTGAGATAATTGAATATTTAAGAGCTGAAGGTTATGAATTTAGAACCTTACAGTAAATATAATATGCCATACTTTAATATTTAGAGTATGGCATTTTTAACTAGCAATACTATTAATAAAGACAGGAATACTAAGGGTAAATATATATTTTTTCATGTAATTATTTTGTAACAAATTATGGACAAATATTATATATAATTACCTTACAACATATTCAGTTGTAGGTAAAGGAGAGTCATCATGAGAAAAAAATACTTTTTAATATTAATAGTCTTCTTTTTTATTATATTTACTGTTAATAGCTTACCCTTTAATAGGACAAAGATAAATGCTAACAATGATTTGAAAAAGGTGGAATTCAAAAATGAGAAAGGGACATATTGTATAAATGCTAAAAAATATTTAAGGATATCTACCTATGATGGTAAAGATCAAAGCAATCATCCTAAAGTATTGTATATGCCTAAGGGTTGGAATGGTTATAAATATTGGATGGCATACACTCCTTATCCTAACTATGTAGATCGCTATGAGAATCCATCTATATTGGTTTCTAATGACGGAGTTAATTGGGTGCTTCCACTTGGACTAAGAAATCCAGTTATCCCACCTCCAAAGGATGTAAACATGGGGGGACACAATAGTGATCCTCATCTAGTATTAAATTATAAGGATAATTCAATGGAGCTGTGGTATAGGGTAAATAAAGGCACATCTAAGAAAAGAGCAGGCAGCGAAGATTTTATATATAAGGTTGTTTCAAAGGATGGAATAAGGTGGAGTAAGCCTAAATTAATATTCTATCAGAAAAAAGGATTATGTTTATCTCCAGCTATAATATATGAAAATAATTTATATAAAATGTGGTATGTAACCTATGTAAATAAAGTTACTGTAATAAATTATACTGAAAGCAAGGATTCAACTAAATGGGAAAAGCCTAGAGAAGTATATGTAAAATATGATGAGAGCTGTTACCCTTGGCATATTGACGTTACAAGAACAGATAAAGGCTATGAGTTATTGGTAGCTAACTACTATAAACAATTTGAAAATAATCTTATACTATCCTATGCAATTTCAAAGGATGGAGTAAACTTTGGAAAAACAACAGATTTATTAGCTCCTTCCAAAAACACGTTCGCTTGGGATAATGGTATGATATATAGATCTTCATTGGTGAAGGTAGGGAGTAAATATAAAATATACTATTCAGCTATGGACAAAAAGGGAAGATGGCATATAGGTGTAACAGATATGGATAAACCACCTTCTGATACAGCACCAGTTATGAAGCAGATATAGAAAAAAGACAGCACTATATGCTGTCTTTTTTCTTGGCTATCATTTATAAACAAGGGAGAAGAAATACAAAATACTGGGTATATAATTGATTAGAAATTATTTACCGCAGCAATTTTTATATTTCTTTCCACTACCACAAGGGCAAATTTCATTTCTACCTATTTTTTTAGGGGCTACTATAGTTTTCGTATCTCCATAGGTAAGCTTTAGCTCTGTTAGCTTGTCTTTCCCGAATATAAGATTCCATTCAGGTAAATTATAAAGATATTCTGTTCCAGCCTGGAGCATATTTATGTATAGCTTTTCAAAGTCTATATCAAATTCTATTTCTGAATCCTCAGTTATAGCCTCTAAATCCAAAGGCTTCTTCAGAGAAGAATTTATTCCATCAATAAAACCTACAAAGGAAATTACAGATACATTAAAACCTTCTGCTAAGTCTTTAAGCTTTCCCTTTATATTTGTTTTGTATCTTCTTATGATTTCAGGCATTATTTTTTCTTCTACAGAAGCATATTCATTCCAAAACTCATCCTCACCAGAAGTTTTTACAAAATATACAACTAATTGTTTCCATTCAGTATATAAGCTCATATCATATTCTCCTTTTACTAAGTATAATTCCACAACATATTATAATATAAAGCCTCATGGATTTTCAACTTAATTATTTACATTAAAGGAAAAACCTTATTATTAAAAATTAAATCATAGAATCAGTTTAACACAATATTGAAAAAAATCAATAAATAAAAATAAATTCCATATGTTATAATAAATATTAAAAGAAGATAGTGGAATGTGGTGATAAATTTGGGAAAGAGACATATTATAGAAATAGATGTAGGAAAGGCGCTAGGAGCAGTAGCAGTGGTATTAATTCATGTATCAGCTTATGCCATGCAAAATATCAAAACTTTTAATTCTACCTATAAAGTAGCATTAATACTCAATCAGCTATCAAGATTTTCTGTACCCATATTTGTACTTCTTTCAGGGGTAGGCCTAGGCTTATCTTATAAAAAAAATATGGGGTATCTTAAATTTTTAAAGAAGAGATTAGGAAAGTTAATACCCGCTTATATTTTCTGGGGATTAATATATTTAATTATAGTAAATAAAAATTATAATTATGCCCTTTGGCCCGAGCTATTTATAAAAGGAGATAAAATTTTTTACCATTTATATTTTATGCCAATGATAATCAAACTTTATCTGATTTTTCCCATATTATATATAGGAATGAAAAAAAAATGGGGACTTACCCTAGCTTTTTTAATTTCTATGGGAATCACAACTACAGGACACTATTTTAATACCCCTAATCTAGCCTTAGATTTTTTTTCTAAGAGAAATATATTATTTTGGCTTTTTTATTTTGTCCTAGGGGTATATTTAAGTGGAAATATAAATTACTACATTAGCAAAATCAAAAAGCATAAAAAAATTGTAAGAAGCATATTATTATTATGCATAATTATGATAATTTGGGAGAGCTTTTATGGCTTGAAAATAGGAAAGACTTTGGATTATTGTACTACTTTTATAAGACCTTCAATAATAATATATTCTATAGCATTTATGGCTTTCATTTTCTCACTTAGCTGTAATAGGAAAACTTTGCTTAAGGTTTCGAAAAAGGTTACGAATAATTCTTATATAGTATATTTATCCCACCCATTTATACTTAATTATTATATGAAGGGGTTTAAAGCATTACATTTAAATATAGGAAGTATTTATTTTATAATATCTGCCTTAATAATGTGTACAGTTATACCAATAGCCCTTGGGGAAGTGTACAAATTAATTAAAAAAATTCTAATTTTATAAATAAGTCTTAATATTTAGAAGGAATTATAAGGTGAATATAGAATAATAATAGCTATAACAGTAAGCTTTAGTAAAATAGTAAAACTATCTATGTAACCCTTGGATATATTTTCTAAGAAAAAACTATAGAAAAGTTGCAGTATGTGTTGTATAATAGTACGTGAGGATAAAAATGCCAGTATATGATTAACTTTCACGGGTATGAAAATAATGGTTTACATAAAGTTATATTCCAATATAGAAATAGAAATAAAATTTTGAAAATCTTTTTAATAAGGTATAGAAAACATGGTATCTTTGTGCTATAATAACCCTTAAGTTTGAAATTACCATTTGATGAATAATAATGCCATAAATGATAAATAATCATCAGGTAGTATTTTTAACCATAAGGTTAATTATATATAAATATATAAAAAATTTTATATATACAATATTAAATTTCACTTAAATGAGGAGGTTATCATAATATGAGTAAAAGAAGCCACAAGGCACTAGCAAGTGCTACAGTAATGAGCTTAATATTAACTTCAACATTAACTGCTACAAATGTACAAGCAGCTTCAAGTGTTGAAAGACTAGGTGGGGGAAATAGAGAGGCAACTGCAACTAGCGTTGCTAAATCAGCTTTCCCTAATGGAACAGACACAGTAGTTTTAGTTAATGGATATGATGGATATGGTGATTCAGTTTCTGCTACACCACTTGCAAAAGCATTAAATGCTCCAATACTTTTAACTGACGACATTAATACACCATCAGCTGACCTAATAGCTAACTTAAAAGATTTAAAAGCTAAAAAGATAGTCATTGTTGGTGGAGAGGGTGTTGTACCAAAGGCTCTAGCAGACAAATTAGCTTCAAGCTATAAAGTAGAAAGAATTGGCGGAAATAATAGATATGAAACAAATGCTAATGTAGCTAAAAAAGTATTAGAATTAACAGGGGAAAAAGGAGCTTTCTTAGTAAATGGACAAGATGGCTATGCTGACGCTCTTTCAGTAGCATCAATTGCTGCAACTAAGGGAATGCCAATATTATTTGCAAACAAAAACGAAGTCCCAGCAGAAGTTAAAGAAGCTGCTAAAGGATTAACAATCTCAGCAGTTGGTGGAAAAACAATTTTACCAGATGCAGTTGTTACTTCAGTAGGAGCTACAAGAGTTGCTGGTGGCGGAGATAGATTCGAAACTAACATAGAAGTATTAAATAAATATAAAGATGTTTTAAATTTTGATAATATGTACATGGCTTATGGTGGCTATGATAAAGATGATTTTGCAGATGCTCTAGTTGCATCAGCAGCAGCAGCTAAAACTGGTGCTCCAGTAGTATTAAGTGGGAAGAAAGATGCAGCTGAAGCTACAACTAATGCTAAAGAATATTTAGAAAACAACTTAAAGGATAGCAAAGTTTACCTAGTAGGTGGAGAAGCTGCCTTAGAAAAAGCTATAGAAGATTCTGTTAAGAATATAGTTAATCCAGTTGCAACTGATTTAAAGGTTGAATCAGTAAGTGCTATTAATGCTAAAGAAATCCAAGTTAAATTTAATAAACCAATAGACAAAAATACTGTAATTGATGATAAGTTAACAACAAATAAATTAGATGATAAATTAAAAGCAGATACAATATATATAGATGGTACAGCTGTTACATGGGCAGCAAGCTTAAGTGAAGATGGAAGAATACTAACTATGCAACCAGATGGAATAGTTACATCAGGTACTAATCATAAAGTAGAAATAAATAAAGAAGATTCTGCAAACTTTGTTAAAGATTTAAAAGGTGAAAAGGCAGATGCTTACTTAGGAACTGTTCAAATAGTAGATAAAACTCGTGCTACTTTAGATAAATTTGAAAAAATCAATCCAGATATAGTAAGAGTATACTTCTCTGAGCCTGTTCAAAATCCAGCAGGAGATTTAACAGCAACATATGCTGATGGTACTTCTGCAGCTATAACAGCAAAACCAGCAGCTACTGATGCGATGGCTGTAAATTATGTTGATCTTGATATATCAGCAGCAAAACCAGGAGAAGAGGCAACTGTTACATTTAAAGGAATTAAAGACTATGCGAATAATGTATCTACACCAATTAGTGTAAAAGTTAAAAAAGATGTAGATGAAGTTAAACCTGTGATACAATCAGTAAAAGCAACTTCAGTTAGTTCATTTGAGATAAAAGCATCTAAGGCTATAAAGACTGTAGATGTTACCAAAATAAAAGTAAATGGAACAGCATTAGCTGACGGTACAAGTACATGTGAAGAGAAAGCAGTAGTAGATACTAAAGATAATACTAAAATTGTTGTTACTTTAGGTGATGCACAATCTGGATCTGTTCCAGTAGAAATCGGAGCAGACGCTTTAGAAGATTTTGCTTCAACTCCAAATAAAAATGATGTTTATAAAACTATATTAAGCTTTAATGCTGATAAAACAGCACCACAAGTAACTTCAACAAAAGTTATAAATAAAGATAATAACAATTATTTAGTAGTAAATTTTGATGAGGAAATAAAATTAGCTCCTTCTGATTTAACATTTAAATATGTAGATAAAATGGGAGTTACTCAAGAAAAAACAGTTCCAGCCGCTAATGTAAATGTTGATGGAACAACTAAAAAAGCTATAGAAATTAAACTTGTTGATAATGCTACTCCTGCTGCAGCACTACCTTCTAATGTTGAATATACAGTAGAAATACCAGGAGGATATGTTAAAGATAATTTTGGTAATAGCTTTGTTAAGAAAAATATAGTATTTACATTAGGTACTGTTTCAAATAAACTTGAACTTGTATCAGGAAATCCAATTGTAGAAAAAGCAGGCAAACCAGGGGTTATAGAAGTTAAATTTGCTAAAGCAGTAAATATAGATTCAGCTACAAATGTTGCTAATTATATTGTAGAAGATGCACAAGTTGAAAAAGTAAAACTTGTCGAAAATGATGAATCAACAGGAGCAAAAGTAGAAGTTTACTTAAAGGATAATACAGTTGAATTATCAGGAAATTATAATGTAACTGTTAAAGGAGTAAAAGGATACAAAGAAAATGTTACAGAAATGGATTCAGTAACTAAAAATATTTTATTAAATGAAAATGTTAGACCAACTGTAAAGGAAGTTTCTATAGATAAATTTGATTCAGCTACTTCTAGCACAACATTAACAATAACATTTACTGAAGCGGTAAAAAATGCAGATGGTGATGCAAATGACTACTCAATTTTTATAGATGGTAAAGAACTAACAGGAGATCATGTTAAATTTGAAACAGAAACTACTGGTAGTAAAGCTATTGTAGTAACAATCGACAAAGATTTATCAGCAGATATTACATCAGGAAAATCAATTAAATTAGTTGCTAAAGATACTTTAGATATAACAGATACTAACGGAAATACTGTTAATGCTGATACTATAACAATAAAATAGTTTATAATTTATTAGAATCTATTTTCATTTGTAACAAAGATATGAAAAATTAATAAAATAAAATATAGAGAAGGGTAGATTAGTCTATCCTTCTCATATTTAAGATATATGATGAACGGAAACATTTCAAACCCAAATTCATAAAATAGTCAGGTCACATCACTGGCTGAAAACTAAATAAGACATATCATATTAAAGGCTATTGGATAAAGTATTAATGGGAATGCTCTATCCAATGGTCTTTATTTCTTTTTATAAGCATCTTAGTAGACTTTGTTAGTTTACTGGGGTGCTTATTTTATTTGTATCCAACACTTGACAAGGAATATATTGGTATAGTATAATGTTCTCATAGTAGCTAACACGCATTTATGATAGGAGTGATATAATGATAAGTTTTGATTTTAGATCTAAAGCAAATGGGGTACCTATTTTATCCAAGGAAAATATAGAGTATATTGCTGAAATGATAATAAGAGACTACAAACCTGAGAATCTTAAAACACCAACAGCTTTAGATGTAGAGCTTTTTTCAGAGTGTTATGCAGGACTCGATGTAGACTATAAGGACTTAAGCCATAACAGGTCCATATTAGGTATGATTGTATTTAATGATGGTTGTGTTCCAGTGTATAATCCAATAAAAAATAAAGCTGAAAAGTTGCCAGTAGATGAAGGAACTATATTAATTGACAATAGCTTATTAGAAGAAGACCAAATAAGAAGAGGAAGATTTACTCATTGCCATGAAATATCTCATTGGTTTTTACACCGAGATATATATGCTGTAGATAAAAATCAAATAAGTATATTTGACTATATGGGAGAAGAAGAAAAAACAACAGCTATTAAATGTAGAACAACTGATATAGAATCTACAGGTAGAAAACAGTTAGTGACAGACGATGACTGGATGGAGTGGCAAGCAGACTACTTAGCATCAGCACTTCTAATGCCAGTTGACGCTTTTACACAAGCTGTAAAAGATTATGTAAGATTGTTAGGAGTAGAAGAGTTTTTCAATAGAAGAGGAATAGATTTATATAATGATTTCTGGGCCGAAGAACTATCAAGGGGAATGGCAAGACAATTTGATGTATCGTTAACAGCTGCAAAAATAAGACTTAAGAATCTAGGATTTATAAAGAGTGTTGAAGAGAAAAGACAATGCTCTATAATATAAAAGAAGGGATGACTTATGAATAAATTTGGAAAGTTTATAACTAAAAGAAGAAAAGAGAAAGGGCTTAGTTTAAGGAAGATGGCAGATTTAGTAGGGTTCTCTCCAGCTTATTGGAGTGATATTGAAAAGGGACGAAGGAACCCACCAAATATAGATAAGCTAGAAGAAATAGCAGAGATTTTAAATCTGTCTCAGGAAGAAAAAGAAAACATGATAGATATGGCTTCTGAAGACAGAGATGAAATACCTATGGACTTACCAGAGTATATAAAGGGAAGCGAATTAGCTAGGACAGCTTTAAGAAAAGCCAAACAGCTAAATGAGGCCAAGGGTAAAAAAGACATCACAGAAAAAGCCTGGGAGGAATTTATAAAAGCTTTAGAGGAAGAAGAGTAGCGATTCTTTGCTACTTTATTATCCTACTGTTCACATATAAGCTTGTATGAGAATTAAAGGGGCATAGTCTATATTTTTTTATCCTTGTGTTCGCAAATAAGCATATATGACGAAACAGGAAACTACAAAAATCATTAAATTATGGAGGTACCTATGTTATTAGAAGAAGTTAGAGATGAGGATAAAACCAATAGGTTGTTGTTTAAGGTTTTGATTGAAGAGGATTCACTTATCATATCAGCTAAAGCTCGTGGTAATAAAGGGCCAACCTTAATTAATATTGAGGAAATCATTGGGCCTTATGTAGATTCAATTACAATAAAAAGAATAAGAAAAACCTGCAATTCAATATATTTAAAGAAAAAGCAAGAAGCTTCATAAATTAAATAAGAAACAATCCCTAGTGAGCTGCTAGATAGCCGGATTGAAATGCAAATGTGTAGAGATTAAATTCTCGGACATTGCATTTCAGTCTGGCTATTTTTTTGTCTTTTTTTAGGACTTGCCTGTGTAAATAGTCATTTTTCACCAGTAATAAAGAGCTTGAACAGCAATTTTAAACCTGACCTAAACATTAGACCTATTGCTATTACCTATCATCAAATTTTAAAAATCCAAGGAGGAATTATAATGAAAAAATTTATTAAAATTGGCAAAGAGCAAGTAGAAGTAAGTGAAGAGCTTTATAAAGAATATTACAAAATGGATAGAAGACGCAGATATTTAGAACAAGATGTTAAAGTTGGTGGCATTGATATTGATCCAGAGACAGGTAGACCTATATACATTCCAAGCAAAGAAGATTCAATAGAAAGATTGATGGAGAATGGAGCTACATTTCAAGACAAGCAATCTGTAGAAGATATTGTATGTGATAAGGCTATACTTTTAATTTTGCAGGAAGCTTTAAAAGAGTTAGATAGCAAAGAGCAAGAACTTATACAGGACATTTATTATAAAAATAAGACTACTCGTGAAATTGCAAAGGAAGAAAATGTATCTCAGCCAGCCATTGTTAAAAGGCATAAGAAAGTTATTAATAAAATAAAAAAATATTTTTCATAAGTTTTGGTTATCAAACCCCCTTGCTCGTTGGCTAATAAGTGAGGGGGTAAAAAATGTTTTTAAAAACTAGTTATCAAACTACCTTCCCCATTGGCTAATAAGTGAAGGGTTTTATTTAAAAAGAGGAGGTGCAAAAATGCAAGCAAATAAAGAAACTCATGAAGAAATGGTAGGAGTACTTACAGCCATGAGCATTGTATCAAAAAGGCTGGCAAGACGTCTATTAGAACTAGAGAAAGGAGAGGAAGAGAATGAGCAAAATCAAACTGGCACTAGATGTGGTGGAGGATCTACGAAGTCTTGCAGATAGTATTGAAACCTTAGCAGGAGCTGTAGAAGGAAATGAACCTAAAGAAAAGGTGAAAGACAATCTACCAACTTTAGAGGAAGTCAGAGCAAAGTTAGCTTCTCTATCTAAAGCTGGAAAGCAAGCACAGGTAAGAGAACTAATTATAGGCTTTGGAGTTAAGAAGCTATCTGACATACCAAGAGAAAAATACCCAGAATTACTTGAGAAAGTCGAGGTGATGTAATGGGAGAACATGCCCTACTCTCTGCTTCATCGGCTCACAGATGGCTTAAGTGCAGCCCTAGTGTAAGGCTGGAAGAAGAGGTGGAAGATAATACAAGCATTTATGCAAAGGAAGGAACCTTTATGCATGGATTAGCTGAGTTACATCTTAAACTTTTTCTAGATGATATTACAAAGGCAGAGTTCAATAAAAGACTAAAAGAAATGAAGCAAAATGACTTTTATACAGACGAGATAGAAAAAGCAGTAGAGATTTATGTAGATGCAGTAATTGAAAAGATTAATGAAGCAAGAGCAATTAGTACTGACCCACTGGTTCTTATAGAAGAAAGATTAGATTACAGCCCTTGGGTTAAAGAAGGATTTGGAACAGGAGATGTCCTTATTATTGCAGATGGCATTATTGAAGTTATTGATTTAAAAGGTGGAAAGGGAGTAGCGGTATCAGCAATAGCAAATCCCCAAATGCGTCTATATGCCTTAGGTGCAATTAATGGTTTTGGAATGCTTTATGATACCCAGAAGGTTAGAATGACCATTATCCAACCAAGAATTGATAATATCTCCAGCGATGAAATGGAAGTAGAAGAACTTATACATTGGGGAGAGAAAATAGTAAAGCCAAAGGCCGATGAAGCTTGGAGAGGAGAAGGTGAATTTAAGGTAGGAGAGCATTGCAGGTTCTGTAAGGTGAAAGCCATATGTCGAGTTAGAGCAGATGAAAACATGAAACTAGCCTGCATGGATTTTAAGCTACCAGCATTATTAACAGATGAAGAAATAGTAGAAGTACTAAATCAAATAGATGAGTTAACAAAATGGGCCAAGGATGTAGAAGCATACGCATTCAACCAAGCAGTAAATGAAGGCAAAGAGTGGCCTGGATTTAAGCTGGTGGAAGGTAGAAGTTCGAGAAAGTATTCTGATGAAGATAAAGTTGCCAAAGCTTTACTTTCTGCAGGTTATTCAGAGGATAGGATATTTTCAAAGTCTCTATTAAGCCTTACCAAACTTGAAAAGAAATTAGGAAAGAAAGTATTTGAAGAAACCATAGGAGATTTAATAATCAAACCTCCTGGGAAACTTCAGTTAGTTCCAGAGGAAGATAAAAGACCTGCTATAAGAAGCAGTGCAGAAATAGATTTTAAGGAGGAATTTTAATATGAAAATAGTTACAGGTAAAGTTAGATTTAGTTATGCAAATGTGTGGGAGCCACAAAGTGTAAATGGAAGTGAACCTAAGTATTCTGTGAGCTTAATTATTCCAAAGAATGATAAGAAAACATTAGAAAAGGTGAACAATGCAATTGAAGCTGCTGAAAAGGAAGGAGTATCAAGATTTGGTTCAAAGTTTACCAGTGGTTCAAACTTCAGGAGGCCATTAAGAGATGGAGATTTAGACAAACCAGATGATCCAGCATATAAAAATAGTTACTTTATAAATGTAAACAGCAAGATAAAACCAGGAATTGTAGATAAAAATGTAGAGCCCATATTAGACCAAACAGAATTTTATTCAGGCTGCTATGGTAGAGCAAGTATTAGCAGTTTCCCATATAGCATTAATGGGGCAAAGGGAATTACATTTGGATTAAACAATCTTCAGAAACTTGAGGATGGAGAGCCCTTAGGTGGAATATCAAGACCTGAAGATGATTTTGAAGCAATAGATAATGACTTTGATGATATTTTAGGATAATGCCTTATGAAAATACTAGCTATCGATATTGAAACTTATAGTAGTGTAGACCTCGGTAAATCTGGGGTCTATGCCTATACTGAAGCAGAGGATTTTGAAATACTTTTAATGGCTTATGCCTATGATGATGAAGAAGTACAGGTTGTGGATTTAGCAAGTGGTGAAAAGGTTCCAGCTGATGTAGTAGAAGCTATAACTAATCCTAAAGTAATTAAAACAGCTTTTAATGCACAGTTTGAAAGAACTTGTTTATCAAAATATTTTAAAGATGAAATGCCACCAGAACAGTGGAGATGTAGTATGGCCCACGCATTAACTTTAGGCCTTCCTACCAGTTTAGCAGGTGTGGCTAGGTGTTTAAATCTAGAACAGCAAAAGATGAGTGAAGGGAAAGCACTAATTAGATACTTCTCAATTCCCTGTAAGCCTACTAAAGCTAATGGGGGAAGAACTAGAAATCTTCCTCATCATGATAAGAATAAGTGGGAAACATTCAAAGCATATTGTAAGCAAGATGTGGAAGTGGAAAGGTCTATTCGTAAAAGATTAGAGAATTACCCTATGACAGATAAAGAATTAAAGCTATGGTTTTTAGACCAAAGAATTAATGATTATGGAGTTAGAGTGAATAACGAATTAGTAGAAAATGCAATACACTGCGATGAAATCTACCAAAAGGAATTAGTAGACGAAGCTATAGATTTAACAGAACTTGAAAATCCTAACAGCCCAGCCCAGCTAAAGACTTGGCTTAAAGATAAACATGGTATTGAAGTGAAAAGTCTATCCAAAGCAAAAGTAGCAGAGTTACTAGATGAAGTTGATGACCCTATAGCAAGAAGGGTTTTAGAGTTAAGGCAAGATATGTCTAAGACTTCAGTTAAGAAATATGAAACCATGGAAAGAGCCATGTGTAAGGATGAAAGAATACGAGGATTACTACAGTTTTATGGAGCAAATCGAACTGGAAGATGGGCGGGAAGATTAGTTCAAGTTCACAATCTTCCTAGAAATGATATGAGTGATTTGGATTTAGCAAGGGAACTTCTTCTAGCTGGAGATTATGAAACACTAGAACTACTCTTCGATTCAGTACCAGATGTTCTATCTCAGCTTATTAGAACAGCTTTTATTCCTTCTCCTAATTCAAGATTTATTGTAGCAGACTTTAGTGCCATTGAAGCTAGAGTTATAGCTTGGCTTGCAGGAGAGAAATGGAGAATGGATGTGTTTAATTCTCATGGAAAGATATATGAAGCTTCAGCATCTCAAATGTTTGGAGTTCCTGTAGAAGAAATTCATAAGGGCAGCGTCTTAAGACAGAAAGGTAAGATTGCAGAGTTGGCCCTTGGATATGGAGGAAGTAAAGGTGCCTTAAAGGCTATGGGTGCAATAGATATGGGACTTAGTGAAGAAGAACTACCTGAGCTTGTATCTGCTTGGAGAAAGTCCAATTCAAATATAGTTAGACTTTGGTGGGATGTAGAAAGTGCTGCAATTAAAGCAGTTAAGGAAAGAACTGTAGTTAGTATGCAATACGGTCTTAAGTTCTACTTTAAATCAGGAGTGCTATTTATAAGACTACCCTCTGGCAGAAGCCTTGCTTATGTAAGGCCCAGGATTGAAATAGATGAAAGATTTAATAAAGATAAATTAACTTATGAAGGTATAGAAGGAATGAAGTGGGGTCGTATTGACACCTATGGAGGAAAATTAACAGAGAATATTATACAAGCCATAGCAAGGGACTGTTTAGCTGAATCTATGCTAAGGCTTGAAAAGTACGGATATAGGATTGTATTTCATGTTCATGATGAAGTTATACTAGATGTTCCAAAGGATAATGGCTCATTAGAAGAAGTGGAGGAAATTATGGGGTTTGATATCCCTTGGGCTCCAGGACTTCCATTAAGAGCTGAAGCCTTTGAGAGTGATTACTATAAAAAAGACTAGGTGGGTCATGAAATACGACCTACCTAAAGAGGAAGGTGATATTAGTGAAACCAATTATCTATGTATGTTCTCCCTTAAGGGGAGATGTTAAAAGGAATATAAATAAAGCTATTGGCTATTCAAGGTATGTCTATGTCAAGGGTGGTATTCCCTTGGCACCTCATACCATCTTTACTCAGTTTTTAGATGACGAGGATGAAGAGGAAAGAAACGCAGGAATAGATATGGGATTTGAACTTTTAAATATATGTGATGAACTATGGGCCTTTGGAGATAAAATCTCTGAGGGAATGCTTAATGAAATTGAAAGGGCTAAGTCACTAGGGATTATAGTAAGAAGGTTTAATGAAAGGTGTGAACCTTTGGATGAATAGGGAAACCATTAAGTTTATAAAACTTCTAAAAGACTATAGGGGAATTTTTCCAAGACAAACCATTAAAACCTTACGAGGTCAGGCATTAGCTGGAGACATAGAAGGAGCAAAGAAAGGACTTAAGAAAGAGGTGAGTAAATATGCAAGAGCCATATAAGCTTAAAGAACCTAAATTAAAACATGATGGAGTTCTTACCATTGCTACAGGTAGAAGTAGAAAAGAAATGAACTGGAAGAATCGAGAGATGCTCTGGTCGGAGTTAGTAGAGAAATTAAGCAGTACCATAAGAACTTATGAAACCTATGAAGAATACAAGAAGCTATCTAAATCTAAGAAAGATGAAGTAAAAGATGTAGGTGGTTTTGTAGGTGGAACTTTAAAGGAAGGCAGAAGAAAAGCTGATAATGTAGTTTGGAGGCAAATTGTAACACTTGATGCTGACTTTGTTAAGGGAGATTTATGGGCAGGTGTTGAGACCATGTTTGGATATGGATGTGTAATGTATTCAACTCACAGCCACAGTCCTAAAGCTCCAAGATTAAGACTTGTTATTCCACTAAAAAGGGCAGTAACTCCAGATGAATATGGAGCAGTATCGAGAAGAATTGCAGCAGATTTAGGCATAGATTTCTTTGATGATACCACCTATGAGCCACACCGATTAATGTATTGGCCATCAACTTCTTCTGATGGAGAGTTTATTTTTAAAGTATTGGATGAAGAATGGATAGATCCAGATGAAATACTTGCAAGGTATGAAGATTGGAGAGACTCATCCTATTGGCCTGAAAGTTCAAGGACTAAAGAGGATAGAAAGAGATTAGCAGAAAGACAAGGAGACCCTAAAGAAAAGCCAGGAGTAGTAGGTGCCTTTTGTAGGACATACTCTGTAGTTGATGTAATTGAGAAGTTTCTACAAGATGTATATTCACCTTGTGAAAACCCTAATCGTTACACCTATATTCCAGGATCATCTGCAGGTGGATTAGTTATATATGAAAATGGAGACTTTGCATATTCACACCATGGCACCGACCCCATTAGTGGCAAACTATGTAATGCTTTTGACCTTGTAAGACTTCATAAGTTCGGTGAATTAGATGAAGAGGCAAAGGAAGGAACACCTGTAAATAAGCTGCCATCTTATCTTTCTATGCAGAAGTTAGCTAGAGAGGATTTAGAGGTTAAAAAGACTATAGCTAGTGAAAGGATGACTTCAGCTAGTGAGGATTTTAATGAGGAAGATTGGCAAGTAAACCTTGAAATTAATAATAAGGGAGAGCTTAAAAATACTCTTACCAATATAATTCTTATACTAAGACATGATCCACAACTTAACAGTATTTTTTATAACGAGCTTCGAGAAGGTGTTGATGTAGAAGGAGATGTTCCCTGGAAAAGGTTAAAGTCTGGGTGGAATAAAACTGATGAAGCATCTCTTGCTGGATATATTGATTTAAACTATAACCTTTATGCACCAGGAAAGCTTAAGGAGGCTGTATTAAAAGTAGCCGTTGAAAGGTCTAGACATCCAGTAAAGGAGTATCTATTAAATCTTCCAAAATGGGATGGTGTTAAAAGAGTAGATACCCTATTAGTTAAATATCTAGGAGCAGAAGATAATATCTACACCAGAGAAGCAACGAGAAAGACACTAGTTGCAGCAGTAGCAAGAACCATGAATCCAGGAATTAAATTTGATACAGTTCTAGTTTTAAATGGGCCACAGGGAATAGGAAAGAGTACTTTGTTTTCAAAGCTAGGAGGAAAGTTTTTTAGTGATTCTCTTTCCATCTCAGATATGAGAGATAAAACTGCAGCGGAAAAACTTCAAGGTTACTGGATACTTGAAATTGGAGAACTAGCTGGAATTAGAAAAATTGATGAAGAGACATTAAAGTCTTTTTTATCAAGGCAAGACGATAAGTTTAGAGCAAGTTATGGATACTCAGTAGAAGATCATCCAAGACAGTGTATTATTGTAGGCACCACAAATCAAGAAGCAGGATTTTTAAGGGATATTACTGGTGGGCGTAGGTTTTGGCCAGTTAAAACCCCAGGAGACACAAAATTAAAACCTTGGGATATAGATGATGTAGACCAAGTTTGGTCTGAAGTAATGGAATATTACCATCAGGGTGAATCTTTAATATTAAGTAATAAGGCTGAAGAGTTTGCAAATGCAGCCCAAATTGATGCATTAGAAAGTGATGATAGAGAAGGAGTAGTTAGAGAATATTTAGATATGCTCCTTCCAACGAACTGGGATGATATGGACTTATATGCAAGAAGAAGCTTTATTCGTGGTGATGAGTTTAGCGATAATGTTATAGGAACTGTAAGAAGAGAGCAAGTCTGCACCATGGAAATTTGGTGTGAGCTATTTGGTAAAGAAGCTACTGCCATGAGAAAGATAGACTCTTATGAGATAAATGCAATAATGAGAAAGATTGATGGATGGGAAAAGTACACTGGAAACAAGCAGGGAAATGCCAAAGTTCCTCTCTATGGAATACAAAGAATTTATGTTAGATGCGATAAACAAGATTAAACAAGATTTAGGCTTGTTACCATTCTTGTTTACTACCCCTACCCTAGTTATATTAAGGCTTTAACTTATATTATTAACAAGATAAACAAGATTATATATATAGATAAATAAAATAAAGAATATATAGGTATATGTATATGCCTAATCTCTATAATTAAGAGTAGTCTATAGGAAATTCTTGTTACTTGTTTATTGAAAACCTTTTAAAATTTACTGAAAGCCCTATAAATACTGGGGTGTAGAGATTAACAAGATTGTTAACAAGATTTGTACTTGTTTAAGAAATGGGGAGTGTTTGAGATTTTAGAGAGTAAAATAGAGGCTAGATTAAAACGGGAGGTAGAAGATTTAGGTGGCCTTGC
This sequence comes from Clostridium liquoris, assembly GCF_002995785.1. GTDB lineage: Bacteria > Bacillota > Clostridia > Clostridiales > Clostridiaceae > Clostridium_AO > Clostridium_AO liquoris. The sequence goes on along the minus strand of NZ_PVXO01000044.1, from coordinate 32,790 downwards.
ACTTAAGTTCACCTCTCCAGGAATGGCAGGTGTGCCTGATAGATTAGTTTTACTACCAAAAGGAAAAATCTACTTTGTAGAACTAAAAGCACCTGGGAAAAATTTAAGGCCTCTCCAATTAAAAAGAAAAGAGCAACTGGAAAGCTTAGGCTTTAAAGTTTATGTAATAGATTCATATGAAAAAATAAATGTATTTTTACAGGAGGTGGTTGATTGAAATATAAACCTTATGATTATCAAGAATACGCCACTCAGTGGATTTTAGATAAAGAAAAAGCAGGACTACTGCTGGATATGGGAATGGGCAAGAGTGTTATTACTCTAACAGCCATAGATGAATTGATGTTTAATTACTTTGAAGTATCAAAAGTTTTAGTTATAGCACCTCTTCGTGTAGCGGAAAGCACATGGGATGAAGAAGCAGCTAAATGGGATCATTTAAAACATCTAAAAATATCTAAGGTTTTAGGAACGGAAAAAGAAAGAATTAATGCCTTATATACTAAAGCTGATATTTACATCATCAACCGAGAAAATGTGAAGTGGTTAGTAGATAAATGTGGTAAGGATTGGCCCTTTGACATGTTGGTAATAGATGAACTATCCAGCTTTAAATCCCATAGAGCACAAAGGTTTAAAGCCTTAAAAAAGGTAAGGCCCTTTATGAAACGAGTGGTAGGACTTACTGGAACTCCAGCACCAAATGGACTTATAGATTTATGGTCCCAAATTTATCTACTAGATGGTGGTGAAAGATTAGGAAAAACCATAACTGGATACAGGGAGAGATACTTCCTACCAGATAAGAGAAATCAGCATATAGTATTCACCTATAAGTTAAAGGAAGGTGCCGAGGAAGCTATCTATGAAAAACTATCAGATATTTGTGTCAGTATGAAAGCAGAGGATTATTTAAAACTACCAGAGAGAATTAATAATATCATACCAATTCATCTGCCAAAGAAGGCAAAGGATAAATATGACCAACTGGAAAGAGACTTACTACTACCACTTAAGGATTCAGATATTGTAGCAAATACAGCTGGTGTTCTAGCTAATAAGCTACTCCAAATGTCCAATGGTGCTGTCTATGATGAAAATGGAGATGTAAAAGAAATACACAATGCAAAGCTTAAAGCATTAGAGGACACTATAGAAGCTGCAAATGGAAAGTCAGTATTAATCTTTTATTCCTATAAGCATGATTTAGATAGAATTAAAAAGCACCTAAAAAGAGATGATTTAACAGTTCTTGATACATCTGAAGATATAAAGAATTGGAATGAAGGTAAAATACCAATTATGCTGGCCCACCCAGCTAGTGCTGGACATGGATTAAACCTTCAAGCTGGTGGAAATATCATAATTTGGTTTGGGCTTACTTGGAGCCTTGAATTATATAGTCAAGCCAATGCAAGACTTTATAGACAAGGCCAAAAGCAAAATGTAATCATCCATCACTTAGTAGCCAAAGATACCATGGATGAAGATGTGATAAAAGCACTTGAAGGTAAAGAAGTAGGACAAGAAGCATTGCTAAATGCAGTGAAGGCGAGGGTTAGAAAGATGGGAGGTAATGAGAATGAACGCTAAAGAATATCTATCTCAAGCTATGTGGCTTGATAAAAGTATAAATAATAAGCTGGATCAAATGGAAAGACTGAAAGCTATAGCGGAGAAGGTTACTGTAGACTTTACTCAGGAGAAGGTATCTGGGGGTAAAGCTACAACAAGTCCTATGGAAGATGCTACTGTTAAACTTATAGATTTAAGCTATGAAATAAATGATGACATTGATAGATTAATCGATTTGAAAAGAGAAATCCTGGATGTCATAAGTCAAGTAGAAGATGTAAGTTACCAGCTGCTATTAGAGATGAGATATATAAACAACAAGGGCTGGGATGATGTAGCTAGATGTATGGGATATGATAAAAGGTGGATAATGAGACTTCATGGTAGAGCTTTAAAAGAAATTGATGAAATTTTAAAAGAAGCCACTAAAAGCCATTGAAAGCCACTTAATGAATGTAGTAATATATAAGATGTAAAGGTATAGAAAAATCAGGAACACCATATGCTGTTTGTATAGGCCGAGGTTATATCAATTTGATTCCAAGGAAACGCAGCATTCTTGAATACAAGCCCCAAAGAGGGCTTTTTTCTATGCCAAAATATTTTTAAAGCATTTACCAGCATTTACAATTCACAAAATTTAAAACTAATGCATAAAATATAAAAAATGGGATAGTAATATAACATATATGTTGAATTTAATAAGAAAATGTTATATAATCATTACAAGGAGGGTTAATTATGAGTTATGCATTAGGTATGAGAATAAAAGAATTACGCCAAATTCGTAAAATTAGCCAAGAACAGATGGCTAATGTATTAGATATGTCTAGGCAAAGATATTCTCGTTTAGAAAATGGGCAAGTGGATATTTCTTATGTCATGATCAAAAAAATTGCAGATTATCTAGGTGTGCCAACATCAGAAATAACAAGTGCTGAAGAAGAAAAGAAAGAACTTGTTACTTTGTTTAGAGAAAAAGGTAGTAGAGAAGATGTAATAGATTCAGTTTCTAAAATTGAAAAAATATTAAAAGTTTTTCACGCTCATGAGAAGCTATACTACCAAATGAAGGAGCATGATGACTTTGTGGATTAATAAAATAGATATTGAAAAAAAAGCATTAGATATAAGGCAGGAAAACAATATACAAACTTATGGGGTTAAGGATATTTTTAGTTTAGTGGAACAAAGAGGTACTCATTTAATTAGATATCCATTTGGGAAGGATACTGTATTAGGATTTTCTACAACCTTTGAAGGAAAAGAAATCATAGTATCAAATTCATCTGAAATATTGTCCAGAGAGATATTTACAATAGCCCATGAACTAGGTCACATAATATATGATTTTGAAGACGAGAATCAAGATGTGAAAATAGACATAAATATTGATGACATAGATGAAGATATTTCTGAGGCTAGAGCGTATTATTTTGCAAATTGTTTTTTAATGCCAGAAACACAATTATTAGAATTTGTAAAATATGAACTTGAGAAAAAAGCTATAAATCTTAATGCGATTGATATTATTAGATTACAAATTGAGTTCCAAGTAAGTTATGCTGCAGTAGTTAAGAGGCTTTATGATATTGACTTTATTAATTATAATAAAAAATGTGAACTATTTAATGAAAGGAACGATATTACATCAAGGGCTTTATTTAGGATGATTAATGTTGATGAAAAGCTATTAGAGCCATCAAATGTGATTAAGGTCCCATCAAGGTATTTAGAATATGCAATTACAAATTATGAAAATAACCATATTCCTTATTCAAGTTTAAAAAAGGCACTAGCTCTTTTAGATATTGATGCAAGCATCTTTAAAAAGGATGAAGATAACAAAGATGAAGAGCTAAATATTGATGATATATTTGAGGAGTACGAATAATGGATGCATCTTTAGATACTGATATTGTAATACATTTATACAAAAGCAATAAAAGGGATTTGTTATTTTCATTTTGTGATGAACTTTATATGCATGAATACCTTTTAGAAAACGAGCTCAAAAGGAAATCATATTCAGTTCATGAACAATTTATGATAGATGTACAAAAAGGAAATATAAATATAATAACTAACTCAGATTTAATTGATAGGGGAGTAAAGGTGCTTTTTGAAACATATTTAGAGCAGAATAATTTGCTATTTGACACCGGAGAATTATATGCAGTAGCTTTAGCAAAAACTATAGGGATTGCAGCTTTTCTATCAGATGATACAAAAGATTTTGGGCCTCATGATACTTTGGTGAGGGGGCTGATTAGAGATGTTATTCCATTTGCATTTTATGAACTGCTATTTCTAAAGTATATAGAAACAGATCAGACTCCTGAAGATTTATATAACGAATTTGAAGAAGTTACTTCAAGTAGTATGCAGGTACATCCTATGAATTTTAGAAGTAGAATGATTACTACTGTTAGAAGGTTTAGTGATAAACATGGTACAAAAAGAGATATAATTTGGATTAAAGAATTCTGCAATAATAGAAATATTAATTATAAAAATAAGATGTTGGAGTTAAGGGGATTTTTAAAAACCTTATAAATAATAAGATTTGTGATACAAGCTCTAGAGCATTTAGCTTTAGGGCTTTTTCTATGCCCAATTTTAGGAGATGAAACAAATGAATAAATGTAGGAAATGTGTCTGGGGAACATGGCTTTCACCTAATATGGTGTATTGCATGTTCACTAGTTGCTTTAAAGATAAAGAGGTGAAAAAAGATGCCAAGGAAACCAAAGAAGCCCTGCAAGTACCCAGGTTGTCCAGAGCTAACGGAAGGGAACTATTGCAAGGCACATCAAAAGGAAGTTAATAGAGAATACAATTGTAGTAATAGACCACATAAGAAACTATACAACAGCAGTCGCTGGCAAGATTTAAGAAGATATGTATTAAACAAACAGCCTCTCTGTGTAGAGTGTTTAAAGAATAATAGAATTACCCCAGCAACAGTGGTAGACCACATAAAACCTCATAAAGGTAACGAAGACTTATTCTATGACATTAACAATTTACAATCTCTGTGCAAGTCTTGCCATGATAGGAAGACTGCCAAGGAAGACGGCAGATGGAAGAGAAAGGTTTACACCTTTTGACCCCTAGGGCGGGTAAGATAATATAAAACCCTGTAGCCCAGGAACGGGGCGGCCCCCTCGTGCAAGAATTCGCAAAATTCCATAGGGGGGTATAGAAGCAAAATAGCCCTCTTTTGAGAGCTATTTAATATATCGCTTTAGTTGTTGATAAAAGTTTTCACGAGTTCCAGCAAGAAGCACAATAATTTTTTTACCATCAACCTCACTTATGGTATAGGCAATTTCATAATTGATACCTTTATATTTTACATCAAAACCATAAACACCGGATAAATCACCACGTTTTGGTTGACCGATATAAGGATTTTCACTTAATTTTAGTAAAGCTGTTTTATATGCATTTTTTAAAGGTTTTTCCTTTAATTTTTTAAAAAAACGTTCAGCTTGAGGACTGAATAATATTTCGTACATAATCAGTCCTCTGAACCAAAGATGTCATCAAAGTTTGCTGCTTTCTTTTCACCAGCTGCAATGGTATCTGCTTCTTCAAGCATATTGGTAACAGCTTTTTTAATATTTTTGCTTTGTGTTTCAAACTGCTTTACTAGTTCATCACCTGAATATCCTTGAGAAACTAGGTCTTTTAGTATTTCAACGGAAAACTCACTAGGTTCTCTATGAAGAGGTTGAATAACAATTTTACCATCTTCAAGTGAGCATTCAACTTCGCTTCCAAGTTCAAGATGTTTATAGAATTGTAAAGGTATCGTAATTTGACGCTTCTTTGAAACGCTGATTATTTTACGATCCATAATATCACGCTCCATAACAATTGTAGGCATATTTGTAACCTCCTTTATAGTATATGCTAAATTCATAAATATAATACCTATATCTTTGTATCTTTATAAACATTATAACAAAGAAACAAAGAAAATTCAATAAAAAATAAAGAGGTGAGTGAAATATTGAAAACAACAGAAGAATTAAAACTAATTAATATAGATGAGTTGATACCTTATGCAAATAATGCTAGAACCCATAGTAAAGACCAAATTAATAAATTGAGAAGTAGCCTTAGAGAATTTGGTTTTATAAATCCCATCCTTATAGATAAGGATTATAATATCTTAGCTGGCCATGGCAGAGTAATGGCAGCAAGGGAAGAAGGAATAAAAGAAGTTCCCTGTGTGTTAGTGGAACATCTGACAGAGGCCCAGAAGAAGGCATACATTTTAGCGGATAACAGATTAGCTATGGATGCAGGCTGGGATGATGAGATGTTAGCTTTAGAATTAGAAAATTTAAAAGAACTGGATTTTGATATGGACCTTACAGGCTTTGATGCTGCAGAAATAGATGAGCTTTTTAGTAATATCCACGATAAAGATGTGCAGGATGATGATTTTGATGTAGATGCAGCTTTAGCAGAAGAGCCTATTTCAAAACAGGGTGATATTTGGCTACTTGGAAGGCACAGACTTATTTGTGGAGATAGTACCAAGGCAGAAATTTATGAGAAACTAATGGAAGGAAAGAAAGCAAATCTCTGTGTTACAGACCCTCCTTACAATGTGAATTATACAGCTGGAAGTGAAAATGAGAGAAAAATTAAAAATGACAATATGGAAGATAAAAACTTTTATGAATTCCTATTAGCTTCATTTAAAAATATATTTAATTCTCTTGATGATGGTGCTGCAGCTTATATATTCCATGCAGATACAGAAGGGTTAAATTTTAGAAAGGCTTTCAAGGATGCAGGATTCCATCTTGCTAATGTTTGCATTTGGGCCAAGCAATCATTGGTATTAGGTCGTTCTGATTATCAATGGCAGCACGAGCCTATTCTTTATGGGTGGAAACCTACGGGAAAGCATAGATGGTATGCAGATAGAAAACAAACAACTATCTGGAATTTTGATAGGCCTACAAAATCAGAACTTCATCCAACTATGAAACCAGTACCTCTTGTAGCTTATCCGATCCAAAATAGTAGCATGAGTAACTGTATTGTATTAGAACCTTTTGCTGGCAGTGGTTCTACTTTAATTGCCTGCGAGCAGTTAGGAAGAATTTGTTATGCAATAGAACTTGATGAAAAATATGCAGATGTTATTGTGAAAAGATATATTGAGTATGTTGATTCTTATGAAGAAGTTTTTCTAATAAGAGACGGAGAGAAAATTCTATATAAAGATACCATATAACCCTTGCTATTTCCTGTGTTTAGAGTGATATATGTAAGTAACCTAAATACAGGAGGGATTGAAATGGATAGAAAGGAAATGGTAAAAATCTTAGGTGAGCATTTTGGAGTGAAGCCTAAGTATCTAGGAGTACCAAGCTTTCAATATCAAATAGAAACACCTAAAGAAACTTACATCATAGATAGGGAGGGAAAGATTATGACATCTCTTGGAGTAGAAGTAGAATTTAAAGAACTACTAGCTGGGCCTGAAGAATCTATTGGCTACGAATTAGAAATACCCATGGATGGCCACAGTGGTAGAACCTTAAGAAACATTGTAAACATGATATACAGTAGACAGCCTTTAATTAAAAAGGCATTGGGAATTGAAGAAAATATAGTAGAAGAGGACTTTGTTATTAAAATTAACGAAGCAGATATTAACAGCGTAGATAGTTTTGAAAGAGCATTAAATAAAATTGAAGAGGGAGGACATCCTGGAATAGAATTTGACTTTCAGGAAAAAAGTATAACCTTTAAGCATACAGGAACTGAAGCAGCTACTTGGCTTTTTGCACTAATCAATAAAAATGCTAAGGGCCAAAGTAGAGCTTTAGCTAAAGTGAAACCTACTGACAATGAAAAATACACTTTTAGAACTTGGCTAACAAGACTTGGAATGATTGGAGATGAGTATAAAGAAATTAGAAGAGAACTCCTTCAAAACCTAAGTGGCAACAGTGCTTTTAGAAAAGGAAAGAAGGAGGAAGCAAATGACTAAACCAAGGTGTAAATTAATCGGTGAAGATGGAAACATATTTAATCTTATGGGGATTGCATCTAGAACCCTTAAAAAAGCTGGTATGAAAGATAAAGCAGACGAAATGGTAAAAAGGATAATGGAATCTGGGTCTTATATTGAAGCTTTAGCTGTTATTTCTGAATATGTTGAAATAGTGTAAAATACTGTGTTTCTTTTGAAAATAGTACTTGCTATTTATCCCTTTTAGAGTGATATATATACACAACGAAAACACACTGAAAGGAGATAAAACCATGGCAGACAGAGATTTTTTAAAGACTAACTTTGGAATTGAGATTGAACTAACAGGAATTACAAGAGAAAAGGCAGCAAGAGTTTTAGCAGACCATTTGAGAGGAAGCATTGAAAGGCAAAACGATTATTACGATAGCTACAAAGTTACTGCACCAGATGGAAGGGCTTGGAAGATTATGTATGACGGAAGCTTGAGATGCCAAAGAAAAGTAAATGGGCAAAAGGTTGCAGCAGGAAGAGAATACAGCGTAGAAATTGTTAGCCCAATCCTAAACTACAAAGAAGACATTGAAACTTTGCAGGAGATAGTAAGAAAAATTAGAAAGGCAGGAGGTTTTCCAAACTCAACAGCAGGAATACACATACACCTAGATGGAGCAGACCATACACCAAGAAGCTTAAGAAACTTTGTAAACATCATCTACGCTAGAAACGATTTGCTTTACGATAGCCTACAAATTGAAAGGGAAAGAATGCGTTACTGCAAGAAGATGGATAAAGATTTAGTGGAAAGAATGAATAAGAAAAAACCTAAAACTTTCAAAGAAATTGAGGACATTTGGTACAAAGGCTACGGCTCCAGCAGGGAAAGACACTACCATGAAAGCAGATATCATTTTCTAAACCTTCACAGTTTTTTCAACGGAGTAGGAACAGTAGAACTTAGGGGATTTAATGGAACTCTTCATGCAGGAAAAATAAGAAGCTACATTGTTTTGGCCCTAGCCATAAACAATCAAGCCTTAACCCAAAAGAGTGCCAGCACCAAAAAGCCACAATTAGAAAATCCAAAGTTTGCAATGAGAACTTGGCTAAACCGAATAGGACTTATCGGAGAAGAATTCAAAAACTGCAGGGAGCACTTAACCAAACACCTAGAAGGAAGTGCAGCTTGGAGATTTCGAAGAGCCGCATAGAGAAACCTAAAAATAGCGGCAGGCCCAAGAGCCACAGAGGGGGAAACCCCTCTTAAGCTGGTAGAAGGACTCCCTCACTTAAAACAAAGGCCACACAGGCCAAGTAGTGGGGAAATATTGGGCCCTTTGGAAAGGATGGATTGAAAATGAAAAGACTATATGTTGCTTATGGTTCAAATCTTAACCTAGAGCAAATGAGCTACCGATGTCCTACTGCCAAGGTTTATGGCAAGGGAATGCTCTATGGCTATAGGCTGCTTTTTAAAGGTGTACCTGGAAATGCCTACTTAACCATTGAACCCTGTAAAGGTAAAAGAGTGCCAGCACTTATATGGGAAGTTCAGTCTAAAGATGAACTAGCCCTTGATAGGTATGAAGGCTATCCTAGCTTTTACTACAAAGAAGATATACCAGTGGAACTTGAGACTGGTGAAATTGTAACTGCCATGGTTTACATTATGACCAATAAGATTAAGGATAGGATTCACTTAAATTCTCCAAGTCAAAGTTATTTAAGAACTGTAAAGGAAGGATACAAAAGTGCTGGATTTGATTTGAGTTTCATTGATGAAGCCATTGAAATCAGCACAAAGAGGGGAAAATAAGCCCCACACTTGCCCTGTAAGGGCTTTTTAAAGAGGTAATGGGGCAATTACCCTAGGGGTTTTAAACTACAAAGGAATTGGAAGATAGAAAAATCAGAAGGAAGGCCTAAAATAAGGGCCTTTTTTCTTCACTATAAATTGGAGGTGATAGCATGGCGACACGAGGAAGAAAGCCAAAGCCAACTGCACTAAAGGTCTTGGAAGGGAATCCTGGAAAAAGGCCTTTAAATGAAAATGAGCCAAAACCTAAAAGAAAAGCTCCCGGATGTCCGTCATGGCTGGAGCCTGAAGCTAAGAAAGAATGGGAGCGAATGGCTAAAACGATGGAGGCCATTGGAATACTTACTGAAGTAGACATGGCAGCCTTTGCTGGATATTGTCAAGCCTATGCTAGATGGAAAGAAGCTGAAGAATTTCTATCAAAGCATGGCACTATTTTTAAAACCCCATCAGGATATATTCAACAGGTGCCACAGGTATCCATTGCCCAGACATATCTTAAGGTTATGAAGGATTTCTGTTCTGAATTTGGACTTACTCCTGCTGCTCGTACAAGGATTCAGGTAAATACAGAGGATACAGATACTGATGATCCAATGGAAAAATTACTGAGGATTAAATAATGTTTGATGAAAAGAAAGCAGAACGAGCAGTTAAATTTATAAATAACCTTAAACATACAAAAGGTGTATGGCATGGCGTACCTTTTGACCTTTTACCTTGGCAAGATAAAATCATAAGAGATATATTTGGAACTGTAAAAGAAGATGGTTATAGAAAATATAATACAGCTTATGTGGAAATTCCAAAGAAAAATGGGAAGAGTGAACTTGCTGCAGCTATAGCCCTATATCTAACTTGTGGTGATGGAGAATGGGGTGCTGAAGTTTATGGATGTGCAGCTGATAGACAACAGGCATCTATTGTATTTGATGTAGCAGTAGATATGGTAGATCAATGTCCTGCTTTAAAGAAAAGAATAAAACCAATTCTATCTCAAAAGAGATTGGTGTATATGCCTACAGCCAGTTTCTATCAAGTTCTATCAGCAGAAGCATTTACAAAGCATGGGCTTAATGTTCATGGAGTGATCTTTGATGAATTACATGCCCAGCCTAATAGACAACTTTATGATGTAATGACCAAAGGAAGTGGAGATGCTAGAAAGCAGCCACTTTTCTTTTTAATTACAACAGCTGGAACTGATAGGCATTCTATTTGCTGGGAAGTTCACCAAAAAGCAGATGATATATTAAGAGGGAAAAAGCATGATCCTACCTTCTACCCTGTTATTTATGGAATTGAAGATAGTGATGATTGGACAGATGAAGCTAATTGGTATAAAGCTAATCCATCCTTGGACCATACCATTGATATAGAAAAGGTAAGAGCAGCTTTTATAAGTGCTAAAGAAAATCCAGCAGAAGAGAACTTATTTAGGCAACTAAGGCTTAATCAATGGGTAAAGCAATCTGTAAGATGGATGCCAATGCATTTATGGGATAAGTGCTCATTTGAAGTAAATCCTGAAAAACTAAAAGGAAGAGAGTGTTATGGTGGACTTGACCTTTCAAGTTCTATTGATATAACCGCTTTTGTTTTAGTTTTTCCTCCAGTACCAGATGATGATAAATACTATGTACTTCCAAACTTTTGGATACCAGAGGAGAATTTAGATTTAAGAGTAAGAAGAGACCATGTTCCTTATGATATTTGGAAACAGCAAGGCTACCTTAAAACCACTGAAGGAAATGTCATCCACTATGGCTTTATAGAAAAATTCATAGGGAATTTATGGAAGGATTATAACATAAAAGAAATAGCTTTTGATAGATGGGGAGCTGTGCAAATGACACAAAACCTAGAAGGTGCAGGATTTACAGTAGTTCCCTTTGGGCAAGGATACAAAGATATGTCTCCACCTACTAAAGAGTTAATGAAATTAACACTAGAGGAAAAAATAGCCCATGGTGGACACCCAGTTCTATCTTGGATGATGGATAATATTCATGTAAGAACTGACCCTGCTGGAAATATAAAGCCTGATAAGGAAAAATCCACTGAAAAAATAGACGGTGCTGTAGCTTTAATTATGGCCCTAGATAGAGCAATAAGAAATGAAGGAAGTAAGTTTGACTTAAATGAGTATTCAACAGAGGAAATGCTAGACAAACTTTGGGGTTAGGGGGGTGATGGTATTTGAATGTATTTAATAAGTTAAAGAATATATTTAGTCAAAAAGCTGAAGCGTTACCAGAGGAAATATCATTAAACGATAGAAGGCTTTTAGAAATATTGGGAGTTGAAAATAGCGAGCTTAATTACAAAGGTAAAAATGCACTAAAGGAAGCAACTGTGTTTTCCTGTATTAGAATATTGGCTGATAGCATAGGTAAACTTCCTACTAAAGTATATAAAAATAATAATGGAAGGCAAAGTGCGACAGAACATTATCTAACCCCAATTTTAAAGATTAGACCTAATCCGTGGATGAGTGCCAGGGATTTTTTTAAAGCCTTAGAAGTTCAGAGAAATATCTATGGGAATGCCTATGCTTGGATAGAGTTTGAAACAGCTGGTAGAAGTGCAGGTCATGCTACAGGAATATATCCCTTAGATAGTTCTAAAGTAGAAATATATATTGATGATATAGGACTACTTCCTCATAAAGGTAGACTTTGGTATGTCTATACAGATAACAAAGGTACTCAGTATAGGATTAACCCTGATGAGATGCTTCATTTTAAAGGACTGACTAGTGATGGAATTATAGGTATGACTCCATTAAATCAGCTTAAAAACACCATAGAAAATGCAGGTGCTGCAAGTGAATATTTAAATAATAGTTTTAAAACAGGACTTCAAACCAAAGGAATTATTCACTATATAGGAGATTTAAACCCAGAGGCTCAAAGAGTATTTCGTGAAAGATTTGAACAGATGGCCAGTGGACTTAAAAATGCCAACAGGGTATCCCTCCTTCCTATAGGATATCAATTTCAGCCTTTAAGTTTAACCATGGCAGATGCCCAGTTTATAGAAAACACTCAGCTTACAGTAAAGCAAATAGCTGCAGCCTTTGGAATAAAGAACCATCAGATTAACGATTTAGATAGGGCAACTCATACCAATGTAGAATACCAGCAAAGGGAATTCTATGTAGATACACTAATGGATATTCTAACTGGCTATGAACAGGAATTAACATATAAGCTATTTACCAATAAAGAATTAGAAGAAGGCTACTATATTAAGTTTAATGTAAATGCAATACTCCGAGCTGATCCTAAAACTAGATATGAAGGATATAGAATTGCTATTCAATCTGGATTTCTAACAGCTAACGAAGTAAGAGCATTAGAGGAAATGGAGGCAAAAGAAGGAGGAGATAGACTTTTAATCAATGGAAATATGATGCCTATTGAAATGGCGGGAGAGCAGTATAAAAGAGGTGGTGATGATATTGGGAAAGAAGAATAAAAGGTTTTGGAACTTTAAATCCTTAGATGAAAAAATGGGAGAGTTGACCCTTTATGGAGAGATTTCAAATGAAACTTGGTGGGGTGATGAAGTAACTCCTAAAGAGTTTAAATCTGATTTAGATAATTTAGGAGAAATAGATACACTAAATATCTACATCAATTCTCCAGGAGGCGATGTATTTGCAGGTCAGACTATTTACTCTATATTAAAAAGGCATAAGGCACATAAAAATGTATATATTGATGGGTTAGCTGCAAGTATTGCTAGTGTCATAGCTATGGCAGGCAATACTATTTTTATGCCAAAAAACTCTATGATGATGATTCATAACCCTTGGACCATAGGCATGGGTAATGCAGATGAGTTTAGAAAACTAGCTGAAGACTTAGATAAAATCCGAGAAAGTTTAATTGCAGCTTATGAAAATCACTCGGCACTAACAAGAGATGAGATTATAGAGATTATGGATGCAGAAACTTGGCTAACAGCATCTGAATGCGAAGAGTATGGATTTTGTGATGTGGTAGAGGAAGAAAAAACACTAGCAGCTTCTATTGATAAGGATGTATTGGCTAGATACAAAAATACACCTAAAGAGTTAATAGAAATAGAGAATGATTTGGAAGTTAGAAAACAAGCATTATTAAAACAAAAATTATTAATCGAACTAGAGCTTTAGGCTCTTTTTTTATTTCAGAAAGGATGGGATGAATTTGAGTAAAGAATTAAGAGAACTACTTCAAAACCTAGAAGAAAAGAAGTCGAAGGTAAGAAACTTAATAGCTGAAGATAAGGTAGTAGAAGCTGAAAACTTAATGGAAGAAGTAAGAGCCTTACAAAAGAAAGTGGCCCTTCAGCAGGAATTAGAAGCAGCTGAAAAGTTTGATATGGAAGATGGCACACTATTAAATGATAACAGCGATACTGATAAAGACCTAGAAGCAGAATATAAACGAGTATTCTTAAAAGGATTAAGGAAACAGAGAATTACTGCAGATGATTACAGCATTATTAATGAATATAAGGCTGCTATGCATGAAGGTGGAGTAAGCACTGACTCTGATGGAGATATGGGAATTATCGTTCCAGAAGATATCCAAACAAAAATCAATGAGCTTATGAGAAGTATGAATGATTTATCTAAAATTATTAGAGTTGAAAAGGTAAAGGCGTTATCTGGTTCTAGAGTTTTAGAAAAAGATGAGGATATGGTTCCTTTTCAAGTGGTAGATGAATATGGAGAAATTAAAGAAATTGATAATCCTAAATTTACACCAGTAACATATAAGCTTGTAAAAAGAGCAGGATTTTTACCAATTACCAATGAGTTATTAAAGGATAGTGACCAAAATATTATAGCCTATGTAACAAGATGGATAGCCAAAAAGCACGTGGTGACAAAGAATAGTTTAATTATAGAGATATTAAAATCTCTATCAAGTAAAGATTTAAAAGACATTAAGGCTATTAAGAAAGTATTAAATGTAGATTTAGATCCTGCATTAAGTCTATCCAGTAAAATCATCACAAATCAAGATGGATTCCAATGGCTAGATGAACAGGAAGATGGTAATGGCAGACCACTACTTCAAGATGATATTACTCAACCTGGAAAGAAACTGTTCAAGGGTAGACCAATTGCAGTAGTAGCCAATAGAACATTGCCTTCCACTGGAACTACCACTGTAAAAGCTCCATTTATAGTTGGAAACTTTAAAGAGCTAATGGTTCTATTTAATCAAGGAGTTTATGAACTAGCTTCTACAACTACTGGTGGAGATGCTTGGAGAAGAGATACAACAGAACTTAGAACTATTACAAGGGATGATTGTGTGAAATGGGATACAGATGCAGCAGTATTTGGAAAGCTTACTATCTCAACAACTGGAGCATAGGGGTGGGATTTTCCACTCCTTTTGGAGGTGATAAGCCTTGCTAATTACACTAAAAGAAACTAAAGAATATTTAAGAGTAGATGGAGACGAAGATGATAGCTTAATAGAATCCCTAATAAATGCTTCCGAAGAGTATCTTAAAAATGCCACAGGTAAGACCTTTAATAGTACAAACCCTTTAGCTAGGCTGTTTTGTCTAGTCCTAGTAGTAGATTGGTATGAGAACCGAGGTTTAACTGCTGGAAAGGTAGGCCAAAAGATAAGGCCTGTAATTGATAGTATGCTAGCCCAGCTTAATTACTGTTATCCAGAGGAGATGGTGGAATGAATCCAGGAGAACTAAATAAAAGAATTACCTTTCAAAGATTAACTACCACCACCAATGAGAATGGCTTTGAAGTTGAAGAATGGGAAGATTTTAAAACTGTATGGGCAGCTGTTACCAATCTTCATGGAAGAGAATACTTTGAAGCTGCAACAGTGCAAAGAGAAAACACAGTTAAGTTTACTATTCGCTACCTTAAAAATATAGACACTTCTATGAGGATACTCTTTCAAGGAAGACAATATAATATCACCTCCATTGATAATATAAAATACAAAAATGTGTATATGGAAATAAAGGCATTGGAGGTGGATAAGAGTGGCTGATATGAAGTTAGAAGGAATGGAGAATCTTCTTAATGAAATCGAAAAGCTAGGTAAGACTGGTTCTAGAATTGAAAATAAGGCATTAAGGGAAGCTGGAGATGTAGTAAAAGAAGCCATTCAAAAGGAAACGCCTATAAGAAGTGGAAAGTTAAAGGAAAGCATAACTGTATCTAGGGTGAAAAACAAGGATGGAGCAAAGCAGGTGGAAGTAGGGCCTGATAAAGATGTGTTTTATAGTAGATTTGTAGAATTTGGAACTGTGAAGATGAAAGCTAATCCCTTTATGGCTAGAGGATATGAAGTTTCTAAAGAAAATGCCATGGAGACGATTGAGAAAAAATTAAAAGAAGGATTAGGGCTATGAGTATAAATAAAGAAGTTTTATCAGCATTAAAAGATATTCAGGTTCCAGTAAGATTTCAAACTTATACAGGTAATGAAGAAACATATATTACCTTTTTCACTTATCTAGATAGACCAGAACAACACGCTGATGATTTAGAAATTGCTACTGGTTACTACGTGCAAATTGATTTATGGAGTAAATCAGATTACACTGAAATTGCAAAAGAAGTACACCAAAGTATGCTAACAGCCAATTTTACTAAATTAAACTTTTATGATTTATATGAAGAGGATTTAAAGATATATCACAAAGTAATGAGATTTTTTAAGGAGGTCATGTAAATGGCACAAGTAGGATTAAAAGATTTACATTTTGCTATTTTAAATAAAGACACCATAGAAGAACTAACTTATGCTGTTCCTGAACCAATGGCGGGAGCTATAAATGCTACGATAAACCCAACGGTAAATACTCAAGAAGTCTATGCCGATGATCAGCTTTGGGAATCTGTATCTGCATTAGGAAAAATTGATGTGGAGGTAGAAACAGCAGATTTACCTTTAGCAACAAGGGTCAAGTTATTAGGAAATAAGATTGTAGAAGGAGTGCTTGTAGAAAATAAAGCAGATATTCCACCACATATCGCATTAGGATTTAAAAGCTTAAAATCCAATGGAAAATATCGTTATGTGTGGCTTTTAAAAGGAGTGGCCCAGCCTATGGCAGAAGACTATTCCACTAAGAAAGATAATGTGGAGCATAAGACACCAAAGATTAAACTTACCTTTATGCCAAGACTTCATGATGGAGACTGGAAGAGAACAGCAGATGAAGATGGTGCAGATTTCCTAGGAGCTGATACTTGGTTTGAAAAGGTTCCAGGAGATACTACAACACAGGAGGTTTAATATATGGAGATTATATTAAAGAAGGATAAAAAAGATAAGACATACACCACTGGTTTTATATCTGCAAGGATGGTTAGAAGAACCATTGAAGTATCCCAAGGAGTAGATTTTGATAACATTTCTCCAGAGGAATTAGATAAACTAATTGACTATATAGTAGAACTATTTGGTAATCAATTTACTAGAGATGATGTCTACGATGGACTTCAATCTAAAGACTTAATTCCTACCATCACAAAATGTATTAATGAAGTAGTAGGTGAGATGTCAGAAGTAACAGCAGGTGATGGAAAAAACCAGTAGAGGGGAATGCCATGGGTCCCCAGGATTTTATAGATAGCCTCTATCTAGCACTTCTTGATAAAGGCTGGACATTAAATGAAATTGACTCCATGGATATTATGTACTATCTGAAGCTATTAACTAAGAAGTTAGGAGATGAAAAAGTATATATTGATGAAATACTATAACACCTAAATCCTAGGTGTATTTTTTATGCCCAAAGGCAGGTGAGATAAGTGGCAAAGGAAATAGGGAAATTAAATGTAGTGGTAGGGCTTGACTCTACTGGATTTCAAAATGGGGTAAGTAGTTTAAATCGAGAGATGAGAAAGGTTCAATCTGAGTTTAAGCTTGCCAGTGCTGAAATGGGAAAGCATGGAAAAGGATTAGATAGTCTTAAACTAAAATCAGATAGTTTAACAAAACAAACGGAACTTCAAAGGCAAAAGGTAAAGGCTTTAGAAGAAGCCCATCAAAAGTCAGTAGAGACAAAAGGAAAAGATGCCAAAGCTACACAGAATTTAGAGATAAAGTTAAATAAGGCAAAGACACAATTAGCCTATATGGAGCAGGACTTAAAGAAAGTAAACCAGGAGATAGAACTTCAGTCTTCAGGCTTTTATAAACTAGGTAAAGCACTGGAGCCTGTTGGTCAGAAGATGCAAGATGTAGGAAAAGAGATGGAATCAATAGGTAAAGACTTAACTAAAAAGATTACACTTCCACTAGTTGGACTTGGTGCTGCTGCAGTTAAAGTAGGGTCTGATTTTGAAGCTGGTATGAGTGAAGTAGGGGCTATAAGTGGTGCTACAGGTAATGATTTAAAATTGCTAGAGGAAAAAGCTAAGGAAATGGGTGCTACCACAAAGTTTAGTGCATCTGAATCTGCCGAAGCTTTAAAGTATATGGCCATGGCTGGCTGGGATACCAATCAGATGCTTGATGGTTTAGATGGAGTTATGATGCTTGCAGCTTCCAGTGGTGAAGATTTAGGTTTGGTTTCTGACATTGTCACCGATGCCCTTACTGCCTTTGGAATGGAAGCAAAAGAAGCTTCAAACTTTGCAGATTTACTAGCTAGTGCATCCAGTAATTCAAATACAAATGTGGCAATGCTTGGGGAGTCATTTAAATATGTGGCTCCTATTTTTGGTGCATTGGGATATTCTGCAGAAGACGCAGCCCTTGCTTTAGGACTTATGGCCAATGCAGGAATTAAGGGTTCTCAGGCTGGAACTTCTCTAAAGACAGCTATAGCAAACCTAGCCAATCCAACAGATAAAATGGCAGCTGCTATGGGCCAATTAGGCATCTCTATCACAGATGCCAATGGAGAAATGCTTCCATTTAAAGATGTGATGGATGAATTAAGATTAAAGTTTGCAGGACTTTCTGAAGAACAACAGGCCCAATATGCAGCTACTATATTTGGAAAAGAAGCAATGAGTGGAATGCTTGCAATCATAAATGCAAGTCCTGAAGATTATGAAAAACTTACTCAAGCTACAAAGGAATACAACGGTGTAGCAAAAGAGATGGCTGAAACTATGGAGGATAATCTTCAAGGGGAAATTATTAAATTAAAATCTGCTCTTGAAGGTTTAGGAATACAGATATTTGAGATTTTAGTTCCACATCTACAAACCTTAGTTGAAAAGCTGCAACTTGTAGTAGAATGGTTTGCTAATCTAAATCCTGCTACTCAGGAAACTATAGTGAAAGTAGCAGCACTTGCAGCAGCTATAGGCCCACTATTAATCCTTGGTGGAAAGGTTATAGGTGGAGCAGGTACTGTTATTACTTCTTTTTCAAAAGTATCAATAGCTTTAGCTGGATTAAAAACAGGAACTGCTGGAGTCACAGTTGCTACTAGTGGAATGGCTACTGGATTTAGTGCAGCAGGAATAGCTGCTAAAGCTGGAGCCTTACTTTTAAATCCATGGACTTTAGGAATTGGAGCTGCTACAGTGGCAGGTATTGCACTATATAAACATCTTTCAAAAGAAAGTATTCCTACTATAGAGTTGTTTGGAGATGAAGTATCTGAGTCTACAAAGAAAGCTGTAGGAGGGTTTTTAGAATTAAACGATGAAGCAACTTTAGCTTTAAATCAACTTTCATGGAGTGGTCAGGAAGTAACTAAAGAAATGGCAGACGGGATAACAGCAAACTTCTCACAAATGGCAAGTGACATTCAAGCTGGACTAGATAAGCACCATGAAGAGTCTTTAGGAAAGATACAAAACTTTGTAACTAGCAGTACTTCTCTTTCAAAAGAAGAGCAAGACCAGATTTTAAATAATATGCAGGAAGGTTATGAAAATAGAAAGAAGGAAATTTCTGATGGTGAAGCAAGGATAAAAGAGATACTTGATACGGCTTCCAGTGAAAAAAGAGCCTTAACTAAATCTGAGCAGGAAGAAATAAATTCTATTCAAAAGAAAATGGTGGATATAGGAATTAAGGTTCTATCTGAAAATGAAGTAGAAGCAAAGGCCATTATGGAAAGGATGAAGGCCCAAGCTGGAGAGATTACTGCAAAGCAAGCTGCAGAGGTTGTTAAAAATAATTTAGATCAAAAGGATAAAACCATTAAAGCAGCAGAAGAACAATACAAAGAAGTAGTTAAGGAAATCATCAGACAAAGAGATGAATCCAAAACTATTACTAAAGACCAAGCAGATAAGTTAATTAAGGAAGCTACTCGTCAAAAGGATGAATCCATTAAAAAAGCAGAAGATATGCATGAGAAAGTAGTAGATGAAGCTAAAACTCAAGCCAAAGAACATGTCAACCAAGTAGACTGGGAAACAGGAGAGATTAAGACAAAGTGGCAGGTTATGAAAAGTGATGTATCCACTAAGGCTAGAGAAATAAAAGAAAATGTAATAAAGAGATGGGAAGAAATTAAAAAAGATTCATCTCAAAAATGGCAAAATATAAAAACGAACTTAGCTAATAGCTGGAGTTCTATGAAAGAGGATACTATTACTAAAGCTAGAGAAATTAAAGAAGATGTCACCAAAAGATGGGAAGATATAAAGATATCTACTTCTGAAAATTGGGAAGCAGTTAAAACTTCTGTATCTAGTAGTATTAGTAAAGTAAAAAGTAAAATATCAGAAGGAATAGAAAAGATAAAAGAATGGAATGCCACAAAGGTAAAAGAAAAGGTATTTAGTATTGTGGAAAAAGTAAAAAGAGTATTTTCAGGTGGGGGAGCAGATTCTAACTTTAGCGGAACTAGCTTCTTCCAAGGTGGGTTTACTATGGTAGGAGAACTTGGACCAGAGCTTGTAGAACTTCCAAGAGGAAGTAGGATTTATAACGATAATGTGACTAAAAAGATGCTTTCTGGGGATAAAGGTATAACTCAAAACATAGTTATCAACAGTTCTACCCCGTTAACACCATCGGAAACAGCAAGACAAATTAAAAATGCATCAAGACAACTTGCTCTTGAATGGTAGGAGGTGTGTTATGGAGAAAGTTGTTATTACAAATATTAATGGAGAAAGCATTACCCTTGGCAATCAATCACCTTACTATCTAGAAATAATTGATGGAGTTAGCAATATACCAGTTACAATTGAAAATCAAAAGGCACCTAAACAAGATGGCTCTACTTATATAGATAACACGCTAGAAGGTAGAGCCATCTCAATTGAAGGCATGATTGTAACAAGAAAAAATCCTCATGAGGTGCTAGATTGTAGAAGAAAGATGGAGAGAGTATTAAATCCTAAGCTTGGGGAAGTGAGTATTAGCTATTATCATAAAGAGGATGTGATTAGAGAGATAAAAGGTATACCAGAAAACACACCAATATTCCCAAACGGTAATGGCAATAAAGGGATATATTATCAAAAGTATTTAATTAATCTATACTGCCATCATCCATTTTGGAAGGACAAGGAATCTACAAAAGAGGAAGCTGCAATTTGGAGAGGGGAGTTTGAGTTTCCACTTGAAATGTCAATGGATACAGGAATCCAAATGGGATTTAGAGAACCAAGTTTAATTGTAAATTTATATAATCCAGGAGATATATCCTGTGGCATGGAGGTTAGATTTAAGGCATTAGCCACAGTAGTAAATCCCATGCTATATAATGTCAGCACAAGAGAATATATTAAAATCAATAAGAGTTTAGCCTCTGGTGAGATTTTAACAGTAACTACACATTTCTCCAATAAAAGAATAGAAAGCTATAAAGATGGAGTAACTGCAAATGCATTCAATTGGATTGACCTGGATTCTACATTCTTACAACTAGAGCCAAAGGATAATCTGCTAAGGTATGATGCTGATGAAGGTTTAGACAATCTTGAAATAGACATCTATTACAATCCTGAGTATCTGGGGGTGTAGATGTGGATATTTATGTATTTAATGAAGAATTAAATTTTATAGGAATAATCGATAACTTCAATAGTCTTAGATGGGTTAGAAGATACCACAAATCAGGTGAGTTTGAACTTCATCTAAGCCTAACATATAAATCCCTAAAAATGCTTAGAGAGGGATACATTATATGTAAGAAAGATGACCAAGAAGCGGGAGTAATATCATATAGACAATTAAAACAGGATGAAAAAGGGAAAGAAACTCTTATTATTAAAGGCAACTTTATAACAAGCTATCTTAGAAAAAGAATCATATGGGGAACTGAAAATTTAAATACAAGTGCAGAGATTGCAATGATGAGTTTAGTTGATAAGAACGCAATTAATCCAACAGATGAAAATAGAAAGATCCCTTTAGTAAACCTAGCTGAAATAGAAAATTTCCCTCAGATATTAAACAAACAGGTAAGTTATAGTAATCTACTGGATGAACTAGAGACTATTTCTTCATCAAGTGGATTAGGATTTAGAATATTAGCAGATGTGCAATTAAAAGAGCTTATATTTGATGTATATAAAGGAAGAGACTTAACAGCAAATCAAAAGATTAATCCACCAGCTATATTTGCTAATGAATTTGAGAATGTATTCGAGCAGGAATATATAGAAAGTACTAATAACTTTAAAAATGCAGCATTAATAGCTGGAGAAGGTGAAGGGTTTAATAGACAGCTTGTAACTGTAGGAGAAGCTAATGGACTTAATAGGTACGAGATGTTTGTAGATGCTAGGGATTTACAAAGCACTATAAATGAAGATGGAGAAGAAATTACTATTCCAGCTGATGAGTATAGAAAGCTTTTAATTAATAGAGGGAATTCTAAACTCTTAGAACATGAAAAAATAGAGACATTTGAAAGTAAAATAAATGTACAAGGAAATTTAAAATATAAAGTTGATTTTGATTTAGGAGATATTGTTACAGTTAGTAATAAGGGATGGGAAGTAACTAAAGATACTAGAATAACAGAAATTGAGGAAGTATATGAAGCAAATAAAACTTCAATCAATGTAACATTTGGTAATTCCATTCCCACTTTAGTAGATAGGATAAAGCAGGAGGTGAGATAGTGGAGAGAAGTGCATTCTTTAACAGCATCAATGGCGATAGAAGATACAAAGCAGAAGTATTTGCTGAATACTTCTCAAGCTTTATTGGAAATGGAGTCTTTTCCAATCCAAATACAAGCTTGCAGGCAAGAGCAAATGATGATATGACTATGACCCTTAGTCCAGGAAAGGCATGGATTAATGGTTATTTTTATATGAACACAGATGACTTAATTTTAATTATAGATCCAGCTGATGGGGTTCTAAGCAGAGTGGATAGAGTAGTTCTTAGGTTTGATGTGGAGAAGAGAAATATAAAAGCAATTATTAAAAAGGGAGAATTTAGTGCAAATCCAGAACCACCTTTAATCCAAAGGGATGCAGATATTTATGAATTAGGACTAGCAGATATAAAAGTAAATCAGGGAGCTATATCTATAACACAAGAAGATATTATAGACCTTAGATTAAATAAGAGCCTATGTGGAATAGTCCATGGATTAATAGACCAGGTGGACACAACAGAAATATTTAATCAGTTTCAAGGCTGGTATAAAAATAGAACAAGCACTTATATGAAGGAGTGGGAAAACTGGTTCTACCCTAATACATCTGATTGGGAAGAAGACTTTATAGAATGGTTTAATAGCATAAAGGGAAGTTTAGCAGAAGATACTGGAACATTTTTATCCAATGAAGTCTTAGAGATTAAGAAGAATTTAGCTGAACTAGATTCAGTTGAGATTGCCAGCATTGAACATGGACTCAATAAATATCCTGATTCTTTACTTATTCGTAATGAATATGCAGCAGGAATAGGTGGAGCAGGAGTTTCAGGTGCTGGTGGAGGTGAAGGACTTAGGATAAATCATAGAATAATCTACTCCGATACAAATGCTATCAAAGTGCAGGTACCTACTCTTTATAAGGAGCTGGTACTAGAGGAAATAGTAAAAGCAAATGATAAACTATATTATTTGGTATTTGAAAACAGTATTACAAGTATGACACTAATTTTAAATTAAGAGGTGATTAAATGGCAAATTTAGAGATGCTAATTAAGGGAACTCCTGATTGGCATAATATTATAAATAACAATTTTAATGAAGTTAATAATGGTTTAGGTTTGCATGCGGAAGAGTTCAAATGGACAGATTTTAATGAGGCTAAGGAAACGGGCATATACCATATTCCAGCAGTTCAAGATATTGCAAATGCACCTGAAGGAGTAAGTGGTAGTAGAATCGCTTTTATATACACTGTTAATCAAGCTGACAGAACATGGACAATACAGAGATTAACTCCTTATCAAGATGCAGCTAAGACAAATTACGAGGAGAGGTCTGAATCGTTCTTTGAGGACTACTGGAGAGATTGGAATTTTTACCATAAGGCAGCTGTGGATCTGAGGAGTTCTGAAGTAGAAATAGGTGAAGAAGCTGAAGCAACTGGTAGTGACGCAGTAGCTATAGGGGATAGTGCTAAGGCTTCAGGACAATACTCAACAGCTCTTGGAAAACAAGCAGTTGCTAGTGCACAGCAGGCTACAGCTTTAGGATATTATGCAACGGCTGAAAACATGAATGAGGGTGTATTAGGTGTGCTTGTAAGTAATTGGATAGTGCCTGGAAAATTTACTGTAGAAGGAACTAAAAACTTCGAAATTCCACATCCAAAACCAGTAAAAAAAGCAACACATAGAATTAGACATAGTTCTGTAGAAAGTCCAACAGCAGGAGACACTTTATATAGATATGAGGCTGAAGCTAGTAAGGCGGGGGATAAAATTACAATAGGCCTGCCAGATTATTTTATCTATTTGAATAAAGATGTACAGATATTCGTAACACCACAGGGACACTTTGGAAACGGCTATGGAGAGTTAAACATTAATGAAGAGAGGCTAGAAATTTATTGTGAGTTAGAAGGTAAGTATAATGTATTAGTAATTGGTACGAGAGATGATGATCATCAATCAATTTTAGATTGGGATATTAAAGGTGTGGAGAGGGAAATAGGTGAATCCTGGACAGGTGAAACTTATGCATTTTCTGTAGATGAAATTATAGAAGTAGAAGAAATCAAGGAGGTAGAATAATGATAATTATTAAATCAAGTAGTATTCAATTTAAAAATCCAAATGTAGGACAGCCAACAAGGGCAGTAGAAGAACATTATAATGGTAGAAGGATTATGGCATTTGTAGAAGGTAATGAGAGGATGTTTAGTTTTAAAAAAGGAGAACTAGCATTTGATGCTAATGAAGATGAAATGATAGCAGCTATTGAACAGAGGATAGCAGAAGAATAATAATAAAATATTAGGAATTAAAATCAAACACCTGTATAGGGTGTATTTTTTATGCCTAAAGGAGGATGACATATGAAAGATGTGGTTCATACCATCCAAGTTATATTTGCAGTTATTGGTGCATATATTGGCTGGTTTTTAGGTGGATTTGATGGCTTGCTTTATGCACTGGTGGCCTTTGTAGTACTTGATTATATAACAGGTTTGATGGTGGCTATTTTAGAGAAGAAATTATCTAGTAGCATTGGATTTAAAGGTATTTTTAAAAAAGTACTCATCTTTATATTTGTAGGGATAGGTCATATCATAGACTTTTATATTCTCCAAAATGGAAGTGCAGTTAGAACTGCAGTAATCTTCTTCTATTTATCCAATGAAGGATTAAGCATAGTAGAAAATGCTGCAAAGATTGGACTTCCTGTGCCAGAAAGCTTAAAGAAAGTATTTATAGAATTAAAGAAGGAGGATGATTAAATGGCGAGACTTTGCTTTGACTATGGGCATGGTGGGGAAGATCCAGGAGCTATATATAAAGGTCGATGCGAAAAAGATGATACATTAAATCTTGGTAGAGCAGTGGCTAAAGAATTGAGAAGATGTGGAGTTATTGTAGATGAAACTAGAACGAAAGACATAACTGTAAGCTTAAAGGAAAGAAGTAGCTTTGAAAAGAGTGGCCGATATGATTACTTTATATCCTTCCATCGGAATGCCTTTAAACCAGAGAAAGCTAAAGGGGTAGAAACTTATACCTATTTAAATCAAGGGGCAAAGGCTAAAGAGTTAGCTAATAAGATACAAAGTTCTTTAGTGGATGTTGGCTTTACAGATAGAGGAGTAAAGGCTGCTAACTTTCATGTATTAAGAGAAACTAAAGCACCTGCAGTACTTATTGAAATAGGGTTTATTGATAATGCCCACGATAATCAATTATTCGATAATAAGTTTGAGAAAATCGTAAAAGCCATATCAAAAGCAATTTTATCTCAGTTAGGAATTAAATATATAACATCTACTGGCTCTCCACCAAGTGGTCAATCCCTATATCGAGTGATGGCAGGTTCTTTTAAAGAAAGAGAAAATGCAGAAAGACAAGTTAAAAAATTAAAGTCGGCAGGTTTTGATGCCACCATTATGATATTCAATAAATAGTATTTTGCCTTGGACAAATCGTTCAGGGCTTATTTTTTTAACCTTAAAAATCTTAAATTTCTAATATAAATCAAGCCTTAATTATAAGGGAAAATTAACTTGATAATAATGAAACGTAATTGTAATATGCTAGTACCAAAACATAAGGAGGAGATAGAATGCTGTTAAGTCAAGGGATACGGGAGTTTTCAAAATATATGAAGCTAATAGACAGGTCAGAGCAAACCATCATAGGATATGAAAAAGAGCTGATTTATTTTGATAATTTCTTAAGTGTAAAACATAACTGCCCTATGTATATAAAAGATATTGAATTGGAGGATATTGAGGATTATCTTCTGGACCAAAAGGAGAGAGGCATAGCAACAGCTAGTAGAAGTAGGTCAGTTTATATCTTAAGAAGCTTTTATAAATACTGCGTGAAAAAAGATATTGTAAAGAAAAATATTGCTAATCTAGTGGAACCAGTAAAAGTAAAGCAAAAGGAAAGAGACTTCTTAACAGAAGAAGAATTTGAAGCCCTTATAGAAGCAATTAGGCAGCCAGTTATTAAAACGGTGGTGCAGACCATGTTCTATACTGGTGGGAGAGTATCAGAAATAGTTAATTTAAAATTAGAAGACATGGATTTAGGAAACAAAGTAATGCATATTATTGAAGGAAAAGGTGGAAAGGATAGGGACATTCCAATCAACGATAAACTCTGTAACATACTACAAAATTATCTAGAAAATATTAGGGAGGCAGATTCTAATAGGTTCTTTGCATTAGAAAGTACTGGAAAAGTATCTAGTAGCTATATCAACAGGCTTATTAAAGAAGCAGCAGATGAGATTGGACTTGAAAAAGAAGTATCAGCTCATGTGCTAAGGCATTCTTTTGGGACAAACCTTTTAGAAAAAGGAGCTTCAGTGGTAAGCATTCAAAAACTACTGGGCCATGCAAACCTAGCAGTAACCACAAGATATCTACATCAAGACATGAATAAATTAAGCGATACAGTAAATCTTTTATAGGAGGGAAAAGGATGAGTGACAATAAACCAATTTATGATTCAAGGGCAAGAAAGATAATAGAGCTATTGAAATTTAAAACAAGAGATGAAGCTGCAGAAGAATTAGGGTATAAAAATTATAAGAGTTTGGATATGTATATGAGAAGGAAGAATTTCAGATATGATAGCGAAAGTGGACAGTATGTGCCAAAAGAAAATAGAGTGGATAAACTAAACCGAGACCCTAAAAGCTATGCACCTACAAAGGTAGTGAGTATCATCACTGCCTTTGAGGAAGCTAACGCAGACCCAATGCTAATAGCCAAACAAGAGGGATTTAAAGACCATAAAGAAATGGCTGAATATATGGCTAACAAGAGTTATGAGTGGAATGCTTATAAAAACAATTATGTAAAGACAATAGGAAAGGTAGAGGAAAAAATAGCAGATGAAGTAATAGAGGAAGTAGTAACAACCCAAAGTCCACCGACAGATATAGATGAATACATTCCTTTCATCCGATTTTTATATGAGAAAAGAGATGATATTTATCAGTTGTTATCAGGAACTAAAGAAGATGGAACGATACCAAGATATGTAGTGCCAGGACTTGTTAGAACCAAAGCCATTTATATGAGTGATATGGTAGCAAAGCTTACTGCAGAATTTAGCAAAGAAAAGAATGTAACCCAAAGAGAAGTCATGGAGGGAGCACTGATTGAGTATTTGCAGAAGTATGGATTCAAGAGGGAGGTTGAGACACTTCTTAAAAATGAATAAAAAGATTATTGAATAAGGTGGGTTTATGGTATAATGGTATTAAAGTGGAGGTGGTGTATACAAATGTCTTATGAAACAAGGCCACAAACTTATGATGAAACGATTAAAATTTTAGAAAAGAAAGATTATAGAGGGATAGCAGAGTTTATACTACCTTCAGTAAAGGATGCGGAAGAGGTTTCTTTAGAACATACACAATTATCTGTTCCAGACATGAGGGAGATGGACTTTTTAACAAGAGTTAATATGAACTCGGAAAGTTTTATACTTCATATAGAATTCGAAACGGCTTACAAAAGCAACACTGAAATGATGAAAAGAATGCTTAGATATTATACTTATATAAAATGGCATAATGACTTGCCAATATATCAAGTGCTTGTAGTATTAAAGAAACCAGAGAATATAAAGAATATTCAAGGAAGCTTTGAGAGCACAGTTCAAGATTTAGATATTTTGAAATATAATTATAAGGTGGTTAAAGCATATGAGATAGATAAAAGTGAAATACTAAAAGAAGGAAAAGTTGTACTGTATCCACTTAGGGTATTTATGAAGCATGATGAAATAGATGAGGAAAAGCATATAGAAGAATGTTTAGAGGAAGTAGAAAAATTAGAAGATAAAGATTATTATTTTCTAACAGTGGAGTGCATAAAAAAACTTTACAAAGAAAGCAAGTATGAAAAGTATGTAAAGGAGGAGATATTAATGCAGTCATCACTATACAGAGAGCCCTATGAAAAAGGGATAAAAGAAGGCGAATTAAAAGGAAGAAGAGAAGAAAAAATAGAAACAACTATAAGATTACTAACCAAAAAATTTGGAACTATGCCAGAGGAAGTAAAAGAGGCTATATCTAAATTGGATTTAGTAACCTTAGAGCTTATGATTGACGAAATTTTTGAATATAAGAGTTTGGATGATATTAAAAAATATATCCAGTAACAAAATCATTAGAAAACCTTAGTAAATAATAAGCTTATAAAACCTATCAGTATGCATAATGATACTCATTATATGAATGAAGACTAATTTAGGAATATAAGAAGGCTCTGAACCTTTGATTTAAGTGGGGTTCAGGGCTTTTTGTTATACATAGAGATAGGTAATTTTGTGCTATTAATGCAACACAAGTTGAAGTTAAGTTTAATAAAACTGTAGATAAAACAACTGCAGAAGATACAAGTAATTATAATGTTAATTCTGCTCCTGTGGCAGAGGGAACTACTGCAGTTCTTAGCGAAGATAAGAAGTCAGTAGTTCTTACTTTCCCTGCTTCTTTAAACAAGACATCTTTTGATTTAAATGTTAAAAACATTAAAACTGAAGACAAAAAAGCAACAGTTACTGAATTTACAGGTGTAGTTACTGTTAATGATACAATAGCCCCAACTGTAGCAAAGTCAGAGTTTAAAACAAATGGCGATTTAGAAATTACTTTTTCTGAGCCATTAAAAACAGATGTTATTCCTGTTGTACGTATAGATGGTAAACCAGTTACTGGTACTGTATCAGGAAGTAAGGTAGTTGTTACTGTTGCTGCCTTAACTAGCGGTGGTATAACTGTAAATAACGGACAATCTATAAGCGTATATGTTGCTAATGTTAAGGATACAGTTGGTAACGAAGCAGCGCTTTACAATGGAACAGTTACCAAAGTTAGTGATACTGTAAAACCAACAATTACTTCTATTACTCAAGTTGGTCAAAATAAATTAAAAGTAGTATTTAGTGAAGCCCTCGGAGCAGCTGCTTCTGATTTAGGTGCAAATGATTTTAAATTCCTTAATGGTTCAACTGTTTGCAAAAGCACCGCTGCTGATTTAGATACTACAGATACTACCAATAAAACATATATTGTTACTTTTAACGAAAGTGAAATCTATGGTGCCACACCTGTTGATTTTCAGACTGTAACATTAATCTTAGACAAAGATGATGTTAAGGATGCTGCTGGTAACGGAATTGATGCATACTCTCAAGCATTCACATTCAATACTGATAAAACAGCTCCTAAATTTGTATCATCAGCAGTGGCTTCAGATAAAGAAACATTTGAATTAACATTCGATGAAGCATTCCAGAGTGGTACTACAAATGTAGATGAATCTAAAATCATTGTTACAGATGCTAATGGTGTTAGATATGCTGTACAAGATGCTACTACAGACGTAAAAGTAGGCACAGGAAACGAAAAGGTATTAGTAGTAGACTTTATTCCAGCTACAGCTGATTCTCAAATAATTGCTAATGGTACGTACACTGTTGCACTTCAATCTGGTGCAGTTAAGGATGCTAAGAACAACAATAACGCAATCGCAACTACAACCCTTACAGTAGGTGACGCTGTGGATACAGAAAAGCCTGTTACTATACTTGATGCTGATGAAAGTACTAGAAACAAATTCGTAGTTAACTTTGGCGAAGAAGTAACTTCTTCTGCACTTCAGTTATCAAACTACAAACTTGATGGTAAAGCACTTCCAGCAGGAACTGTCATCTACTTTAACAGTGCTGCGAAAAACAGTGTAACTATCGAGTTACCAAACAGTTCTCAAAACATTGGTGCTGTTGGCACTGGTACATCTGCCATATTAAATGTAGCTAATGTTGCTGATAAAGCTGGGAATGTAGCTGATGCTAAGAACTTCACAGTGTCAGTTGCAGATAACACAAGCGCAACATTACAAAATGTTCAAGTTTTAGGGAATGACATTATTTTAACTTTCAATGAAGCAATTGATGCTACAACTGCTGTTGCAATCAATACACCAGAATTATTAGCTGATCAGTTTGAAATTAAAGTAGATGGCCAATTATTAAATCTTGGCAAAGTGGATACTGGTTTAGCTACTGATGCAACTTCCCCTGCTGCTAGCGCATCTCTTGTTTCTGGAAATGCTAAGCAAGTGAAAATTTCTCTAACACCTGCTGCTGATGGTACAGGTACAGCTGTTGGTGACGGAGTAGCATCTAACTGGAATAATGCAAAACCAGTAACAGTTAAAGTTAAAGCTGGAACACTTAAAGATGCTAATTTATTCCCTCTTGCTGATGGTATAGCTGTAAGTAAATAATCTAGCAAGCTCAATCACTTCTTCGCAAGGGTAATTATGATTTGGAAGAAATAGTAAACTATTAGTAAGCTCAACCTTTAGGCCTCGCAAAGACCCCGGGGGTGCAAAACTTTCCAATGACAAGCTGAGGAAATAAGAACAGATAAATAAAACAAAAAAAGAAGGAAGGGAAGTACAACCTTCCTTCTCAAATTTAAATAAATGAACGGATAACGGACAAAAACATTTCAAAAAAATAAATCCTATCAAATATCATAAAATATCCAGGTCACACACTGGCTGAAAAACTAGATAATCAAATCTAAACTAAGAGTATCTTTAGGGATACTCTTATATTCTTTTTTGAATTCGCAAGGATAATTGTGACTTGGGGAAAATATCCAAGCTATACTGAGGATTTGAAAAAGAAAAATGGAGTTCAAAATGGATAAGTATATGTGCAAAATGGTATGGCTATAGAAACTATAATAGTAAAGGATAATGTATCTGATGTAGATGCAAAAGCATTAGCAGAAAAATATAGAAAGGAAACTTAAGAAATCATATATAGGCATGAAAGTAAATGTGCAAGTAGTCAAAACTGCCCTTTGCGACTCATTAATAAGTTAGTAACTTAGTGCCAAGCTTGCTCGTGCCTGGCATTTATAGTTATTCTTTGTATCCCTAAACTTTGTTTATAGTGGTCCTATCCAACCATTACTATAATCTGTAACTATGGATCCTGCACTTGTTGTTCTCCATTTTTTTATACATGATAATACTTCTGTTATTAAATCACCAAACATTATAT
Source organism: Clostridium liquoris (assembly GCF_002995785.1). Classification (GTDB taxonomy): domain Bacteria; phylum Bacillota; class Clostridia; order Clostridiales; family Clostridiaceae; genus Clostridium_AO; species Clostridium_AO liquoris. The sequence goes on along the minus strand of NZ_PVXO01000044.1, from coordinate 1,268 downwards.
AATAGTCAGGGTTAATTACATATACCGATAGTAGTTTATCTTCAGGAACATCGATAAAAACTTTTTTCTCAAGAAGCTGCTCATAGTATTCCTTATCATCCGCTGAATTTTCTTCCGTAACATATTCTTCTTCACTATAATATAAAGAGTATAATTTCATTTTCCCCACAGAAGAATTGTTAATAATTTCTGTTTTATACTTAAATCCTTGTATATTTATGCTTGATCTTAAAAATAACTTTTCTTTGTTATAACTTACAAAAGAATTTAGCATCTTAATAGCTTCTAATAAATGTATTATTATCAAATTTTCTTTATCATTCATTCTTCCCATTATGAAGGAATTATTTAATAGTTCATTTAAATCTTCAATAATATTCTCTAAATCTATATCAAATATCTGGTATCCTAAGTATCTTACTTCTGACATAAATAAACCCACTGTATCTTTTTCTAATTCGTATAAGTCAAATACATCTTCTTCCAACTCATCTATATGTTCTAATTGATATTTTAATTGATAAGGATTTCCATCTTCATCAAAATGTACTTTTGCTAAATCATTCATTTTTAATGTTTGGTTTTCATAATCGCTATCATCAATTACAATATCATTATAATCGAAGTATACAGTATAACCCCTTAAAAGCATCTCCATTGTTTTTCTTATTTCAAGCATAGCTTGACTCATTTCATTTTCTACATAACTATATACGCTTTTATTTAAAGCCCTGTGAGTTTTCTCATCCCATAATTCATATGCTATAAAAATAATTGGAATAGAAATTAAACTAGCAGCTATGTTGATAAGTAAACCTTTAATATCTTCATTTAGCCTAATAGCTATAAAATATAATAATATACCCAAAATAGTAACCATTAGCTTTGACCAAATTTTTAGAAAAAATGTTTTTATAGTGTTCTTCAAGATTTGTTCCCCTCCAACCCTTTACTTCCATTATACAACAAAAATCCTTCAAAGATTAAATTTCTGAGGGTATGTCATCAGTAATTCTTAATAAAAATTTTCACCCCTGGGGTACTTGCTGGGCACAGAAAATCTTAAATTATGGATAACAAAGAAGAAATAATAAATATGGATTTAAGTATCATTTATGTAATGTTGTCATAATATATAGTGAACTTAGAGTATAATTTTAGTAGGCAAAAGTAGTAATAATTACTGCTTAAAAAATTAAAAGGAGATACAAAAAGTATCTCCCACATACATAAAAAATCCATTATAATGTAAGTTGATATTACTATAC
>NZ_PVXO01000043.1 GCF_002995785.1 Clostridium liquoris | reverse complement strand
TAGAATACAGAACATTAGGAACAATGGAACATAATATCTGTGATGTAATAGCTCAAAGGATGAAAGACAGAAAAATGAGTTGGTCCATTAAAGGTGCTGGTAATCTAGCTAAAATATTAGCAGAAAAAGCAAGTAAGAGAATATATAATATAATTGATGAAGTATGTTCTGGAGTTATTCCAGAGGATAAATTAGGTACAATAACAGAAATGATTACGCTAACAGCAGCTGATGTAAATAAGAAAGCAAAGGGAAGCAAGTATTACCCTGTAAAACAAGCAAGGATACCATTTACAGGCTGCGCCATGACTAATGGTAGAAAAGCCATACAAAACCTTTTTCAAGAAAGAAATTTTAGCGAACTTATTTATGGATAGTTTTAAAATTTTAGATAAAAAATTAAGAGGATAAGTACGCCCTTTCGGGCTGCGGGCGAAGCCCTATTTGGATAAAATTTTCAACTGAATTTATAATGGGAAAAATTCAAAAAATAAATTGCCCACTTTAACTTGACACAAACCAGAATAAATATCCGTTTTACAACAACTGGAATAAATGTTATACTTATAATATAATCAATATAGTTTAAAAAGGAGCTTTTTATGAAGCTTAGGGAGTATATGTTATATATCCTATATATTATATTAATATATATTTTAGTTTTATTTATTAATTGGTCTAACGCTTTATCAAGAAATTATATTAATATGCATTTCGAAATTAATGTTTTATATTCAATTATACCAATATTTACAGCTATAATATTAGGTGTGTTAATTTCTATAGAATATCTAATTAAGCAATTTAAGAAAAATGGAACATGGGAAGTTAATATAAATAAATTAATATTTATTGTAATACCCCTACTATTTTTATCTTTTAGTTTAAATATTTATTATCTAAACGTTTTTCCAAAGCTATCCAAAGCACTAATAAATTTAAACTATAGTATCCCTTCTTACTCGATTTTTGGTATTTTCTGTGGATATAATTTTGCAACAAGTTTTTATAAAACAAAAAAACGTTAACTCGGTTAGCATTTTTTTATTGCATAGAAACATTATTAGTTAATCAATATACCAAATGAAATAAAAAAATGGTAGTCAAATGACTACCATTTTTTTATGGTGGAGATAAGGAGATTCGAACTCCTGACCCCCTGCTTGCAAGGCAGGTGCTCTCCCAGCTGAGCTATACCCCCATATGGTGGACCTTCAGGGACTCGAACCCCGGACCAACCGGTTATGAGCCGGTTGCTCTAACCAACTGAGCTAAAGATCCAATTTTACCTGGCGACAACTTACTCTCCCACAAAGCTTCCCTTGCAGTACCATCAGCGCTTCAAAGCTTAACCATCGTGTTCGGTATGGGAACGGGTGTTACCTTTGAGCCATAATCACCAGATTAACTTTTAACAAATTATTTATTGCTTATATTTTTATATTATAATTTGCATTTTTGAAATTGTCAACAGTTTTTTCAACTTTTTTGAAAGAACTTGTTCTTTCAAAATTGCACAAAGTAAATATTTAAGATCAAGCCCTCGACCTATTAGTACTAGTCAGCTGAATGTATTACTACACTTACACCTCTAGCCTATCAACCTTGTGTTCTTCAAGGGGTCTTAC
>NZ_PVXO01000042.1 GCF_002995785.1 Clostridium liquoris | reverse complement strand
ATATAAAAAAGTTTCAAAAAACTATTGCAAAATAATAATAACTATTATATAATAATAATTGTAAACAGAGAACAAAAATAATTTTAAATAAATAATAATTTTAAATAGGAGGAATATAAAAATGAAAAAATTTGTATGTACAGTATGTGGATATGTTTATGAAGGAGAAAAGGCACCAGAAAAATGCCCAGTATGTGGAGCAAGCTCTGATAAATTTATAGAAAAGAAAGATGATATGGCTTGGGCAGATGAACACAGAGTAGGAATAGCTAAGGATGTAGATAAAGAAGTATTAGAAGGATTAAGATCAAACTTCACTGGAGAATGTTCAGAAGTAGGAATGTACTTAGCAATGAGCAGACAAGCAGATAGAGAAGGATTTCCGGAAATAGCAGAAGCATATAAGAGAATAGCTTTTGAAGAAGCAGAACATGCTTCAAAATTTGCAGAATTATTAGGAGAAGTAGTTACAGCAGATACAAAGAAGAATCTAGAAATGAGAGTAGAAGCTGAACAGGGAGCATGCCAGGGAAAGAAGGATTTAGCAACTTTAGCTAAGAAATTAAAC
>NZ_PVXO01000041.1 GCF_002995785.1 Clostridium liquoris | reverse complement strand
CAAAGCTATATTAAATTTAATAACCAGCCTACGGCTTTTTAAAATTGTGTGTCTAAAAGCCTTTTTGTCATACAGTAAATTAAATTCATAATGTTTTTCTATCCAAATAAGCACTTTTATTACAACCCCTAGTAATTGTTAATTATTGTTTTTCGAATACACTAACATAATTAATTTACTTTTTATATTGCTATCTTAATATTACTATTAATATTTTCTTTAATATAATATATGCTTTTATTTTTACTTTGTATATAAAAATGGGGCTGTGGCATTAAGAATAAATACTACAATATATTGTATGTAAATTCCTTGGTGCCACAGCCACTATTCCATTTTTTAATTGTTAACTCTTAATTGATAATTGTATACAAATTACCTATCTTGATTTTTAATCTTCAAAACATCTTTATGATTCAATTCAGTGTCTTGAAGCACATTAGCAAGGTTTTTTTCATTGTCCATCATTCTTTTAGCTTTTTTAAAAGCCTGAGCGTGGGGAAGCTTTTCATTCTTCTTCACCATTTTACTTTTCACTCCTTTACAAAACTATGGAAGCTTATCTTCTTTCTTTTTTATTTTTATTATGTTTTTTATCTTCTTTATGATTAATTTCACCATTATCTGTCCTTTCTATTCCTATAGCATGAGTTTGCTGATTTGTAAGTTTTTGTTTTACTGCCAAAATAAACACACCCCTTTCATAGGATTATTTTCTCCACAGGAAGAGGTATTATTCTATTATTTATTTTTTAAAGCGGTAACAATTTTTTGCTTCCTTAATATAATATAAGTATAGTTAAGTTTTATGGAGGTATGTAATGTACTTTAGAAACCAAGATTTAAATTCCGATGAAATCATCAATGAAAATACTGAAGAAACTCTTAATGATTCCGCTCGTGGCCGTCATAAACATGGGCATGGGTACGATCATGACGAAGGCTCTAATATGCCTTTTATGTGCTGCTGTCCAATGATGTATTATCCAATGATGCCTTATCAGGCAATGCCATCTCAGGTATCTCCTTATGAGACTATGGCTCCACAGATGACTCCATGCCCCACACCTTATCCAATATCTCCAGCTGGATACAAAGGTCATGATCATAAGTGCAAATATGACCCCTGTGGAAAATATAGAGATATGGATGAAGACATAGATGCTGCAGATGTATTCAATGATACAAACTTTAATGATGCAAACTTTGATGATATGAACTTTGATCGTTCTCCTTACTATGGGCATCAACATTATGGCCCATATTATCCATATTATCCATTTTATCCATATTATCCGCACTATCCATATTATCCACACTATGGTAATCATTACGGTCATCATAGATAGGATAAATTACTCTTAAAGCATATTTACATTTTTAAGGCTGTTGGCAAATTCACTTTGTCAACAGCCTTAATAGCTATATGAATGTGTAAATAATTTTATTATATATGTTGTACTCTAATCCCTATTGATCATATTTCTTTCCAAAGCTTCTATCATTGTCTTCACTATATTTCCAGCTTCTCTTGAGGTAATATCTCCATTATCTTTTTCTTTAGCACTTACATCTTTAGCAGCTTCAATTTTAACTTTACTTATGTCTTCATCTATATGTGATATAGTCAGCTTATTGAAGTTGTTCTCTCCCATAACCATAATTATTCCTCCTGCTTAAAACAATAAGCCCAGTTGCCTGAGCTTATTTATATAATTACTTTATAGGTTTTTTTCATAGGACTCTACCATCTTTTTAACCATGTTTCCGCCTACTGACCCAGCTTCTCTTGAAGTAAGATTTCCATTGTATCCATTTGTTAAGTTAACTCCTACTTCTCTTGCTGATTCCATTTTAAATTTATTTAATCCTTCTTTTGCTTCTGGAACTAATACTCTATTACTTCTATTTGCCATAATTAATTCCTCCCTTTTTATTTTATATATTATTTTGTTTTGTATTATAAGTTTTACCTAAATTTAAAACTATATGTTATGGAATTGAAGGAAATATTGGGAATGAACTCATTAGCTTGTCACATTTACAAATATATTTAAATTATGCCTAAATATAATGGATATTTTATACATAAGTTGAAATAATAATAGTGTAGAGGTGATTTAATTGTATGTAATTTTCATTATAGGCATAACATTTATAGGTTTATCCTATTATAGTAAATATCTTAATAAGCTTAATGTTGAACTCAGAAATAGTCACAGATCTCAATGGCTTAAATATGGATTGGTGTCTAGAAAACATTTAGCAGAGCTATCTATAGGTGATTTTGAAAATTGGTGCTTTAATTTACTAGAAAAACTAGGTTATAAAAATATAGAAATAGTATCCTCATGGAGATATGAAAACTATAAAACTATTATTTCCACTAGGTATAAAAAGACCATTTATGTGTGGTGCAAATCAGCAAAAGAAATAGATGAATATAGTGATAATTATGAATCCATAGGCAGACCTGATGTACAAAGGTTTATTGGGACATTGGAACATGATAATGTAACTGATGGCATTATTATCACAACAGGGGATTTTACATCTGAAGCATTAAAATACATAGATTCATTACCCAATAAGTTCAACATTTCCATTTATGATGGTGTAACCTTAACTAATATCCACAGAGCAATAAGAGAAAAGGAAATTTCCCTATTATTGCAACAATCAAATAATATTTAGGAAGTGGTTATATGAAATCTATAGATTTTTTTCTTACTATTTTCTTATGCCTATATATAATTAAATTAATAATAGAAACTATTAAATGTCTAAAAATAGATAAAATATATGATGAAGATATGGAAAGGTTAAAACAGGGTAATTTGATATTAGAGGATATTTGTAATCTTACACCAATGGAGTTTAAGAATTGGTGCGCAGATTTTCTATGGAAGGAAGGTTACTCAGATATTTCTGTGTCATGTAAAGGCTTAGATGGAGGAAAGGATATTATTTGCAAGAAAGGTATGGACATTTATTTTGTAGAATGTAAATCATATAAATATAATAAAAATGCTGAATTTAAAATAGATGTGAATGCAGCTAAAGAATTAATAGGTTCCATGGTAGGTTGTAATATAACCAATGGGGTATTAATAACCACTGGTATATTTACTGAGGAAGCTTTAAGGTACATAAATACTTTGCCTGCAAATTATAATCTTCAATTATATGATGGTAAAGATTTGGTTAAGAAATATGAAACCCTAATGACACTAAAAGCCTGTAACCAAAACCCTGGAGATTCTCCGGAGTTTTGATTATATATATTAATTCTTAGTTACTATTTTATTAATTATAGATCCTTCTATAAGTTCGCTTTTGCTAAAACCTTTTCTAAAATATCTTATTTGTTTGTATTTAACTCCTGACATTTGAAAATCTAAAACATCAATTCTATCTCCACTATAAACTACTGGATGATTTTCACCTTTTAAGAAAATATGTACCTCCATATTATGGCATTGCCCCTTTCTATTATTTTTTATAAACAGATTTATAAGCTTTAAAAATTGATTTTCTGCTTGCTCTGTTGAATTTTTTCACTCAATTATAGTACAATGGATTTGAATGAAAGTAAAGATAATTGGGCGAATTTTAGAGGTTCTAACTAAAACTGCTTTACCCTTATTTCTCCAAATTGTAAATAATATATTAAATTAAGAGAGCAACTTTTGTAAGTTACCCTCTTATGCATAATTATTATAAAAGTTTCTTAATGGTAAAATCATCCTCAAGTAAAATCCAGTTTTGGGGAAATGGATATCCTAAAACCCAATAGCTAATGCCATTTAGCTTATATGCTTTTACTGTATCAAATTTTGCTTCTGCACTCCTTGCATCTTCAAACCACACTTCATGCATTATTCCCTTTTCGTCTCTATATTGGTAGAATGGTGACTGAGCAACTGGATCATATTCAATCACGGCACCATATTTAACCGCTCTTATTATAGCTTGCTGCATACTAAATGTTTCAGCTTCTTCACCTTGAACATGTGGTAGAACCCAATCTCTTGCATATAATTGAAACCCAAAGTAAATTTTTTCTTTAGGTATAACAGAAACCGCATAATCAAGTACTTTTTTTATTTCATTTAATGGTGAAATTGCTTGTGGAGGTCCTAATCTGTATCCCCATTCATAGGTCATTAAAATAACAAAATCAACAATTCTGCCATGAGCTTCATAATCATGTGCTTCATATAGTGATCCCTTTTGCTCTGCACTGGTTTTTGGCGCCAAAGCAGTAGAAACAAAGTAACCTTCTTTATGCAAACTGTCTACTGTACGCTTAAGAAACTGATTATAAAGCTCTCGATCCTGTGGAAGTACATTTTCAAAATCAATATTCACACCTTTATAATTTTTCTCTTTTAGTACTTTAATGATATTTGTAATCAACTGTTCACTGATTTCTTTACTACTAAGTACAATATGTGCAACATTTTCTCCTAACTCAGTAGATGTAAAATTAGTTATGGCCATCATAGGTACTGCATTTTTCGAATAAGCTGCACTAATTGCTGGAACATCATCTATAGTCTCCAAACTACCGTCCTCTTTAATTTTATATGCAAATGGACTTAAGTAAGTTAAATACTTACCTGCTTCCATCACTGGCGGCACAGCTTCTTGTCCATATCGATCTATATATGCGTTTACATTAACAACTGGTCTTTCTTTAATAGGAATAATCAGTATTTGTCCTGGATATACCATACTTGGATCAGAAATATTGTTTACTTTCATCAAATCATCTACAGTAACTCCATATCTTTTAGCGATTTGAGATAAAGTTTCTCCAGGTTTAACCTGATATAAAGGAGCTGGAATATATAATCTAAGACCTGGATAAATAGCAGCAGGATTAGTAATTTGATTTACCCTTATAATCCCTGCCACATTAGTTTTATAAGTTTGAGCAATGCTCCATAATGATTCCCCAGGACTTACAGTATGATAAACACCTTCTATTGGAATCACTATGGATTGACCAATTACCAATTGGCCTGGATTGGGCAGTTTATTTGCATCCATTGTTTTTGCAATAGGTACACCATAATATACGGAGATTTGCCAAAGTGTTTCCCCTGGTTTAACTACATGAATAAGCATAAACTCCTCCCTAAATATCTATATATATTTAGTTTATGCATTATATTAATATGAATGACAATATAAAATTAAATAGTTAAAAATTAGGGAAGGCTTAATTTTTTCAATAATATATCTATATCTCCTTTAAAGGTGAAGCAAAGCAATTTATCTTTATTTTCAAAAATTATTAGAAATGGAGGGTCCTCATCTTTTGGAATTATGATAATAACTTCATCTATAACTGTGTCTATCCATTTATTTTTAATGGTTACAGATGGTTGTAAAGAGATTTTAATGCCATAGCCCTTATCTGGAATAGGCTTGAATTTACAATATATACCTGTTATTTCATTAATATAGCTTACAGCTGCCTTTTGAATTTTAGAATTTGATTTAACTACCTTTACCACCTTTCCTTTATCTATATCAAAAATTTCAACCTTTTTATATTCTTCAGCATGGATATTTGCTGATGGTAAAAGAATAATAATTAAAATTAATATTGCTCTTTTAAGCATAATATAAACACCTCATTATTAACCTTCCCCAAAAGCGAAATAAGTATTTAAAATTTCCTGCCCTTTGTATGTTTATAATATTCTTTAAGCAGCTTCTGCAGATTTACCCCTTGGTGTACGCCAAGTAATAGGTGCAAACAATGCCATTATAGTGAATATCTCCAATCTTCCCAATAGCATAAGTCCAGAAAGTAACATTTTTGATAAAGCGCTAAATTCACTAAAAGTTCGTGTTGGTCCTACAAATCCAAATCCTGGTCCAACATTTCCTAAGGCTGAAGCTACGGCACTTGCCGCACTCTCAAGATCAATTCCCTCTAGTGAAATAAGTATTGTTCCTAAAATAAATATGATAATATATAATGCAAAAAAGCTGGTTATGCTGGCAACGGTTTCATTTGATATTACTTTTTCTCCATATTTTATTGGTATCACCGCTCTTGGATGAAATATCTTAGAAAATTCTCTTTTAATTAGTTTTAAAAGTACTAATATCCTTATGTTTTTGATTCCACCGCCTGTGGATCCAGCACAGCCTCCAACAAACATTAAAAGTAAAAGAATGGACTTACTAAAAGGCGCCCACTGATCAAAATTTGCTGTTGCATAACCTGTAGTGGTAATAATAGAACTTACTTGGAAAAAAGCATCTCTAAATGCTAGTCCAATGTTGTGATATAGTGTTGAATTTATATTTAAGGCAATAAGTACAGAAGAAACAAATATTATACCAAGATATAATCTTAACTCTCCATCTTTCAAAACTTCCCTCCATTTACCTTTAAATAAAGCATAATAGAGTGAAAAATTAACACCAGAAAGCATCATGAATATAGCAATTACCATATGAATATAAGTACTATTATAAGCACCTATACTTGAATTTTTAATGGAATATCCACCTGTACCAACTGTCCCAAAGGTATGAACAGTTGAGTCATATAGAGGCATACCACCAATTACCAACAGTACTATCTCTAAAATTGTCATTGCAAAATAAGTAATATATAAAATTTTCGCAGTATCCTTAATTCTTGGTACAATTTTGTCTGTCATAGGACCAGGACTTTCTGCTTTAAATATTTGAAAACCGCCTGCTCCTATGGTATGAGAAAAGGCCACTGTAAATACCAATATTCCCATGCCTCCAATCCAATGGGTAAAGGATCTCCAAAACAAAATCCCCCTAGGCAGAATTTCCACATTATTTATAATTGTTGCTCCTGTAGTAGTTAAACCAGAAACTGTTTCAAAAAATGCATCTACCCATGATGGAATACTTCCTGAAAGTACAAAAGGCAAAGCTCCTAATAAAGAGCATAGAAACCAGCCAATAGTTACAATTGCCAGCCCCTCTTTGGCTTTAATGGTTTTTTTGCAATTGGATTTTTTAGACATGATAAAGCCTATGATACCAATTATACAAATGCTGATTAAAAAAGGCAGCTTATCATTTTGATTATAATATAGAGATACTAGCAATGAAGGTACCATTAGTAGTGCTTCAATCTTTAATATCTTCCCTAATACCTTAATTACTATTCCATAGTTCACCTAATATTCCTCCTTTGCTTTTTTTAAAAAACATTTTTAATGCTGGCATATCTGATGTTAAACAGAAAACAATGATCCTATCCTTTGGATAAATTACAGATTTTCCATTGGGAATAAACACTTCGCCATTATGTACAATTGCCCCAATAATTATACCTTTAGGCAGTCCTAATTCACATATTGGTTTTCCAACTATAGTTAAATCTTCACCTATAATAATCTCTGTAACCTCTCCTTCCCCTCCTAGAAGCAATGAAACTGAAACAACTTTACCTCCTCGGATATATTTTAAAATATTACTTGCAGTAATATTTACAGGATTTATGGCAGCATCTATACCTAGCTTGTCTATTACATGTACATAGCTAGGTCTACTTATTTTTGCTACTGTTTTATTAACCCCAGATTGTTTTGCCATTAATGCCATTAAAAGATTTTGTTCATCATATCCTGTAACTCCAATAAAAGCATCCATAGATGCTAAATCTTCCTCTTCCAAAAGATTAATATCTGTTCCATCTCCATGTATCACTAAAGCATTATCAAGTCTTTCAGATATATAATGACAGCGGCTTTTATCTTGCTCAACAATAGTTACATTTATATTAGATGCAGTCAGTCGCTGTGCTAAATAATAACCTATTTTACCTCCCCCTAATATCATTGCTCTTTTTACACTCTTTTTATCAATAGAAACTTTAAGTTTTTTATTTAATTTATCAATATTATTACTTTTACCCATAACATAAATAATATCATTCTCCATCAATTCAGTTGACCCATGTGGGATAATGACATTTCCATCTCTAGATATAGCCGTAATCAATAAGTCTTCGAAATCTTCAAGCTCCATTATCTTCTTTCCAATAAAATTTTCTAGGCTATTTAAATTAAACTCCACCATAGAAACCTTACCACTGGCAAAGTCTTCTGAATTAAAACTATAACTTTTCAACAAATATTTTTCTATGGCATTAGCTGTAGCTAATTCAGGATTAATAATATAATCAATACCCATTTCGTTTTTAACAAAATCTAATTGTTGAACATATTCTGGGTTTCTAATTCTTGCTATGGTTTTTTTACATCCTATTTTTTTTGTTAAGGAACAAATAACCGTATTGGTTTCATCACTGTCCGTAGCAGCCACAAGTAGATCATAGGTTTCAATATTAAGTTCCTTAAGTACTCCAATATCAGTTCCATTTGCATTAACAGTTAGTACGTCTAAATGATCATTTATCCTCTCTAAAACCTTGGGATTTGAGTCAACTAACGTTACATAGATATCTTCATTAATCATAGCTTCTGCCAGCTTGTATCCTAATTTTCCGGCACCAACTACCATTACCTTCATCTTCATCCTCCTCCAATTTACTATAAATATTACTATATTTTACTGAAAACCTTTTTTATTGTATCACAGCTGCAAAAATTTTGTCTAATCCTTCAATGTCAAATAAACACGAAAGCTACAAAATAGCTATGAAATAGGAGGAGTTGACGCTTAAATCTTTATTATTTATTCTTTTTTCTGTATTATTAAAAAACATAAATTTTTCTATATATTTAACAATTCATCATGAATTTATTTTATTCAGGTTCATAGTATTACAGTCTATTTTTAGTTCCCTATACTTTTTTAAATTGTCTAGATCAATTTTGCATTGTCTAATTTTATAAAGTTCATTATTTAATATACTCTTTATAAAACGATGTTCCTTTATTGTATCATCATTTAGCTTATAATAAACAAATTGAGCTTTCTTATAGCTTTCTATTATCTTTGCATAATTTAGTCTGTTTAAATGTCTAGATACATTGGATTGTGACATATTTAGTATATATTCAATTTCACATACACATAACTCTCCATGATTTAATAAATTTAAAATTCTAATTCTATTTTCATCGCTAAAAGCTTTTAAGATAATAATTAAATCCATAATATATCCTCCTTATTAATATTACATCTATATTTAAAAGCCTATGTCTTATAGTTAAACAAGATATAGGCCTTATTATTCTTTGCAGTGTTTTTACATTATATATAATAGGTTAGATTTAACAGCATTTTTGTCTGCGGTGATGGTGTTTATGTCTTTTACAAGAACAACAGCATTGGTTATTTGCCCCTAAAAAATTATTACCTCCACCTAAACCAAGTAAAACTATTGCTAGTACTGCAATTAATGCTATATTGCCAAGTCCTCCAAATCCACCTGATTTCAGCATGCCCCCAAGTAATTCATCAGTTCCTAAATTCTTAAGAACATCACTATTTTCTAAAGTATTTAATAAATTATTCATATCCATATTGTGCACCACCTTTCTACATATAAATTTAAAATATTATAATATGATTATATATGCATATAGTAATTTAAATCTTAATACATATATATGTTTGTGATAAAACACTGTGCATGAAATTTATATGTAATTTAAAATAATTATTGAGATATGGAAAAATATAACACGCAAAAATCATCCAAGGATTTTGGTCCCTGGATGATTTTATGCTTATGCACGTTTTTTTATATTATCTTGTATCCATTAGATTATTCATTTCCCTTGCTATTGCTCTAAAACTTCTTTAAAAAAATTTAATACATAAACCTATAGCTATAAGCAGATATGCAAACACTTCCATTAGTCCAAATATCCATTCAAATATTTTTAATGGCTGTCTATAGTCCACTAACATTATACCTGTCCCATCATCAATAACTAAATCTTCACTATAAAATAGTCCAGGTATACCTTTTCCTATAACTTTTCCTTTTAAGATTGTTGGAATCCCCTTTACTGGAGAAGCATCTTCCCTATCTAAGAGCTCCTTTATACTTCTTTCCTCATATGTCTTTCCATAGGAATAGTAGTATTTAAGCAATATACTAGCTCCTATTAAGCTTATGAATAATGAATTTTCACTTATAAATTTTTTCAAACTCATATCTTTGGCTATAAGAATATATAAGAAACTACCTAAAGCTAAAGCGTATGGAAGTACATTAACTACTGCCTCACACAAAAATCTTATAAATCTTTTTCTAAAAGGTTCATCATCTTCTATTTCAATATGATCCAATGCTAATATTCTTTTCCCTGTTAATGGATGAGTACTATTTATTTCATACCACTTTGCCCATGGATTCTTTAAATCCCATTTCATTAAATTAAGACTTACTTTACTGTCCCCTTCCAATTTATAAGTTGATAGCATCCAAGCATCATTTTGAAGGTTATTTGTAAAAGCCATACAGGAAGTTCTAGGATTTATATCTTTTTTTCTGTTGGCCGTGCCATAGGCTATCTTTAGTGAACTCACCACCACTTTAGAAGTGGTGGCTTCTTGGGTAATACCTTCTAATGAAGATAAATTTACCAAGCTAACAAGGCAGAACCAGCCTCTTTTATATTTAGTGCTGCATTATAATCTCTATCTATAATACAGCCACACTTTTCACATTTATATGTTCTATCTGATAACTGTAATTTTTCTTTCATAGTTCCACAATTACTGCACATTTTGGAAGATGGAAACCATTTATCTATTTTAATAAGTTGCTTTCCTACCCTGGCTATCTACATAAAAATCATGCTGAGAATAATCTAATCCTAGAATTATTTTTGAAAGAGTTTGTTTTTCCTCAATATAATATTCTACTGTGAATCTTATATAATATTGATTCCTACAATTCTTTGATAATGTAGCACTTTTTATAATGCTGTTTTTAGGTAATTGTCTATGATTAACGAATCTAATAGGCTCTTTTAATTTAGGTATCTTAATATACTTTTCATCTATTATTGATATAGTGCCATTTTGATTATTGGTGGTGAAAGAATTTTGACTTTTTCTTTTACTTTTGAAGTTTGGAATACCCTTTAAGTCCTTGAATGTTAATTCTTTGCCTAAGGTTTCAACTTGCTTCAATGCTTTTTTTGAGTATGTTTTACCATCAAATTCACTATTGTATTTTTTTATAGCATTCCTAAAATTAAGCTGTACATTTGCAAAAGCTAATGAATCTATTTCTTTCATATACTCATAATCTTTTTTTATTATTGCTGGTGTTGGCAAGTGTATAGCCTTGTAATCAATTTTTCCGTTAATAAAATTTTTCTCATCAAGTTGTTTATACAGCATATCAACGTATAAGTTATACATTTTTCTACTACAACCAAAAGCTTTCTCTAGGTATACCATTTGTTCTTTATTAGGTTTTAGCCTAAATCTATACCCCTTATTTTTCTTAATCACAGATTTCCACCTCATTTAGTACTTTTCCCCTATATTTAATAATCAATACTAAATGATTAATCGAACCTAAAATAATAAGAGGGCTATCCATCCCCCACCTAAGAGGATAGAAGAATTCCGCCTATTATGTTAAAACTACCTTATAATATTCTTTCACTTCATCAGCCCCTTTCACATACTATTATACCCAATTTTCCTAAATATGTTAGCATCTATATTTCGTTTCTTTTTCCCCATTCCTCAAATAGAATAGACATAAGGTATGTCCTCTCTTTTGTAAGCTTTTAATTTAATTTTTTCCCCGTAATACATAGATAGTCCCCCTCTTATTTATTTTATTCTATCTTAATCCGTGTATTGATTAAGGTCTATTAAACATAAATTTATAACAATCTTCTTCTTTAAATCCACACTTTAAATACAATCCTTCAGCATACTTTGTCCAAAGAACTTTGCTTGTATTTTTTATACTTGGATGATTATTGATAAATTCAATTAATTTTTTCCCCAAGCCATTACCTCTGTATTTTTCATCAATAATTACATCTAGTATTAAACTATAAACAGCATAATCACTTACAACTCTTGCAAATCCGATTTGCTTATCCTTATGATAAATTGAAAAACAAAGGGAAGTTTCAATTGTTTTAGCTATAACTTCAGTAGGTCGATTTTTAGCCCAATGTGATTGCCTCAACAAATTGCAAACTTCATCTAATTTAATTCCAGTAATATTATCCGTAAATATATAATCATCTTCTATGATTTCCATAGCAAAACCCCTCCTCATATATCCCTCATTTCTAATGCCTATAATTCTCATGCATAAAGAATACCTTTCTTAATTGCTTCTGCTAATCCCTTTGGATTTTCCCAAGCCATAGAGTGTCCTGCTGATTTTACAATTTCAACATTTATCATATGTCTCTCCAGCTCAATTTGGTCATCATCCGGTAAAGATTTTTCACCAAAAATAAATGTTTTTTTACATTTCAATGAATATAATATTTCACGCCATGATGGCTCTGCACCAGCAACTGCTGACTTTGAAATTCTACTAATTGCTGTAGAAGAACAAACTGATAATGTGGATGCCCACATAGAATTTACACTGGAATTTTCATTGACAACTTCATCAAATATTCCATTTACAAAATCTTCTTCTTGATAGGTTCCAAATTCATAACTTGATGAACCTTGACCACTTTTATCTAAATTAGCTTCACTAAGAATAATTGTTTCCATATTCCCTCTACATTTATTAGCAAGTTCAAGTGCAACAGCTCCACCTAAGCTATGTGCAAAAATAATAAACTTATCAAGCTTTAGATCTTGTACAAAATTATACAAATAGTTTGCATGTTCTTTTACAGTATATAAATAATTATCTGGTTTATCACTAAATCCACTACCAAGCAAGTCTATTAATATTCGTCTGTGATTTATTAAATCAGTTTGTGCTGCTACTTCAGGATAATCAAATGATCCAGCACAGCCCAAGCCATGAATAAATAGTATTGGCGTATCTTTACCAGGTAAATCATGATATCTCATCTTATTGTTTGTTTTATCTACTATGTATTCTTTCATAAAAACCCTCCGTGTTAAATATAAATACTTAAAATCTTTTCAAAGAAATTGGAATTTATCTACCCAGACAAATCATTTGTGTGGCGTTACACTAATCAATATCTAAGTCTATCTTTTCGTCAACAAACTGATACCCTTTTTTAACAAAATTATCCGGATTTTTTCGC
Source organism: Clostridium liquoris (assembly GCF_002995785.1). GTDB lineage: Bacteria > Bacillota > Clostridia > Clostridiales > Clostridiaceae > Clostridium_AO > Clostridium_AO liquoris. Next base: position 31,032 of record NZ_PVXO01000041.1, on the reverse strand, counting down.
TCTTTTCCTTTGCGGTAAGGAAGAACATGTATCACTCTACCATCTGGTAGGGTTCTGTCATGTCCACGGACTCCCCATGCAGGAATACTATACTGGCGACCAGAGCCAGTAGCACTGTATTTAATTATATTTCCATCTTCATCAACAGGGACTATCCTTCTGACTAAAACAATATGGTCATCTTTTTTATACTCTCCATTATTACCTGATATCTGTCCTCGCTGTTCTATTACTCTAATCTCTTCTGGTCGATTATTCATTTCATATTGAATTCCGACCCAAAAGTTTCCCAACCAATACGATAGCTTTGCAATGTCATCATAGTTCAAATAATCTAAAGCTTCCTCACTGATGAAAACAGGCTGAATATATGGTTCTTCATCCTGACTGATTTCAATAACGGCAGTTTCCATTTCCATGCCAATATCTTTATCCACAAGACAAATTGTGAAGGCGCAATAAACGGCCTTATCAATATATGTGAAAGTAGCATACATACCATATACTGACGTTTCAGCACTCAGATGTTCAACACTGCTTAACAACACACCAATTTGTGTATCTGCGTTTAAATTACCAAATATATTCAATCCAAATTCCACTAATGCAACTTGCTGTGCGAAAAAATCAAACTGTCTCCCTATAAAGGAGATCTTGTCAGCACCGCCATCTGTAAGATCAAAGTAATCAACAGGCTTTGTAAAATCAATTTGATTTTCATTTATGGCAACTCTTGAGAAATCTATATTTTCTCGCACACATCGATCCCAATACCATTTAACATCTTTCGGTAAAGACGGTAACCGGCTTGATTTAAATTTCATTTCTTTATTACCTCCAAATTCCTATTTGTCTATAGATTATATGAATAGTTTTTACTTCGCAGTTAATTACAATTAACCATACTTCTTAATAAAATTTTATATACTTTAACTTCTTGTTATTATCCTAATCAGTATAGACATCATATCAAGTAGCCCTATCAATATAAATGATCATTTATCGTTATATAACGTTGTAGTTGTCCTATATATGGCAACAGAGCCTGTTTGTTTCACTCCTGATTTTTGTAAAATGTCAGACCCTATAGCCACAGATACGACAGAATTGAACTCAAAATTATGTTACATCAACTGTATATATTGAAATTTATATCATCACAGCCAGACAGCCCAATCGCCGTAATCAAAGGTGCCGCTGCCATGATGTAGGTTACCAACGTCTTTCAACTGGCGGAAAGCGTCTCGCATACGAGTCAGAATCTCCGGCTGAATGTCCAGACTGTGATGAGCCGGAAATACTTTTTTTACGGGTAGTATCGCAATTTTTTCAAGCGAAGTGAGATATGCCTGAGGGTCGGTGGAATGGTAGTACGCAAACAGCGTGTCCTTATAGATAAGATCGCCGGTAAATAAGTATCCACGTTGCGGTTCCCAAAAACATAAATGCCCCGGCGAATGTCCCGGCGTATGCAGTGCAGTGATTACGCGCCCACCCAAATCGATGGTGTCGCCGTTACGTAGTACCCGCGTTGGTATTCCCTGAAAGAGCTTATAGGTGTTGATGTCATAACCTTCCGGTAAATCGCAACGGTCTATAACCATACCGCGGATAGTATCCATTGTCAGATGAGTAAGCACCGATCTTCACCTTCAAGCAGATAGCAGTGCGTCTCCTCCCAATGGCGGTATTCGCTGATAATATGAGTATCTGTATCAATTTGATCCAGTGTAAACCAGTTTTCCATTTTGATTCTCCCCTTCGTGCTATGTAATTAAATTCAAGTTTATCCATTATTCCGAATCCTCATCCAGTGTCTCAATCAAAAAACTCACCGGACGGAAACCATCATTACACGAAATCATTGCTGACTTCTTATTCTTCATCCAGCCGTCATAGAAATCTTCGCCACCGTGAGCAAGAGTCATAACGAAAGTAGACATACTTTCCCATGCACTGTTACACATGCCCTTTGGCTTTTCCCAGCCATTGGCAATATATACTTGTCCGACTTTCACGTCACAGGCATGCTTTATGGGATTTTCGTATTCATCTATCAAATCCTGATAGACCGTTTGTTTCATCACTGTGATTTTTACTTTTTTCATAGGTTACACCAATCTTTCCTTTCTGATAATATACCCTTCCTGTACTGCAGCAAATGTTACTAACAAAGCACGATTTCTACATAACAAATTGCCATAATCCGGGTGTTCCATGATATTCTTTAGGTGACCCAATTCGTTTTTAGTTCACGGATAATGGCCATGATTTTTCGTATAAAAGAAAAATGCGTCTTACCAACTTGTCTAGCACCTTGTTTATCAACTTAGTAATATTATATCATCTTTTTATTCTATTAATATTATTTATAATAATCGACCTTAAAAGTTTAATTATCATTTATTTATGATGGCTATGGGGTCTGACCCTTTGCAAAAACTATACATAGCTCTTTATCTTTAAATATTATAGCAATTTTCTTTTATTCCTTTGATAGTTGAATAAATCTAAACCTAATTTTAATTATAGAATTTTTATAAATCATATATTATAATTTCTTAGTGCAATTCAATATAGTTGAATGTGGGCTACTGGTATCATTCATCCCTTTGTGAAGAGAGGTGATACATATGAGTAACGACGTTTTAATGTTACTATTTCAAGCAGGATTATTCTTGATAGCACTATTAACATTAATAGTGTTGCTTATAGAAAAAATCTCAAAAAAATAGTAGCCCCACCGCAAATGGATTAGCTACATTTTTACAATTTGTTTAATTTATAATGCTACACTACTACACTTATTTAAGATTTCTGATAAGCTTTGATTCATAATAACCTTCTGAAAGATATAGGGCTGCTATAGGATTATGGGCAAGAACTCTATCCTTTACTTTCAACCAAAATAGCTTCTTAACTTCTTCCTGTTCATCCTTTTCATTAGACGGGCAATTAAGTGGAAGATTTTCAAAATTCCCCTTCTTACAATTTCGATCTTTACATAAACCACAAGTATACATATAAAATTACCCCTATTTTAATACTTTTTCGTAGCAATAAAATTGATTCACCAAATTTAGCCATACCAGATTCAAAGTCACCATAAATAATATCCTTAATACCATTAAAGTAAAAGTTTACATTAAAAAGAGCTCTATGTTGAAGTATGCTTCAATGCTGAAATAAAGTGAAATATTATTATAAAAAGCACTACTTTCTCCCCTTCATTAGAAACAATGAATACTGAACTTTGTCACCTTTAACAATTTTTTCACTATAAAAAAATGTTTTTGATTCTACATCTTTAAAACCAGCATTACTCAAAATGCTTTTTAAATGCTCTTGATTAAAGCCATTATGCCCATGAAAATCTGGATGATCTTTATGAAAACTGCCATCTTCTTCATTTAAATCTACTATACACAAATATCCATCTTTATTAAGTAATTCATAAAAGTTTCTTATTAAAGCTTCAATATCATCAATATGATGCAATACCATAGAATTATAAATTACATCAAATTTTTTATTTAATGAATTTCCCTTAGTTATATCTAAATAACAAGGAAACATATTATTTAATTTATACTTATCAATTTTAGATTTCAATATGTCTATCATACCTTTAGATGAGTCAACAAGGGTAATACTTTTAAATTTATCATAAAGATTAAAACTTATAAGACCAGTTCCGCACCCAAATTCCATAGCAGAATAATCATTATTAATATTAATTGAATTGCTTATTTCATTTGCTACTATTTTTGCTCTATTAATTCTCTCATCAGTATCCCAAGCTTTAGCATCATTATCAAAATTCATTTTTTATTCCTCCTAAATTAGTCTTTCATTCTACATAAGGCTAACTTTTTTTCAATTTTACAACAAACATTACCATATCATTTTACTCTCTATTACAGTATACATCAACCAAATTTAGTCTTAATTTAGCATAAAAATAACTAGTCTAGAACATAATAATTCAAATACTATTCCAGCTATAACATCCCTTGGATAATGAACATACAAATATAACCTTGAAAGTGCTATCAATACTATGGCTCCTACCATTCTATAAGGTTTATCTAATAACAAATAAACAGCTAGCAGAATCCATATAATCCCCACATTTCCTGAGCAAGTAATTATAGGCATTAATATATCTCTAGGTAAAATATTTGCGTCCTTCTAATTAACTGACAAATGAAATTTCTAAAATATACTATTGCAAAATATATTGATTTCTCATCTAATTCATGCTATAATTTGTTACTTAATAAATTACTTTTTCTATTATTGGGAGGCATGTTAACAGTTAAAGAAAGTATATAAGAGTTTATAAAAGCCTACTATTTTTTAATAGACTTCAAAATTATCTAGTAGAATCACCTCGAAATATTATATAAAATAAGTTATTGAACATACTGATATAATAAATAGCAAAGTGAGGTGATAAAACATGATAAAAGCATTAAATATAAGGCTATATCCAACACAAGAGCAAATAATTTTAATGTATAAGCCATATAGGCTGTATGAGATTTGTTTATAATTGGGCGTTAGCCAGGCAAATAGATAGCTATGAACTTAATAGTAAAAAACTATCGGTTACAGATTTGGGTAAAGAATTAACTGTTTTAAAGAATACCAAAGGTTATGAGTGGTTATATGAAGTATCTAATGCAACACTCAAAGAGAGCATTAGAGATTTAGATAAAGCGTATAAAAATTTCTTTAATGGCAGTGGCTTTCCTAAATTTAAAAGCAAAAAAAAATCAGAACCTAGATTTTATAGCAGATATGACAGAATTTATTTTCAAGATAACTTTGTTAATCTTGAAAAGATAGGTAAGATTAAATGTAAGGCGGATTATGACATTGATTTAACTACTATAACAAAGTTTGAAAATCCTAGAGTATATTTTAATGGTAGAGTATGGGTACTTTCAGTAGGTATTGAAGCTAATATTAAAACTGTTAAATTAAATGATTTTAGCTTAGGAATAGATTTAGGAATATCTCAATTAGCAATAACAAATATAGATGAATTAGATACTAAGAATATTAATAAAACAAATAAAGTTAAAAAACTAAGTAAAAAGTTAAAAAGGCTTCAAAGACAATGTTCAAGAAAATATATTATGAATAAGAAAGGAGAGAGTTACCAAAAAACTAAGAGCATTGCAAAACTTGAAAAGAAGATTAAAAAACTTCATAGTAAACTTAAAAATATTAGATTTAATCATATACACCAAACTACTTTCAAAATGGTGAAAGCCAAACCATATAGGATAGTTATGGAGGATTTAAAAGTATCTAATATGATGAAGAATAAACACTTATCAAAGACAATAGCAGAGCAAGGATTTAATATATTTCTTAATCAAATAAAATATAAATGTGAAAAGAATGGTATTAAATTTGTTCAAGTGCCTGCATTTTATCCTTCAAGTAAAACTTGCAGCCATTGTGGTACTATCAAGAAGGATTTAAAACTTTCAGATAGAATTTATAAATGTAGTTGTGGTTTTATTTGCGATAGAGATAAAAATGCTAGTTACAACCTTGCAAACTATGGTTTAGTATAATCACTTAAAAGATTAACTAAATTGGGGAATCGTTACAACTCACTACTTTAAAAGGTAGCAAAGCCTATGGAGTGTTATACAGGCGAAAGTAGCTTTGGCAAAATCGGGCATTATGAAGTAGGAAAAAAACAAAACTATAAACTTATATAATCTTCTTAAAGAGTTTTATAGAGTTTTGGTAACGGTTGCTTATAGAATGGAAAATGAAAAATCTAATCGAGAAAGTTTTTCTGGCACAATTGCGATTTTCTTTGCTGCACTGGGCTCCGCGGTAGGATTGGGAAACATTTGGAAGTTTCCTTATGTTGTAGGCGAAAATGGTGGGGGAGCATTTTTATTAGTTTATATTATCTGTATAGTATTTGTTGGAATTCCTGTTATGGTAAGTGAATTTTATATTGGTAGAAAAACTCATAAAAATGTTATGGGAGCCTTAAGACAATTATCCCCTAATCCTGTTTGGAAAAGCATAGGTATTTTCGGTATTCTTGCTGGATATTTTATTATGTTCTTTTACTCTTGTGTTTCCGGCTGGGTTTACTCCTATGTATTTAAGGCCATAAAAGGAGACTTTGTAAATATAACTGCAGATTCTGCAGGTGCACTATTTGGTAAAACAGTAGTTGGACCATTTCCTCCATTAGTATGGCAATTCATTGCAATGACAGTAGTATCATTAATTCTTATTAAAGGTGTAGAAAAAGGTATAGAAAGAGTTACTAAAACTCTTATTCCATTATTATTTGTACTAATAATTATATGTGGTATTAGAGCATTAACTCTTCCTGGAGCTTCTGAAGGATTAAAGTTTTTATTTAAGGTTGATTTTTCAAAAATTACCCCTGGTGTAATATTATCTGCAATGGGACTAGCCTTTTTCAAACTTTCCTTAGGTATGGGAACCATGGTTACTTATGGTAGTTATTTCACAGAGGACACTAATTTAATTACTACATCAGCTAAAGTAGCCGTTGCTGATACTATAGTATCTTTACTTGCAGGTATTGCTATATTCCCTACAGTATTCTCATTTGGTATGAAGCCTGACCAAGGTCCCGGTTTATTGTTTATGACCATACCATTGGTATTTTCAAAATTACCTTTTGGAAATATTCTTTTAGTAGCTTTCTTCTGCTTAACTGCAATTGCAGCTACTACAGCAATGATATCTATTGTAGAGATGTTAATTGCTTATTTCACCGAAGAAAAAGGTCTTAAGAGAAGTACAGCAGTAATATTAAATGCAATTATAATATTATTAATAGGTTCCTTAGCTACATTATCTGCTGACAAAGCAAGTATTTTGGGTAATGTATCCGTATTCTTTGGTAGAAGTTTCTTTGATACTTTTGATTTTATATCATCAAATATATTGTTACCTGTAGGAGGACTTCTAATTGCCATATTTGTAGGCTACTTTGTGAAGAAAAATTCTGTAGTTAACGAACTAAGTAATAATGAACAACTTAAAAATAGGAGTGTTATTACAGCTTATCGATATATATTGATGTATGTAACTCCAATATTATTAACAATAGTATTTTTAAGTTCTTTAAATATTATCAAATTTTAATGTTTTTATCTAATATAGCGTGAAAAACTTTTTTTAAAGTTTCTCATTATAAACGTACCCCTATTCTCAATGCACCTCTAAATGTTAGTCAATTTTGTCTACCATTTGGAGGTGCAATTCATTTACATCCATTGACGAATTATGAAAATTTGAAAACTTTTCCACCTTATTTTATAATTATATAAGTTAATATATTTAATGTATAGGGGGATTAGTAATGTTAGATAGGATTAATTCAGAGATTATCAGGACAGAAAATGATATTCCTATTATGTTAGATAATCTATTAGAAAGACGAGATAATGAATGGTGGAGTAATTTTTATGCTACCAAGGAAAAACCAATTCCATTTTTTAAGAATAGTCCTGATGAAAACCTTATTTCATACTTTAATAGAGGGTTATTAAAGCAAGGAAAGGCGCTTGATATTGGCTGCGGAAACGGCAGAAACTCTTTGTATCTTGCACAAAAAGGATTTAAGGTTTATGGGGTAGATTTTTCTAAAACTTCTATTGAGTGGGCAAAACAAATGGCAAATGAAAAATCTCTGGAAATAAGTTTCTTATGTCAATCAGTATTTGATTTTAAAGATGAACCAGAGAGTTTTGATTTTATCTATGATGCTGGATGTTTTCATCACATAAAACCACATAAAAGAAATCAATATTTAAATACTATTCTAAAGTATTTAAAACAAGATGGATATTTTGCAATGGCGTGTTTCAATTTAAAAGGTGGTGCAAACATATCTGATTATGATGTATATAGAGATTGTTCAATGCATGGTGGACTTGGATTTTCTAAATATAAATTAAAAACAATTTTAGAACCATATTTTGAAATAATTGAATTTAGAGAAATGAAAGAGTCCTCTGACGAAAGCGTATTTGGCAAATCATTCCTTTGGATAGTTCTGATGAAGAAAAAATAACCTCTATTTGATAAAGAAGCAATTGAACATAACAAATGTATTATCCACTATAGCATATAAACAGCCCATAAATCAAAATTTAAAAATAATAACATCATAGAGCAGGGTTTTTTCGCAAAAATCCTACTCTATGATCTAAAAAGAGTACTCCTTATTCCTTAGCCCTAGCTAAAGCATCATCTACACCTTTTAATATTGCATTACTTGATATTGTAGCTCCTGAAACTGCATCTACTCCTTCTGTAGATTGTTTCTTTATTATTTTGGGAATTAATGCACTTTTTACTCCCTCTAAAATTCCATTATCTTTTTCTTCTGAATCAACCTTTATGTTTTTTATTTTTCCTTTTGAAACTTCTACAGTTATGTACAATTCCCCGCTGCGTGATTTTTCTTTTGCCTTGTATTCTCCATCCTTATATGCTCCTTCAGATCCACACCCTATGAGAGCTGTTCCCAGAGTTAAAACAATTATCATTGCTATAATTATTTTTTTCATCATATATTCCCCCATTAGTTAAAATCTATTTCACAAAATTTGCTGCATTTTTCCCTGCTATTCTACCAAAAACAATTATATCTGCTAAAGAGTTTCCTCCAAGTCTATTTCCACCTTGAACGCCTCCGGTAACTTCTCCGGCAGCATAAAGTCCATTTATAACCTTACCTGATTTATCTATTACTTCAGCATTTTTATTAATTTTTATACCACCCATAGTATAATGAACAGCTGGTGCAACTTCAATGGCATAGTATTTGCTATTTCCAAAGGAACGTGGCATATCCTCTCTATTAAATTCAGCATCCTTTTTATTTTTTACAAATTCATTGTAATCATTAACTGTTTTCTTCAATATGTCCGGCTTTATATTAATCTTTTTAGCCAAGTCTTCTACAGAATCTCCCTGTACCACTATATCCATATTTATATAGCTTTCTATATCTTTTAAGCTTTTTCTAACATTATCATCAAATAAAAGATATGCGGTTTTCCCTTTTTCATCAAGTGTTGCTTTGGATACTACATCTCTTGTAGCCAACTCATTTATAAAACGCTTTCCATCATGGTTTACAAGTATAGCTCCATTTCCCCTTACTGCCTCAGTAATCATCATACCTGTTTTAGTATCCACCGTTGGATGAGTTTGTATTTGATCCATTTGTATAAGATCTGCTCCTAATTTTTCTGCCATATCAATTCCATCTCCAGTGGCTCCTGGCTGGTTTGTTGTACCAAAGCCCTTTAAACTAGGATTATATTTAACAACTTTTTCTTCATTAGCTGCAAAACCACCAGTAGTAATAATAACCGATTTTGCATCTATGGTATATTCTTTCCCCTCTTCATTTGATGCTTTTACCCCTTTTATGTTTTCTTTGTCATCTGTTAGTATTTCTAATGCTTTGTTATTAAGCCTTATGTCAATTTTTTTATCTTCTGCTGTTTTTTTCAAAGTCTTTACTATTTCTGAACCCACCTCTCCACCACCAGCAGGTCTATGAGCTCTATCATTACTTGCTCCAGCAAGTCTTCCCACATCCGTTAAATCTGCACCTAAATTTGATAACCATTCTACTGCTCCTGCTGCTTCAGAGGTCAATACTTTAACTAATTCAGGATCATTTTTATAATATCCACCCTTCATTGTATCTTCATAAAATTTGTCAACACTGTCTTTTATATTTTTTTCTTTTTGAAATTTAGTCCCTGCTGCATTTATTCCTCCAGTTGCCCTCAGAGTATTTCCCCCTACCATTGGCATTTTTTCAAGAACTATAACATTTGCCCCTGCATTTTTAGCTTCTACTGCTGCAGATAGTCCTGCTCCTCCTGCGCCAATTACAACTATATCGGTTTTTGTTGAAATATTATTTTCACTTGTTTTAGGTTTACTAGTTCCACAACCTGTTAAAGTTCCAATTGCAAGCATGATTATGCTTACAATAGATACTAGCTTCTTAAATTTCATAGTCCATTCCTCCATTTTCTATTGCATCATTTTTCGTAAATATTATGATTATTATACACCTTAATCATTAGACTTTTCCCATGTTTATTAAAATATCAAATTAATTATGAAATTCGGTATTAAAACTACAAAAAGTCAAAATGATCACAATAAAAATGGTATAGATGATTACACCGATATTTTCATAGGTGCTAGGAAAGGTGCGCCATATATTATACATAATTTAGGGCAACCTATTAGAGAAGAAGACGCACTAGTTAAATATTCTAAGGGAGCACCTATTACAGGACACTGCAGATTTGAAAACAATGAAAGTAAATAAGTTATAAAGGGGAGATTGCATTCTATCAATTACTGATGTAATCTTCCCATAAACACATCCATTCCATCTCCAGCAACTACCCCTATCCTATGCACAGTATATATTCCATCATCTTTTTTGGCAACTCTTCCTCCCGTTACAAACCCCATAATATATCCTGCATCTTTTGCCGCCCTTATTGTATCCTCGTTATATTTGCCATAAGGATATGCTATATAATTTACTTTTTTATCTAATATATTCTCCATAACCTGCTTTGATTCTTTTAAGGTTTTCAGTTGTAATTCATAAGAAAGTTTATTCAGCTCTTCATGTTTTAAAGTATGACTTTGTATATCTATTCCGTTGCTTTGTAGTTCTTTAAGCTGTCCTGAATTCATAGATCTATTATCTTTATCTATATTATCTGCAATAACAAATATTGTTGCTTTAAGATTAAATTCTTTTAGTATGGGATATGCATACTTATAATTATCCAGGTATCCATCATCAAAAGTTATAACCAAAGATTTTTTGGGTATAGGCTTATTTTCTATAAAATAACTATATAGTTCATCCAGGGTTAATGCAGTATATCCATTGTCTTTTATGTATTTCATTTGTTTCCTAAATTGTTCTTCAGACATTCTTAAGCCATTATTTTTTTCATACCCTACAGAGTGGTACATAAGTACAGTTATCTTGTCATCACGCATGGCTTTACATTCACACGGTTTTATAATTAGTGTTATTAGAATAAAAATTAAAATTCTTTTAAAAACTTTCATAGATTTCTTGCCTCATTCTTCATAAAATATGCAACTATAATTATTATGTTATCCTACTCATGTATTTATTATTTTTGATCTTTTCTAACAGGGTTATATTTTGATCTATTCCTTTCTTTAGGATCTATATAATCGTAATCTCCATTTTTAGTTTTCTCTAAACCCAAAGCAGCCATTTTCTTCTTAGTTACAGTCAGTTTATTACTCATAGCCATCTCTCCTTTAAGTTTATGATGCCCATGGTGTAGGTTTTTATGTAATGTAAAATATGAAGAAAGATTTCACCTACCACGGTAATCACGTTTTAACCAAAGTTATATGGTCATGAGCATTGTTATATAACAAAAACAGGTCCAGCAATCATGCTTCCAAATGGACGTCATTATCACTACTTTGAGACTACAGTAAAACCTGCAAAGGGTCATATTCACTGTATAAGTGGTTGTACAAGCGATGACTAGCTTAAGATAATACTTATAATCGTAATTAATTCATAAATTGAGCTGTGGCATTAAGAATAATACTACAATTCCTTAGTACCACAGCCCCATTCAATTTAATATGCTTTAGTTACATTTCTAATGGATATCAATTTTTTTCTTTTCATCCTTGCCTTTATTTAATTTTGGAAGAATAATCTTTAAAACACCATCGTTAAATGAAGCATCTATTTTGCTTTCATCTACATTATCTGTATAGAAACTTCTCTTAAACTCTCCATAGTGTCTTTCTCGTGTAACATAATTTTCATTTTTATCCTCTGCGGAATCATCACGCTTTGCACTGATTACTAGATAATTGTTATTAAACTCTATATTTATATCGTCTTTTTTAATTCCGGGAAGGTCTGCTTCTACTACATAGTTTTCATCTGTTTCTTTTAAATCCACCCTAATGTTTCCCTGTAAGTTGTGCATTGTTGGAAAGAAATCATCATCGAAGAAATTATTCCAAAATGGTGAAAAGAAATCCTCTTTTCTATTTAAATTATTTCTACTAAAAGGTATCATCTCAAACATTTTTAACTCCTCCTAACTCTTATTTAATTTATACTTATATAATAAATCAATGGTCAAAGAAAGTCAAAGTCTAAAAGTAGGAGGTTTACGAAACTAACTTGAAAAATCTAATATGTTATCTTTATAAGTTATTTTAACAAGAATTTATAAAGATAAATGCCAAGTTTTGATGAATTTTGGTGTTTTTAAAAATTTACTACCTTAAAACTACAGTTTTTTAAGCTTTATACCTGAAGATCTCTTTTACAGTTATCACATATTACTTCCATACTTCCCCACAAAATAAATAAGACTTTATGTAAAACTATTTTACACAAAGCCTTATTCCTTTCTCTCATCTTTTGCTATTCTAATGCTATGACTTGCACTTAAACTCCACTTGTTACTCCGAATAGTATTTCCCGGTGATTTCCGTTATATCAATTTGTATTACCGCCGTACCTTTAACCATGTTAATGGGGAGTTTCTTACTTGCTAAATGAGGTGTGTATTTTTCCATGATTTTTTTCAGTTTTTCAGTATAACTTCTTTTTCATTAATATCATCAACAAGTTTTGCAGTACCGGAAATAATGACACTTTCATATTTTGTATTTGTATCACATGGATTTCCATCAGAATTCAGCAATAATTTATCCATTTCATAAACAGAAAACTCTATTCGTGGGTCATGGGCAATATTGTCAAGCTTTTTACCCTTTGGCAACCCATGTGCAAAAAGTGCATTGGAGTGATATATGGTGTACCATCAGCGTTAAGGGTCGCAAAACTTCCGGTTTGTACTCGCTCAAGCAGTTGATCCATTTGTTGTTCAGTAAGTCGGTGGGTTTTCATTCGATGTTACATAATATTACAGCCCCCTTTTTATACCTCTAGTTTTCATTTCACTATACTACAAAACCGTCTCCTTGATAAGAGCCGATAATCCTAATTATATTATAAAGGTAGAATATTGTGGGATACTATTTTCTCCCGTTAAATTAAAATATAAAAGAGCTGTATTTCTACAACCCTTGATTTCTATGGTCTGGGTAACAAGATTTGAACTTGCGACCTCATGCACCCCATACATGCACGCTACCATCTGCGCCATACCCAGTTAACAAATTTAGTATATCATAATTTTCTATAAAATCAATATATTGCTTATAAGCTTTATGCAGTAGTCTATAAAAATACTGCATAAAGCTTGAATAATGTTTAGAGAATAATGCAAATAAGTCCACCATTACCCTCATTTATTATTTTTTGTAGAGTTTTTTGAATCTTTACTTGTACATCTTCAGGCATTCTATACAGTTTGTTTTGAAGTCCTTCTTTTACTAATATTTCAAGAGACTTACCAAACATGTTACTCTGCCATATCTTAGATGGATCATTTTCAAATTGCTCTAATAAGGAATTTACTAATTCTTCGCTTTCCTTTTCTGTGCCCATGATAGGTGAAATTTCTGTCTCTATATCCGCTTTTATAAAATGTAATGATGGCGCACTAGCCTTTAATTTTACGCCACGCCTATTGCCTTGCTTTACAATTTCAGGTTCCTCTAATCTCATTTCAGTTAATTGAGGAGGTACTAATCCGTAGCCTGTTTCTTTAACATCTTTTAGTGCCTGGGCTACCTTATCATATTCCACTTTTGCAGTATTCATATCTTCCATTATAGCCATAAGCTCATTTTCGTCTTTTATTTCCCTATTGCAGATTTCTCCTAAAATCTTATAGAATAAACCTGATTTAGGCAGTAGATTTACCCTTGCAGTTCCCTCTCCCATGTTCATTTCATTTAGTGTGGTGGGTCCTAGGAATTCGAATTCCTTGAAACTATCTAAAGTCTTATTTATATCTCTTACCTTGTATATGTTTTTGCACATTTCTTTTACCAAATTTAAAAAATTTATCTTTAGCCAATGATCTCCGCTCAATTTTTCTATCCACTCAGGCATATCTATGTTAATTTCTTTAACTGGGAATTCTTTAAGTACTCTATTAAACACATTTGTTATATCTTCTTCTTTCATATTAAGTACATCAATTGCCTGTACTGGAACATCATACTTTTCTTCTAATTCTTTTCTTAATTCTATGGTTTTAGGATCATAAGCATTTCTAGAATTTAATATAATGATAAAAGGCTTGTTTATATCCTTCAGCTCATTTACTACTCTTTCCTCTGTTTCTACATAGTCTTCTCTAGGTATATCTGTAATAGTTCCATCTGTTGTTACAAGTAAACCTATGGTGGAGTGTTCATTTATAACTTTTTTTGTTCCTATTTCAGCTGCTTCTTCAAAGGGGATTTCATAATCATACCATGGAGTTGTAACCATTTTAGCTTTTTCTCCATCCATGTATCCTGAAGCACTTTTTACTATATAGCCTACACAATCTACCATTCTAACCTTAAACTTTGCTCCCTCTTTTAACATAATTTCTACAGCTTCATTAGGCACAAATTTAGGTTCCGTGGTATGAATTGATTTTCCGGAGGAGCTTTGTGGTAATTCGTCTTGAGCTCTTTTTTTCTTAAAATCATTATCAATATTAGGAATTACCATAAGTTCCATGAATTTTTTAATAAAGGTAGACTTACCTGTTCTAACTGGTCCTACAACACCAACATAAATATCCCCTTGTGTTCTTTCTGCTATATCCTTGTATATATCAAAATTTTCCAAGATAATATATCCTCCCATAATTCTAATATTAACACTATATATATATTTTTAAATCCTTTGAAATATTACTAATAAAAAGTTGTCACACAACTTTTTTAAATAATAAATGACAAAGAATAAAGAATAAATCTATACTTTATACTCTGAAAAAAGCGAGTATAAATTATAACAATTCATACTCGCTTTTTTACTAGTGTATTTCGCTCTTTTTATCTCTTGTCATCAACTCATATACTCCATATTTAGGATCTTTTCCTTCAAAGAGTACCTTATATAAAACATCTGTTATGGGCATGGATACTTGTAATTTTTCTTTTAATTCATAGAAAGCCTTGCAAGCTCTTATTCCCTCTACCACCATACCAATTTCTTTTATAGCTTCTTCGCTGGAGGCTCCTTTGCCTATTAAAATACCAGCTCTCCTGTTTCTGCTATGCATACTAGTACAGGTAACTATTAAATCCCCCATACCTGTGAGCCCTGAAAAAGTCTCTTTTTTACCCCCCATAGCTTCACCAATTCTTATAATTTCCCTCATTCCTCTAGTCATTAATGCTGCTTTTGCATTATCACCGTAGCCAATACCATCAGATATTCCTGCAGCCAGTGCAATTATGTTTTTCACCGCGCCACCTATTTCTACTCCAATAATATCATCATTGGTATATACTCTAAATTTACTGGTCATGAATAATTCTTGTATTTCCTCGGCATATTCCATTTTTTCAGAACTTACCACCACGGTAGTTGGCATATCCTGAGCAACTTCCTCTGCATGACTAGGCCCTGAGAGGACTACCACTGGATTATTGGGCAATTCCTCCTTAATAACCTGTGAAAGTCTTTCCCCTGTTTCCTCTTCTATACCTTTTGCTATGGTTACTATTACTGTATCCTTATGTATAAAAGGTTTTATATTCTTACATATTTTCCTTATAACATGGGAAGGTACAGAAAGTACTACATATCTATTATCCCCTATGGCCTCTTTTATATCATTAAATGCAGTTATATTAGCTGGAATCACTACATTAGGTACATATTTTATATTTTCACGCTTTACATTGATATCTTCTACTACAGATGTGCTTCTGTCCCAAATGCTTATCTTAAATCCTTTTTTACCAAGCATTATTCCTAATGCTGTTCCAAAGCTTCCCCCACCAATGAAGGTGATTTTCTCCTCCATTACCTATCCTTCCTTTCCCTAAATTCCATCTTAATACCTGTACCTGAGAAATCGAAGCTTTCTCTTAATTGATTTTCTAAATATCTTTCATAAGAAAAGTGCAGAGCCTCTGGATTATTTACAAAGAACACAAAAGTTGGAGGCTTAGTTCCAATTTGAGTTACATAGTATATTTTAAGTCTTGTTAAAGCCACTACTGGTGGTTCTTTCATCATAACAGCTTTACTGATAACATCATTTAATACTCCAGTTTTTATACGCTTATTGTAATTATCATAGCACTGTTTAGCTAATTCCAATACTTTATGTACCCTTTGACCAGTTTTAGCTGATATAAATAGATATGGAGCATAGGACATAAAGCTTAATTCACATTGTAAATCCTTTTTAAATTTATTCATGGTATTTGTTTCTTTTTCAATTAAGTCCCACTTATTAACTACAACCATTATAGCTTTACTCATTTCGTGAGCATAGCCTATGATCTTTTTATCCTGCTCACTAATACCTGATTTAGCATCTATAATTAGTATACATAAATCAGCTCTTTCGATGGCTGCATAAGTTCTAACCACACTATATCTTTCTATTTCATCTTTAATTTTTGCTTTTCTTCTTATACCCGCTGTATCTACTAATATAAATTTACCTTCCTCTGTTTCCAGGTAACTGTCTACTGCATCTCTTGTAGTTCCAGGAATATCGCTTACTATATTTCTTTCTTCTCCTAAAAGCTTATTTATTAAGGAGGACTTTCCTACATTTGGTCTTCCTACAAAAGCTATTCTAATATATTCATCATCTTCTTCACCTAGCATAACTTCATCAAAATGTTCTACTAATCTATCAAGCATGTCTCCAAGTCCTAAAGCCTGTGTAGCTGATATGGCAACAGGATCTCCAATACCTAAGTTATAGAATTCATAAGCATTGTCTTCTTCATTAAGTCTATCTACTTTATTTACTACTAAAACCACTGGTTTTTTACTCTTTCTAAGCATTAAAGCAACTTCACTATCCGCTGGAGTTATTCCATCTTTACCATCAACTAAGAATAAAATAACATCTGCAGTTTCTATAGCAATCTGTGCCTGTCTTCTCATTTGAGATACTATTATATCATCGCTTTCTGGTTCAATACCACCTGTATCTATTATAGTAAAGTTATACTTTAACCATTCTGCCTCAGCATATATCCTGTCCCTTGTTACCCCTGGTGTATCTTCTACTATGGAAATTCTTTTCCCAGCTAATTTATTAAATAATGTGGACTTACCTACATTAGGTCTTCCTACAATTGCTACTATTGGTTTTGCCATTTGTTATTCCTCCTTACTATACTTATTTATTAGTTCAATAAGATCTTCACCTGTGTATTCACAGACAATAATTTTTTTATCATAATGCTTTTCTAAATCTTCTATAGTAATATCATCTAAAAATACTGTATCACCTGATCTTAACATATTTTTAGGTATAATAATATAATCTCCCACTTGGTGTTTTTCTAACTGTTCCATAATGTCTTTACCAGTTATTAATCCTGCTACAGTGATAGTGTCCCCAAAAAAGTTATTTATAATTTTTGCTACATATATTTCTATTTTATTATTCACATTTTCTATTTTTTTAGACGCAGCAAATACTTCTTCATAGGCACTTTTACCAGTGATCATGGTAAATTTACCTCTTTTATTTCTTGCAAGTCTTTCCAAATCTTTATCTATATTGTCTCTAAAAATTCTTATCATGCCTACTCCATCTTCTAACTGATTGAAATCCTCATAAAATTCACTTGCAGGTATTTTAGCTCCTGCAGTAACATAAAATTCATCGGAAAGTCTTACAAAAGGAATTCCTATTTCTTTAATATATTTATCTTGGAGAGCCTTTATATTTTCTATTTCTCTGGATGCACTTTCTTTGTCAAAGAGCTTAAAATTGAAAAGTCCTTCTCTGTATTTAGTAATTCCTACAGGAACTACGGCTACATTTTCAATACTAGGATAAAGTTTATATAAATCCTCTACAGTTTTTATAAGTTCCTCACCATCATTTATTCCAGGGCATAATACCACTTGACAGTTAATGCTTATAGAAGCTTTACTAAGCTTTATTAATCTTTCATATATATCTCCTGCAAATCTGTTATTTAGCATTTGTTTTCTTAGTTCTGGATTTGTAGTGTGAACAGATACATTTATTGGACTTATTCTATATTTAATTATTCTATCTATATCTTCGTCCTTCATATTAGTTAAGGTTACAAAGTTTCCTTGTAAAAAGGATAATCTTGAATCATCATCCTTAAAATATAAGGATTCTCTCATACCTTTTGGAAGTTGATCTATAAAGCAAAATATACATTTATTATGACAACTTTTAGCCTCATCCATGATGGATTTTTGAAATTCCACTCCTAAGCCCTCTTCATAATCCTTTTCAATCTCTATTTCCCATATCTCACCATCAGTTTTTTGTATTTCAATATTTATATATTCATCTGCCATTAGAAATTTATAGTCTAATATATCCTTTATTTCTTCTCCATTAATAGTAAGAAGTATATCCCCTACTTCTATGCCTACCTCTTCTCCTAAGCCATTAGGTAGTACTTTAGATATTATATTTTTCATATATTCAACTCCTACCTTATACTTTATAACTAAAAAATTCAATATCTGCCTTTAGTTATATTACATTAATCTTATTATTTAGTCAATTACTTAGAAAAAAGTACTATGTTCTGTAATCTATTCTCTATAAAAAAAACACTCCCTAAAAGGAGTTGTTTTTTAAGCTATCCTAATTATAGAAGCTACAATAGCTGCAATCACCGCACAAACTGGAATAGTTATAACCCAAGCTTGTACAATATTCTTTGCTAATATCCATCTTACTGAGGACATTCTATTAGATGCCGCTACACCCATAATTGAAGTTGAAATAATATGGGTAGTGCTTACTGGTGCTTTAAACATTGTAGCTATAAATATTACAAGTGCCGCTCCTGTTTCTGCTGCAAAACCATTTACCGGTGCAAGTTTTGCCATATTATGTCCCATAGTCTTTATAATCTTTTTACCACCTGTCATAGTTCCTATAGCCATAGCCGTTGCACAGCCAATTTTTACCCATAGAGGTATACTAAACTGTGATATAACTCCTGCACTGACAAGAGCCATGGTTATAACTCCCATGGATTTTTGCGCATCGTTTCCACCATGGTTCAATGCCATAAGCATAGCTGAGGCTATTTGAGCCTTAGAGAAAAATCTAGTTACCCAAGATGGTTTTTTATCTTTCAATAGATAATTTAATATCTTCATAAAAATATAACCCATAATAAATCCTATAATTGGGGATAAGAATAACCATAATACTACTTTCCAAAAAAAGTTCGCCCAGTATATTACTGAAATACTTTTAGAAAAAGTAATTGCCGCTCCTATAAGTCCACCTATTAATGCATGGGAGGAACTGCTGGGAATTCCATAATACCAAGTTATTATATTCCATATAACTGCTGCTAATAGTCCTGCTATAACTACGTATTGAGTAATGCTAGTAGGGGCTATTAAACCTTTGCCTATGGTCTCTGCAACTTTAACATTCATAAAGGCTCCTAGAAAATTAAAAAATGCAGACATTAAAACTGCTTCTTTCATTGTAAGAACTCTTGTAGATACAGATGTAGCTATAGCATTAGCACTGTCATGGAATCCATTAAAAAAATCAAAAATTAAAGCTATAATAACTATTGCTATTGTTAATTCTAAACTACCATTAAGCATTTTTCATAACTACCCCTTCAACAACATTTGCTACATCTTCGCAAACATCTAATGTATCTTCTAAGAATTGGTATATCTCTCTCCACTTTATAACCTCAAGGACTTCTATGTTGCCATTAAATATGTTTCTAATTGCGCCCCTAGAAACCTTATCTCCTTCAGTTTCAAGTCTATTTATTTCAATTATTGATTTTTTAAGATCTTTATTCTCTTTCATGTTTCTAAATTCTTTCATTAATGCTATTAATTCTTTGCAGCATCCTAAAATCATCTTTCCTAAGCTTTTAGCCTCATCCGTAGAATAATTTACATTAAACATAACAAATCGGCTTGCTGTTGATTCTATATAATCAATAATATCATCCATATATTTAGCTATTGTGTATATGTCTTCTCTATCAAATGGAGTTAAAAAAGTTTGGTTTAGTTGCTCAAGTATTTGATGCTGAAGATTATCTCCTTCATGCTCCACATCCTTTAGCTCCTTAAGTTTTTCCTCACTATGGCTTAAATCATTTAAAAGTTCATCTAACATAGTTGCTGCCTTTAAAGATGTTTCTGCAACCTTATCAAATAATTCAAAAAATTTATCTTCCTTTTGGGGCTTTTTAAACATTTTATTCCTCCTAAAGCATAGATTTTTTATTACCTTTAAAAGTATATCATATATTACGACAATTTTGAACATAAAATTATAGTATAAAATGTCTAAGTTTTGATTATTATATCTTATTATATACATTATACTTATAGGTCATGAAATAAAATGAGGTCTATATCCTAAATAAGATATAAGCCTTTATATTGCATTTTATCCCATAAAATTTAATTTTAATTTTCAATTGTTAATTAAGCTTCTATTCATTCAAATCCATAATCTCTCCTGTAACTAAATAAATTGTCCACTCACATATATTGGTTACATGGTCTGCCACTCTTTCTAAGTATTTGCAGATAAATAAAAATTGAGTTGCTTGATTAATTGTGCTTTGGTCATTGGCCATAATAGGCAGCATTTCCTTGAAAACCCCACGATATATAGCATCTATTTCATCATCTTTTTTGCATACTGAATATGCCTTATCCACATTACCCTCTACATATGCATCTAAACCTTCTCTTATCATGTCCTTTACCAAGCCTGACATTTTAGGTATATCTATCAATGGTTTAATAAACTTTTCATCCTTTAGCATTATACCAATTTTAGCAATATCCACAGCATGGTCTGCCATTCTCTCCAAATCTGTTATAATTTTAGTGGCAGTAAATATCATTCTTAAATCCTTGGCTAAAGGCTGCTCTGTAGCAATAAGTTTTATACATCTATCCTCTATTTCCTTTTCCAAATTATCCACTAAATCATCATCTTTTATTACCTTTTGGGCTAATTTTACATTATGTGTGATGAGAGCTTCTGTTGAATCGTGAATTTGTTTTTCTACAATACTTCCCATTCTTAGTACATAGTTGTGCAATGCCTCTAGATGTAAATCGAAAGTACTTCTTGACATAAAAATCACCTCTTTTATTATTTATAATACCCTTTATAAATTTATTATAGCATTAACCAAATCTTCCTGTAATATAATCTTCCGTTCTTTTATCTCTAGGTTTATAGAATATATCCTCTGTTTTCCCGAATTCAATAACTTCACCATTGAGGAAAAATGCAGTATAATCTGATATTCTTCCTGCCTGCTGCATATTATGAGTAACAATTATAACTGTATACTTTTCTTTTAATGTATCCATAAGCTCTTCCACCTTTGAAGTGGATATAGGGTCTAGGGCAGAAGTAGGTTCATCCATTAGAAGTATCTCTGGCTCCACTGCAAGGGTTCTAGCTATACAAAGTCTTTGCTGTTGTCCACCAGAAAGTCCTAATGCATTTTTCTTTAATCTATCCTTTACTTCATCCCAAAGGGCTGCCCCCTGTAGACTTTTTTCTACTATTTCATCTAGCTTGCTTTTATTTGTTAAGCCATGTATTCTAGGCCCGTAAGCTATATTATCATATATGGACATAGGAAAAGGGTTAGGTCTTTGAAACACCATGCCTATTCTTTTTCTTAGTTCTATTTCATCAAAATCTTTATATATATCCTTTCCTTCAAAGAAGACATTTCCTTTAATTTTTACTCCTTCAATAAGATCATTCATTCTATTTACTGTTCTTAAAAAGGTTGACTTACCGCAGCCTGAAGGTCCTATAAGCGCTGTAACTGCATTTTTCTCTATATTAAGATTTATTTTTTTCAAAGCCTGCATACTGCCATAATATAAATCTAAGTCCTTAACCTCTATAATACTCATTAATTTTCCTCCCTATTTTTTACCTGTATAATGCTCATATATTCTATTACCTATAACTCTGGCTAATATATTAAATAATAAAACCATAATTATCAGCACCGCTGAAGCTCCATCTCCAATTCTAGTTGCATCTGGTACCATTCCTTCTGAATTTACCTGCCATATATAAACAGCTAAGGTTTCAGCAGGTCTCATTAAATTAAAAGGAGAACCGCTTGTAAAAAGGTTATTCATAGAAAAGGATAAAGATGGCGCACTCATTCCTGAAGTATATAGAAGAGCTGCTGCTTCACCAAATATTCTTCCTCCAGCTAATATTACACCTGTAAGTATTTGAGGCATAGATGATGGTAATATTACCCTTCTTATAGTCTGCCATTTGGTGGCTCCTAATCCAAGACTAGCCTCCTTTACCCCTGATGGAACTGCCCTTATGGCATTTTCACTAACTCTAGTTAAAGATGGCAAATTAAGTATCCCTATGGCTAAAGCACCAGATAAAAGCGTAAATCCCCAATGGGTAGACTTAACGAAAACTAAAAATCCAAAAAGTCCTACTACTATGGAAGGTAATGAAGCCATAGTCTCTATACACAATCTTATAATATTTAATATTTTACCTTCCTTTGCATATTCCGCAAGATAGATTCCTGCTCCTATGCCAAAAGGAATTGTTATTGCTAAAGAAATAATAAGCATATAAAAAGAATTAAATAACTGAGGTCCTATACCCCCTCCGGCTTCTCCTACCTTTGGATTTCCAAACAAGAAGCTAGTGGTTAAATATCTTACCCCTCTTATCAATATGTATCCTATTAAAGCTGCCAGTAATAGCACAACCAACGTAGATATAATATATAGTACCACAGTAAATATTTTATCTTTAACCTTTGCATTCATTATTTAATTTCACCTCTTCTGCCAATAGCTCTTAATACTAATATGAATATAAATGAAACCACTAAAAGAATTAATGATAAACTCCAAAGGGCATCATTCCACATGGTTCCCGTAACAGTATTAGCCATATCCATAGTTAATATGGAGGTTAATGTAGTTGTAGGACTTAAAAGACTGTTTGGCAGCTTTATAGAATTTCCTATTACCATTTGTACCGCCAAAGCCTCTCCAAAGGCTCTAGCAAGTCCTAAAACAATAGCTGTTAGTATTCCACTCTTGGCAGAAGGCAGCACAACCCTGCTTATAGTTTGCCATCTGGTACCACCTAATCCATAGGAAGCCTCCAGATAATCCTTAGGAACAGACTTTAGTGCATCCACAGATATACTAGATATGGTGGGCAGTATCATAACACTCAAAACCAATATACCTGCTAGTAAGCTGAATCCAAGACCACCAAAATTCTTCTTTATAAAAGGTAATAATACCGTTATACCTATCCAGCCATATACAACTGAAGGTATTCCTATGAATAACTCTAAAGCCGGTTGTAATACTTTTTCTCCTAATTTAGGGGATATATAATTTATAAAAATTGCTAAAGCTATACTTACAGGGGCACTAATAAATACCGCACCTAATGATACCAGCATGGAACCTACAATAAATACAGCTGCACCAAACTGTGGTACTTCTCCTTCTGGAACCCATTTTGTAGAAAATAAAAACTGAAAAATTGAATATTTATCTTTTGTAAAAGTATTTAAACCCTTTGAAGCTATAAAAAATATTATAGTTAAAGTTAAAAATACTATTAATATTCCGCAAAATATAGCATAACCTTTTCCAATGTATTCATTTTTCACTTGATTTAAAAACTTCTTTTTTTTCATAATTACCTACCTCTAATAAAAATTTAACACAATAAGGCCAGCTGCATCTTGCAACCAGCCTTATATGCTTATTTTAAATTGCTCATTGGAATATATCCCAGCTTTTCTACTAATGCCTTATTTTCATCACTTATCATATAATCAATAAAGGACTTTGTTAATCCTGCTGGTTCTCCCTTCGTATACATATGTTCATATGACCAGAAAGGATATTTTTTAGCTATTATATTTTCATTTGTAGCTTCTACATTATCAATTTTTATTAGTTTTAAATTAGCTTTTTTTTCACCAGTTAAATATGATAGCGCCAGATAACTAATAGATCCTTCAGTGGATGTAATTGTTTTTTCAACACTTCCACTGGAGTCCTGAGTAGTTCCTAATCCTTCTTTCTCTGTTTTTCCGTCCATTATAGTATCAATAAATGTGCTTCTAGTCCCTGAGGATTTAGGTCTATTAACTACGTTTATAGCTAAATCCTGTCCTCCAACTTGTTTCCAGTTAGTTATTTTTCCTGTAAATATATCTGCAATTTGTGCCTTTGTTAATGAATCTACTTTTACATCTTTATTTGTAACTATTGCAAAGCCTATAGCACAAACTTTATGATCTACTAACTCTTTAGCCTTATCTTTACCTAATTTTGATTCTGCAGTTACATCGGAATTACCAATTTGAACTGCACCTTCAACTACTTGGTTTATACCAGTACCGCTGCCTCCACCTTGAACGCTTATGTTTGCTCCCGGATTCTTTGTACTATAGCTTTTTCCAGCTTCCTGTACAAGTAGTTGTAATGCTGTAGATCCAACTGCTGTTATTGTTCCAGTATTCGAACTTGGTTTGTTTTCATCACTCTTCTCGGTTGTACTACCACATCCAGTTAATACACCTGTGAAAACAGTTATCGTTAATGCAGCTATAATAGCCTTTAAACTTTTAGTTTTCATTTACACTAACCTCCTAGTTAATTTATGAACTTTCTTTAATTGTTATCTACAGTTATTATGATAATACACTAAGGTTAAGGCATTATTATAGATATGTTAATTAAAATTAACATAGTTTCCTATATTTTATTATCTTCATAGCCACACAATTCTATACTTGTATTTTAAAAGGAAAAAGGATGGATAACTAATCCATCCCTTTCATGGGTATTGTTACTATAAACTTACTTCCTTTTCCTACTTCACTTTCTACATTTATAGTTCCATTAAGACCTAAAACTATATGTTTTACTATGGCAAGACCTAGCCCTGTTCCACCCTGAGCTCTGCTTCTTGCTTTATCCACTCTGTAAAATCTTTCAAATAGTCTGTCAATGTGCTCCTTAGGTATTCCCACTCCAGTATCCTGAACCCAAATGATATACTTGTTTCCTTTAAGCTCTGTACCTATAGTAACACTACCTCCACTTTCCGTATATTTAATAGCATTGTCCACTAGATTTATTAACATTTGTTTAAATTTATCTTTATCACCTAAAACACAAGGTATTTTTTCCCCCGAAATAATTATTTTTATGTCCTTACCATCTGCTGAATTCTTTACTAGGTAGCAAA
Source organism: Clostridium liquoris (assembly GCF_002995785.1). Classification (GTDB taxonomy): domain Bacteria; phylum Bacillota; class Clostridia; order Clostridiales; family Clostridiaceae; genus Clostridium_AO; species Clostridium_AO liquoris. Next base: position 5,524 of record NZ_PVXO01000041.1, on the reverse strand, counting down.
TATCTTCAATTAATCTATTTATATCTACACTTTCTTCATTTTTCTCTTTGTTGTTTTCTATATCAGAAAGCACCAGTATATCATCTATAAGTCTAGTAAGTCTTTCAGCCTCATCATTAATGATATCTAAGAACCTTTCCTTATTTTTCTCATCTTCTACATATCTTAAGGTTTCAGCAAATCCCTTTATGGATGTCAATGGAGTTTTTAGTTCATGGGATACATTTGCTACAAACTGAGAACGCATATTTTCAAGCTTTCTAATGTCTGTAACATCCTGTACCACCGCAACGGTACCTATAAGCTTTTTACCATTGTTAATATCTGCAGTTTTTATCCTTAAATCCCTTTCCTTTGGCCACAATATTTTTATTTCACCATAATCATTTATTGTATTTCTAAATATATCTTCAAATTCAAAATTTCTAATGTGATCTAAAAGATTTTTGCCTATGATATCCTGGTTTATACCAAAAATCTTTTCGGCACAGGGATTTATCATAATTACTTTAAAATTCTTATCTACTGCTATAACACCACTATCCATGCTCTTTAAAATAGCTTCTAGTTTATTTTGCTTGTCTACAGAATCATTTATAGTAAACTGTAATTTTTCCGCCATATTATTAAAAGTTTCTCCTAATTGTCCTATTTCACCTTGAGAGCATATATTTACTCTTCTATCCAATTCCCCTGCGGCTATCCTTGATGTTATAAATTCCAAATCCTTAATAGGTTTAACCAATCCCATAGACAATTTTGAAGAAAATACAAAGGACATAGCTATTGCAATAATGGTTACAACAATATAGTAGTTTATATATTTTCCTTCAAATCCTGTTATCATATTCATTTTTACAGCACTTCTTATTACATATCCATTATTAAAAGATGTGGCAAAGTACATAGTATCACTATTGGTAGAAGCACTATTCCTAATAACATATGCATATCCATTTTCCCTGGAATTAATTATCTCTTCTCTATTATTATGATTATCCATTTTAGAAATATCTAACTGGGAATCGCTTAAAACCTTTCCATTTTCATCTATATAGGTAACTCTTATTTCATTATTTTTATAACTGTTTTTTATAAATTTATCTATATTATTTATTTGCCCCTGATTTAATATATCTATAATTAACCTATTATTTGCTTTCAATGTCTTTTTTGTATTCTCAGTATACTGATAATTTACAATAATTATAAAGAAAGTCATTACTAAAGCCAAACTGAGCATCAAAGTAGTCAGCATATATGTCATTAACTTTTTTCTCATTATATCACCACTAATCTGTGAAATTAAATCTATAGCCTACCCCTCTAATGGTTTCTATATATTTAGGGTTTTTATCGTCATCTTCAACCTTTTTTCTTATATGCCTAATATGTACATCCACTGTTCTGGTTTCCCCTATATATTCATAGCCCCAGATCTTGTCAAGCAAAAAATCCCTTGTTAAAACCCTTCCTTTATTTTTTATAAGCATTTCTAATAGTTCAAACTCCTTTAATGTTAAATCTATCTTTACATTATCTTTCAGCACTTCATGTTTTTCAAAATCAATTGCAATATTTCCAAATTCAAAACACCTTTCTATAGGATGAGCAGAAGTTCTCCTAAGTACTGCCTTTACCCTGGCCATCAATTCCCTTACAGAAAAGGGCTTTGTAAGGTAATCATCTGCTCCTAACTCCAATCCCAATACCTTGTCTAACTCCTCACTCTTTGCGGTTAGCATTATTATAGGTGTAGTAGAAATATTACTATTCATTCTTATCTCTTTACATACATCATATCCATCCATTCCTGGCAGCATTAAATCCAATAAAATTAATGCTGGTCTTTCATTTTTTGCCATGTCTATAGCCTGGATACCATCTTCGGCACATATGGTATCATACCCCACATTTTCTAAATTAAATTTTAGTAATTCTCTTATATGCTCTTCATCATCAACTATTAAAATCTTTTCTTCACCCATGAATAATCCTCCATCTTATAAAAAAATAATAGCTTTATGATCATTTTATCATAAAGCTAAGTAATTTAATATGTAAAATTATTTGCTTGACTTAAGTCTTGTTATTTCTTCCATAAAGGTGTTAACATCCTTAAACTGCCTATATACAGATGCAAATCTAACATATGATACCTCATCAATTTTTTTCAAATTCTCCATTATCATTTCACCAATATATTCGGATTTAACCTCTGTCAGCATTTGATTATTTATACACTTTTCCACTTCATCTGCAATAGATTCTATTTGATTTCTTGAAACAGGCCTCTTTTGACAAGCCTTAATAAGCCCATTTACTATTTTTGATCTTTCGAAGTACTCTCTACTCATATCCTTTTTTATAACCAGTATAGGAACATTCTCTATCTTTTCATAGGTAGTATACCTTTTAGCACACTTAAGACATTCTCTTCTCCTTCTAATGGACATATCATCTTCTGTTGATCTAGAATCTACAACCTTGCTTTCATTATATCCACAATATGGGCATTTCATATATTCTCCCGCCTTCTTATTTTGCTTATTGTTTCATTTATATACATTATATTATACACTTTTTTTATTTTATTTCTACTAAGATTTGTCCATTATAAATTCACTGCCATCTACCAATATTACATCTAATCCTATTTTTTTCACTTTATCCCAAGGTATTTCTATATCTGTATTTTTCCCAAACCAGGACATTTTCTGAGAGGGTAGTATTATTGCCAATACCTTACAATCCAATGTATCTATTTTTAGATCCTTTATATATCCTAATTTAACCCCAGAGTTTATATCTATGATTTCCATAGCCCTTAAATTATTTATTGAATAATAACTCACTTCCATAAATTCTCCCCCTTATAACTTCCATAATATATACTATATATTTATGTATTAATACCAAAAAAATGTCACCATTTTTTTAATTGACAGTTGACAAAGGACAATTGTCCTCTGTCAAGTAAAAAAAAGTGCTAAGCACTTTTTTTTAAACGTATTTTCTCATGTGTTTTAATGCTGTTTTTTCTAATCTAGAAACCTGCGCTTGAGATATTCCTATCTCATCTGCCACCTCCATTTGTGTTCTGCCATCAAAAAACCTTAAGGTTAATATAAGTTTTTCCCTATCATTTAATTTTTTCATTGCCTCCTTAATAGCAATATTCTCCAGCCAACTGTCATCTACATTTTTATTGTCACTAATTTGATCCATTACATATATGGCGTCACCACCATCATGATAAATAGGCTCAAATAGTGATACAGGATCCTGTATTGCATCTAATGCAAATACTACTTCTTCTCTAGGTATGTTTAATTCTTTAGCTATTTCTGAAACAGTTGGCTCCTTATTATTATCAGTTATTAATTTATCTCTAACCTGTAAGGCTCTATAGGCTATATCCCTTAAAGATCTGCTCACTCGTATGGAGTTATTATCCCTTAAATATCTCCTTATTTCACCTATAATCATAGGCACAGCATAGGTAGAAAACTTCACATTCTGACTTAAATCAAAATTATCAATGGCTTTTATTAATCCAATACAGCCAACTTGAAATAAGTCATCTACATTTTCTCCCCTATTATTGAATCTTTGTATTACGCTTAAGACAAGCCTTAAATTGCCTTTTATAAACTTTTCCCTGCCTTCATTATCTCCGTCTTTCATACGAAGTAGTAATTCATGCATTTCTTTCTCTTTAAGTACTGGTAGTTTAGAAGTATTTACACCACAAATTTCAACTTTATTGATCATCATAAGTAATCAGCCCCTTTAGTGTAATTGCATTTTAATTATTTCCTTAGAAGCTGATTTTTATACAAAGACAAGCGTTATAACATTTTATTTATTTCTTTCTTTAATCTTTTTATAATTCTTTTTTCCAATCTAGATATGTAAGATTGAGATATTCCTAGCATGTCTGCAACCTCCTTTTGGGTTTTTTCTCCCTGCCCTCCAATGCCAAATCTTAGATTTACTATTTCCTGTTCCCTATGACTCAATTTATCCATAGCTATAAGCAAAAGCTGTTTGTCTACTTCATCTTCAATTAAATTATATACTACGTCATTATCCGTTCCTAAAATATCTGATAATAAAAGTTCATTACCATCCCAGTCCACATTTAAAGGCTCATAAAAAGAAATTTCAGCCTTAACCTTACTATTTCTTCTTAAATACATAAGTATTTCATTTTCAATACATCTAGAAGCATAAGTAGCTAATTTTATTTTTTTCTCTGGGTCAAAGGTATTTACTGCTTTAATCAACCCAATGGTACCTACAGAAACCAAATCCTCCACATTCATCCCAGTATTTTCAAACTTTCTTGCTATATAAACTACCAATCTTAGATTTCTCTCTATTAATATAGCCCTGACAGTTTCATCTCCGCAAACTAATCTTCCTACTAAATCCTCTTCTTCTTTTTTAGTTAAAGGAGGAGGAAGTGCATCATTTCCACCTATATAATATACCTTTTTAGCGAATAACTTTAATTTTGATAAAATGTTATTTAGTAATAATTTTATTTTTAGCATAGTCTTTCCCCCTATTTATATTATTCCTCTTGATAATAAAGCTTGATAATCCCCACTATTACTTAGTTTCTTTTCACAAAATGCTACTAAAACATCCCTTTCTTCCATATAATCTTCCCTATGAATCTTTACACACTCAGGTTTTATAGCTTTTAATTTACCATAACTCCCATTAATTACAGCATAAGGTATGTAAAATATATCATAGCCCTGGATGTCTTCTTCTTTAAATATATGCTTTTCAACAATTATCACTGGTAAATTTGTTACTGGCTCAACAAGTTCATTACCTGTATCTAAAAATGCTTTTATTTCTTTTTTTGAGGTTTTTAGTATAATATCTACCTCATATATAAAGCTATGCATTTCTCTTCTATCCTTTACAAATAAAACAGCTCTATCAATTAATAAATATATTATTATTACACTTAGCATAAGTTTTTTATAAGAGAAATTATATATAACTCCTTGGGAAACAGAAGAGTTATTTTGATTAAATTCTATGAATATACAAAGCCCTGCCAACAACATAGAGTATAAAATAAAAATAATGGAAGCTTTTATATTAAATAATAAATCTTTTTTCCTAAAAGTAATAAATACCATAATGACAGCTATAGTTATTTTCATTAAAATATTATTAAAGTACTTTAGACTATCAATGAGTATTGTAAATATATATAAACTACCTATAAACCCGGCAACATATGTATATGGTCCTCTTACTCTAGTGCTGACAGTGCGAGCAGTTATGGAAAGTAAAAATGTATTTACAATAAAGTTTTCTAATAATAGTACATCGATGTAAACAACCACATAATCTCACCTCTAGATACTATTATAGTATTCTCGAAAACTCCCAAGGTACTGAAGTTTCTACATTAATTTTTCTATAGAAATCAGCTTCACCCCAGAGTTTTTTCAAGTTTTATATTGTACGAATAGCTTATATAATTTAAGATATT
>NZ_PVXO01000040.1 GCF_002995785.1 Clostridium liquoris | reverse complement strand
GTTTCCGAATAGTCGTTGCATCAAACCGTTTTTACCTACTAAATCCTCCATACTATCACACTTATTTAGTTCTTTCTTAAGGTCAATATCTGGTATATTTAATTCTCTCATAATCATTACTCCTATCGAAAATATTTTGTAGATATTATTCCCATAATTACCAGCCACATATACAAAAAGAACGTAGGTAGATTTGTATTTACACAAATCTACCTACGTTCTCCTTTATTATTTTTTATTTATTTAATATTTTATCTATGAATTTTCCATTTTCATAGAAAAGCTCTTCATCAGCATATATCTTACCACCATTTCTCATATCGCAGAGCATATCCCAGTGGATTGTGGATTTATTTTTTCCACCAGCTTCAGGCATTGAATCTCCAATTGCCATATGGACTGTTCCACCTATTTTTTCATCAAATAACATATTCCTTGTAAACTTCTTAATTCCATAGTTAGTTCCAATAGCAACCTCTCCAAAATGTGAAGATCCATCATCAGTTAATAGTAGAGTTTTTAAAAGTTCTTCTCCTTTTTTTGCTGTGGCTTCTACTACTTTGCCATTTTCTACTTTAAGTTTAATACCTTCTATTTCTTTTCCCATATATATTCCTGGGAAGCTAAATGTAATAGTTCCATTTATTCCATCCTCTACTGGTGAGGTAAATATTTCTCCATCAGGAAAATTAACTTTTCCATCACAATTGATCCACTTTCTACCGCCAATGTTGACCCTTATATCTGTTTCTTCAGATATAATATGTAATTCTTTCTTGGTATCTAAATATCTAACCCATCTTTCCTGTTCTGCACTAATTCTTTTCCACTCTTTTATAGGATCCTCACTATCCAATAATCCTGCTCCATATACGAAATCTTCATATTCTGATAAACTCATAGAGGCCTCTTGAGCATCTGCATAAGTAGGAAATTGAGTGCCACACCATCTTAAAGTACCATCTCCCATTTTTTCAGAATATATTTTTCTCCAGGCTGTGGAACCTTTGGTTGAAGCTTTTATTTTATTTACATCTATATTTGAGTTTACTTTTGTATTTAAAGTTCCCCATGCTGTTAACCATACATCAGCCTTTTCTAAAACAGCTTTTTGAATAAACTTTTCTTCTTCCAGTTGTTCCAATGAAGAATTTTTTAATTTTGCATAGTTGATTTCAGTAGAATCAACTAAAGTTTCTACATGTGCCCCTGCTTTTATTGCTTCATTCACTACTTCTACCATCCATGGTATAGCAACTTCTTCTGCTTGAACTAGCACAAAATCTCCAGGCTTTACCTCTACTGAGTAATTAACTAAAAGCTTTGCTAACTTATTAAGTACTGTGTCTCGCATAACTATTACCTCCATAAAATAAATTTAAAATTAGGTCTCTCTAAAAACTTACAATGTATATATCCAAATTATATATGCATATCTAATTTTACCATATAATTGACTATATGTAACTTGTTCAAAATTTGATAGGTTCGCAAAAAATTGCGAGCCTATATTTTACCCCAAATAGCTTATTAATTCATTTCTATCCACATAAGAAAATTCACCCTTATTAAGCTTTATATATTGAATTTCACCATGTTCTTCTTCCATAAATTCTATTAGCTTGCTGTGGCAAGTTAGAATAAAAATCTGATTTCTTTTTGACAATTCTTTTATTATTTTAGCTGTAGATTCTAAGCTCTTTGAGTCAAAGTTTACTAAGGAATCGTCTATGATAATAGGCATAGGTTCTATTTCCATTATTCTGCTGAGCCTTACAGATAAAAAAAGCTGTTCTCTTGTACCCCTGCTTAAAATATCGGAATCCTGCTGTATATTACCCTGCTTTAACAAAGTTTTAAAGTTAAAATTAGATAAATCTTCTCCTGGAAGTATTTTTTCATACTCCCCTAAGGTTATTTTATTAAAAATATCACTGCTATCCTTTAAAATACTATCCTTAGCCTTATTTAAAAAACTGTCATATACCTTTTCCAAAATAAAAGTAGATGCATTTAATACTGCATACTTTTCCGCTAAGGATTTTAATTCTCCCTTTGCCCTATATATTTTCTTTTGAGCCTTTTCTACATTGCTGGACTCCTCTAATGTTTTCATATTATATATGCAGTGCTGCCTTTTTTCCTTTAATTCCTCTATATATTTATTTAATTTTTCCATTTTCTCAATGTTTTCTTCATAACAATTTTCTATTTGCTCTAAGGAAGAATATTTACTCCTCTCTCTTTCAAAAATCCAGTCCATAGTCTTTTGAAAATCTTCTTCATTATGTTCATCTTTCAACACTGCAGAGCTTATAGCATATTTTAAATGAAGTAAGGCTTTATCCTTTTCATCTGTTAATTTTTCTAGCTCTATAATTTTTTTTGTATTTTCTATACAATAATATAAAGCATCTTCTATATCTTCGCAACTGTCTAAAGAAAGATATTTAGCTATCCTTTGTTCTAATTCATCTTTTTCAATTTTTAAAGCTTCAATTTCTTTAATAAAATCTCCATAACTAAAAAGCTTCTCTATTTCTTCTAGTCCATGATTTATATTAAAACTTTCTGTTTCTTCATGTTCTATAAAGCATTGTTTTATTAATATATTCATATCTTCTATTACTTTATCTAATTCTTTTTTCAGTTCATTCTCTTTTTCTTCTCCTATTAATAACTCTCCAATTTGTAATTTTACATCTTGAATAAATTTTAAATATTCTTTTATTCCTTCAGGAGATATATTTTCTTTCAACATAAGGACCTGTCTGCAGTAACTAAAACTTTTTTCTACAGCTGCTATTTTTCCTTCTACTATTTCTAACTCATTTTCATCTTCCTTTATTGAGTCTTTTATAGAATAGTCTATATCTTCTTTTTCATTAGAATGTCTCAAAAGATAAAATGACATTAATGCTGCAGCTGATATTAAAAGAAGTAAAAGTCCACCTGCAAATTTGTTTTTTAACATAAATAGAGTAGAAAATCCAACGGCGTAAGAACCGGCTAATGCTAGATAGTATAAATATTTAACTATACTTTTACCGCTATATCCTTCTTTGTTTTTTCTACCCATGAATTTTTCTTCTCTAATAAGGTTATCTAATCTATTACTTATATCCTTTTTTTCTTCTTTTAACTCTTTATACTTTTCTATAAGATCTGCTATGTAATTAACATTAAAAGTATCACTTTGAACCTTCATTACATTATCTAAATCCCCTGATAGTTCGCTATTCCCGTTATTTATCTGAAGTTTTATATTTTCTCTATGACTTTTGTTTTTCTCTTTCAAGGATAAATAGTTTTTATATTTTTCCCTAATTCCAGAACTTTCTTTGAAATAATATTGTATTTTAGTTAAGTTTATTAATATTTTATCTCCATTTATTTTATTTCTTTCTATTATGCTATTAAAAACTGAGGACTTCCTGGTGTATTCACTATTTATTTTTTCATAATCTTCTTTTAAATTTTCTAGTCTATCCAAGGAATAGCCTTTGAAATTTTTTATGACTTCCTTATTATTATCTTTATTTAGCTCCTCTTCTATTTCCTTATACCTTAAATAGTTATAATAATTATCTTTTAATATTTCTAATATAGTTAAATTTTCTTTTATTTTATTACAACTGTGTTCCTGAGTCCTTATGTTATATTCTATATTTTTAATTGTCTCTTTTTCTTCTAGAAACAATTTATTTTCTTTTAAAGCTTGTTCTCTTTCTCCCACAGCCTCTTTAGCTTCTAAATAGTATGGTTTAAATAATTTAGTCCCTGGATTGCCGTATTTACCTCCTATTTTTTCCCCATGCTTTTTTAATTCCTTTATTATGTTAGGAAGTTTTATAACTTCACTAAGTCCTGCTCCTAAAAGTACAGATTGTAGTTCCTTATCCTCTTTAGAAAAATTATTTAATCTATCTAAATCTATGGTAAAGAGCTCTTTATAGGTATATCTATCTACACTGTATAGATTGTTGTTATCTTCCTTAGGATTTACTATAGGCTCTCCATATCCATCAAGCTTTATATTGTATAACTTGTCCCCTTTTTCAATATCTCCTTCTGCAAAATATTCACTAGTAGCTGGGGGAAGATTATCTCCTTTCATAAAACCATATGCTAAATTACTCAATACCTTATGTAAAGTGGACTTACCAGCTCTATTTAAGCCCCCAATAAAAACTATTCCATTTTCTAAATCTCTTATGGTCTCATTATGAAAAATACCAAAATCCCCAATGTAAAGCCTTTTTATAAACACTTTAATCACTACTTTCTAAAATTTTTTCTTTAATTAATGCAAAAGCTTTTCCTATAATTTCATTATAATTATCTTCACTTAATGAAATTTGTAAGTCATCACATTCTTCCTCTATTTTACTTGTCCATACTTTACCAAAGGTTTTTATAATATCTTTTTTATATTCCTCATCATTCAAACATAGTTCTGCCACATTTCTTATTTCTTTGTATAAGCTGTGTCTTTCTAATTCTTCATTATCTATTATTTTTTTAGTTTGGATATCTATATCTTCTGTACATATTGGTATATGCTGTAAATAAAGTTTACTATTTAAACTTTCTTTTAAATACCCTATTATATCTTCATCTTTTGACTTTAATAAATCGTGTATCTTTCCTTTTCCGGTTAATATCCACTTTACTATATATCCTTCTATACTAAATTCTTTATTATCCTCTTCTATAGGCAAATTTAAAAATATATCCTTATTGATTAATTCTTCACCTTTTTTTATTATTAAATCCTCTATATCTTCTATTATCCTTGGAGGGTTTTTTTCATCTTCATCAATATTTACATATACCCTTTTCCAAATAATTGGAGAACAATGAATGAACTTCACCTTAGTAGAATTACTTTCATCTACTTGTACATAAAAAAATCCACCACTATTATCTTCCCCAAAGTCATATCCTTGAGGTATACCTGGATACCCTATAAAAGGCTTATCCTCATTGAGAATGCTAGCTTTATGAATATGTCCTAGAGCCCAGTAATCTATACCTTTTATTTCCTTTAATTCACTTATTGAGCATGGAACATAATTACTTTTTGCACTATCCATTTGGGTATGTAAAACAGCAATGTTATATACTCCATCATTTTTGGCTTCATTCTCATAATTTTTAAATATCTTTTTATTTTCAGCTTTTCTTCTGTAGGATTGTCCTATAATTCTACATATTAGCTTATCATGGCTATAAAATTCTTTAGACTCCGCCATATCACCATTAAACAAAAAAAGGTTACTAGGCTTATTAAATATTTCAATTTCTTCCTCTAAAGGGTCATGATTGCCCCCTATAATAAAAATTTTTATAGGTGCTATTCTGTTGCATTGTTCATAAAAAAATTTATCTACACTAATTGATCTGCCCTTATTGTGGAATAAATCCCCTGCAATAATTATAAAATCCACTTTATTTTTTATTGCATAATCACATATATTCTTAAATGCTGTATATGATGCATTGTAAAACTCTTTAGGAGACTTACTGCTAATATGAAGAATATCTCCTAAGTGTATATCTGCTGTATGAATAAAACTAAATTTCTTACCCATGTAATCTCTCCTTTTGTAAAGGCATAATTTTCTATTAAAATTATACCATATTAATTATTAGTTGATTTAATATTTTGACTATTAGTTTTTTTTAGAATAAAATGATATAATTTTACTATAACTATAGCTTAGGAGTGATACATATGAAAATAGAATTTTATGGTGCTGCGGGCTGCGTTACTGGCTCCAATCATTTGCTAAAAATCAAAGATAAGAAAGTGCTATTGGACTGTGGGCTATATCAAGGAAAAGATGAAAAAGAAAGAGGAAACGATACCTTTAACTTTAATCCTAAGGATATAGATTATGTAATATTGTCCCATGCTCATACAGACCATAGCGGAAGAATTCCACTATTATACAAGCAAGGTTTCAAAGGAGATATTATTTGTACAGAAGGCACCAAAGACCTTTGTAGTATTATGTTAGAGGATAGTGGCCATATTCAGGAAATGGAAATAGAATGGATAAATAGGAAGAGGATGAGAATGGGTCAGCCTGAAATTGAACCCTTATATACTGCTAAAATTGCTCAGCTATCCACATACCTTTTTAAAGGATATCCCTATGATCATTGGATAGAAGTTTTTGATGGCTTAAAAGTAAGATTCAGAGATGCGGGGCATCTTTTAGGTTCAGCTATTGTAGAAATGATTATTACTGAGGATGAGAAGGAAACTAAAATTGTTTTTTCCGGTGACTTAGGCAATAAAGGACTTCCTATTTTAAAGGATCCAACTTTTATTGATTATGCTGATTATGTAATAATGGAAACTACCTATGGAAATAAGCTTCATGAAAACATTAATAATAATTTAAAAGAATTAGTAGATATAATAAAGCTTACTTTTAAAAGAGGCGGTAATGTGGTTATACCTTCCTTTGCAGTAGGAAGAACCCAAGAAGTATTATATGCTCTAAATAAATATGTAGAAAATGATATGTTAAGAAATATAAAGGTATATGTAGATAGCCCTCTAGCTTCAGAAGCTACTGAAATTTACAATAAATTTACTAAATACTATGACGATGAAGCTTCATCACTTTTAGAATCAGGAGATAACCCCTTTGAATTTGATGGATTAACTTTTACTAAATCCCCTGAAGAATCTGTAAAAATTAATAAAATAAAAAGTGGTGCTATAATTATCTCTGCTAGTGGTATGTGTGAATCTGGAAGAATTAAGCACCATTTAAAACACAATTTATGGAGGAAGGAAAGCTCTATAGTATTTGTTGGTTATCAAGCTGAAGGTACATTAGGTCGTGCTATATTGAATGGTGCAAAAAAAGTAAAGATTTTTGGAGAAGAAATAGCAGTAAATGCTCAAATATATAATCTCCAAGGTCTTTCAGGCCATGCAGACAGGCAAGGACTTATAACCTGGCTGGACAGCTTTAAAAATAAACCTAAAGGGGTTTTATTAGTTCATGGTGAAAAAGAATCTCAAAATAGCTTTAAAGAGCTTTTGGATAGCAAAGGCTATACTTCTCTTATAATGAAATCTGGAGAAACTTTTATTCCTGGTTCAGAAATAAAAGAAAACAGCGAAGTAAGAGATAAAATAGTAGCTCTATTAGACTCACTTGAAGATATTGATAATATGGACAAGGATTTGTTACTAGCTAAAATAAAAGAAAGCATTTAAAAAAATTACGAAGTAATATTTTTAGAGGACAATTGACAGTGGACAGTTAAGGATAATTTTTCTCCATTGTCATTACGAAAAATTTTAAATTTAATAAGTTCATTAAATAGCACGCTTTGCGTGGCCCGAAGGGACTTTATTAGATTAACAAATTAACAATTTAGCAATTAATAATTGAATTTTTTGCATAAGCTCTACGGCGAAAGCCTGTAAATTAATATAAGAACACTTAGATTTTTATAAAATAGCAAGGGGTGTTTTCTCACACCCAGCAGTTTTCTTTAAGGAAACTATTTAATAAAAGATTTTTTCGTAATGTTAATGGAGAAAAATCATCCACATTTATTCTTTTTTCTTTCTTATTTATTATTTAAGAAAATTTATTTCAAGCTTTTCTGTAGTGTCAACGGAAGAAAAGCCTCCTTAACTGTCAATTGTCAATTGTCATCTGTCAACTTAAAAAAATTGGTCACATTTTTTTAGTTAATGAATAAACCTATAGGATTTGGTAATTATATTATATAAAATATTAATTTTACTCTAAACCTAATTTTTAAAAAAACTTTTACATAAACTTGACATAGGAAACACAGTATTATATTATAGAATTAACTTAGTCATGCCACCTTTCGTCCCTAGTCTGTGGATGAAAGGTTTTTGTTTTATATATTCATGAAACCCTTTTAGGGATGAAAAAAATATAATGTTAGGAGTTGAAAATTATGGGTGAAAACAGGGTAAGAACCAGATTTGCTCCAAGTCCAACTGGCTATATGCATGTTGGTAACTTGAGAACTGCATTGTACGCTTATCTAATAGCAAAACATGATAATGGAGATTTTTTATTAAGAGTTGAGGATACAGATCAAGAAAGACAAGTAGAAGGAGCTCTTGATGTTATTTACAATACTTTAAAAATTACTGGTCTTAAACATGATGAAGGTCCTGATATAGGCGGCCCAGTTGGTCCATACGTTCAAAGTGAAAGAAAACCTATCTATATTAAATATGCAAAAAAACTTATTGATAAAGGTGAAGCTTATTACTGTTTCTGTGATAAAGAAAGATTAGATATGCTAAGAGAAAATGCTAATGCCTTAAATAGACCTTTTAAATATGATAAGCATTGTCTTCATTTATCAAAAGAAGAGATAGAAGAAAAATTAGCCTCAGGAATACCTTTTGTTATAAGGCAAAATAATCCTACTACAGGTACAACAACTTTTGATGATGAAATATTTGGAAAAATAACTGTAGATAATTCAGAATTGGATGATATGATACTTATAAAGTCCGATGGATTCCCAACATACAATTTTGCAAACGTAGTGGATGACCATCTAATGGGCATTACTCATGTAGTTAGAGGAAGCGAATATTTATCCTCATCTCCAAAATACAATAGATTATACGAAGCTTTCGGCTGGCAGATTCCAAAATATATACACTGCCCTCCAATAATGAAAGATTCTCAACATAAATTAAGTAAGAGAAATGGAGATGCTTCCTTTGAGGATTTAATAGAAAAGGGTTATTTAAAGGACGCTATAATGAATTACATAGCATTACTTGGTTGGAATCCTGGAACTACCGAGGAAATATTCTCACTTGAAGATCTTGTAGAAAAATTTGATTACAGAAACATAAATAAAGCTCCCGCTATATTTGATATTACTAAGCTAACATGGATGAATGGTGAATATATAAGAATGCTTCCATTAGAAAAATTCCATGAATTAGCACTACCATATTATAAACAAGTAATAACTAAAGATTTAGATTTTATGAAAATAAGTGAACTTATGCATTCAAGAACAGAAATATTAAGTGAAATACCTGAACATGTAGACTTTTTTGAATCATTACCGGAGTATTCTGCTGAAATGTATATTCATAAGAAGATGAAGACAACTTACCAGAACTCTTTGGAAAGCTTAGAAAAAGCACTACCTATATTGGAAGGATTAAATGAATGGACATTTGAATCCATTCAAAACTCAATGATGAATTTAGTTAAGGAAATGGGAGTAAAAAATGGTGTAGTTTTATGGCCACTTAGAACTGCTGTTTCTGGAAAACAATTTACACCTGGTGGTGCCTTTGAAATAGCTGATATATTAGGCAAAGAAGAAACTTTAAGTAGAATAAAAGTTGGTATAGAAAAATTAAAACAAGTTCAATAAAAAAGGTGCAAAGCACCTTTTTTTAGTTGACAGATGACAATTGACAATTGACAGTTATGGATGCTTTTCTGACCTTATCACTACAGAAAAGCTTAAATTAAAAATTTGACCTAATTATAATGGAGAAAAATTCTCCTTATTCTATTGGCATACCTTGCCTGGATTTAAAATATTTTTAGGGTCAAAAGCCAATTTAATTCTATTCATAAGTTCCTTTTGATCTTCTCCTATTAAGTTAAATAAATATTCTCTTTTAGCAAAGCCAATTCCATGTTCTCCTGAAACCGTTCCATTTAATTCTTTTGCTTTATTGTACATACAGTTAAATATTGCTTTTAATTTATTGTTCCAATCTTCCTCAGACAAATCGTCTTTCAAGATGTAAATGTGTAGGTTTCCATCTCCTGCATGACCAAAGTTTTTAATACGCATATTAAACTCTTTCTGTAGTTTATAAGTGTATTTGATGAATTCTGCAATTTTATTTCTTGGGACACATACATCACATTCATCCATTTCAGTAGTGGAGGCCTTAATAGCTTCAAGAAAAGCTCCCCTTGCAGACCAAATAGATTCTTTCCTTTCGTCTGTATCAGCAATCAACACATCTATAGCTCCATTTTGCAAACAAATTTCAGCTACATTATCATAGTTTTTTTCAATTTCTTCCTTGCTGTTTCCATCAAAGGTAAGTAAAAGATAAGCATCTGCTGAATTATCAGGAAATTTCTTCCCTAAAAATTCCTCTGAAGCAAGTATTACATCCCTCTCCATAAATTCAATTGATGTAGGTATGGATTTTGCTTTTATAATTTTAGGTACTGTTTCAATAGCTTTATCTAAATCTTCAAAAGGGATTAAAAGGCTTATAGCCTTTTTAGGTAATGGTAATAGTTTTAAAATAGCTTTTGTTATAATAGCTAGTGTTCCTTCTGATCCACAAATAAAATCTTTTAAACTATAGCCTGAACTGTTTTTAACTACTTTCCCTCCAAGTTCCATAATTGTACCATCAGGCATAACTACTTCAAGCCCCCTGACATAGTCTCTTGTCACCCCATATTTAACTGCTCTCATTCCTCCCGCATTGGTATTTATATTTCCTCCAATGGTTGCAGATTTTTCACCTGGATCTGGTGGATAGAATAAATCATTTTCTTCAACAAATTTTCCTATTTCCATTAAAAGAACACCTGGTTCCACTGTTAAAGTTAAATTTTCCTCATCTAATTCTAGTATTTTATTCATACTAGAAAGATTAATCATTATACCTCCATAGATTGGAACAGATGCCCCTACAAGACCTGTGCCAGATCCTCTTGCAACTACAGGTATATTGTTTTCATAAGCATATTTCATTATTTTTGAAACTTCCTCTGTGCTTAATACTTCTATTAGCACCTCTGGCATTTTTTTAACTCCACCTAGTTCATCATGACTAAAATCCTCACTAATGTCTTCCCCTATACATATCCTGTCTTTACCAACTATAGCTTTCAAAAACTCTATATCTTTTTCATCTATTTTTTTATAGTTATTATATAATTCCATAATAAATCAAATCCCCTTTCATTTTAGCTTATACTAATGTATTGTTATTTCTAATATTCTCTATAAGTTTTGGCAGTACTTCATATATATCTCCCACTATTCCATAATGGGCTACATTAAATATTGAAGCATTAGGGTCTTTATTTATAGCAAATATATGCTCTGAATTATTCATTCCAGCTACAAATTGTACCGAACCTGAAACTCCACAAGTAATAATTAACTTTGGTTTAACTGTTCTTCCGCTTAATCCTATCTGCTTTTTAGGGTCAACCCATCCCATTTCTATTAAAGGTCTTGTACCAGCTACCTGTGCTCCTAATAGTTCAGCTAGTTCATTTATAAGCTTCATATCCTTCTCAGACTTTACTCCTCTTCCTGCTACTACAATTACCTCTGCTTCAGATATATTTTCTTCTTTTTCTTTTTTTGTAACCTTTAAAACATTGATGTTTGATTTTAATTTATTCTCCTCTATATTGCATAAAGTAATTTTTCCGCTGCACTCACTATTTCTTTCTGGAGCATTCATTATTTTATATCTTACTGTACAAAATTGAGGTCTATTATTGGGGTTTATAATTTGAGCCATTATATTACCACCAAAGGCTGGTCTTATTTGAACTAAATCTGTATTTTCCTTCATATCTAGAATAGTACAATCCGCTGTAAGACCTGTCCTAAATCTTGCTGCTGTTCTTGGTGCTAGAGATCTTCCCACAGTAGTTGCTCCTACCAGTACTGAAGAAGGCCTTACTTTGTTTATAAAATCTTCAAATGCTGCTGTGTAAGGTTCAATTCTAAAATCCTCTAACTCCTTATTATCATATACAAAAACTTCATCTACTCCATAATGCAATAATTCTTCAGCCTTATTCTTTATGTTATATCCAATAAATACTGCATATACTGGATGATTTATCTTAGCTGCTAATTCTCTTCCTTTGCCGATAAGTTCATAGGTTACAGGGTGAATTTTCCCTTCTACATGATCTACATAAACTGCTATGCCCTTCCATTCATCCTTATTTATGCTCTTCTTGTCTTCTATAAACTCCATAACCCCTTTAGGTCCTTTTTTCACACATAGCTTACACATTTTACATCCAGCGTTTATGTTTAACTTTCCTTCTGATTCTTCAAGAGCATTAAAAGGGCAAATATTCATAAGTTCCTTTATTACTTCACTATTTAATTTATCTTCATTTATTATTAACTTTCCCATATTATTTCCCCCTAGATATTATTTTAAATGATATAATTTTTATCTATTATTTTAAACAAACTTCATATGTTTTAAAGTGTTAAATATTCTATTTCCTAATTCTTCACCAGTTCCTTCCCATATTTCTTTATGGTCATTTACTGCTGGAGGAAATATTCTTTCTACCTGTGTTGGAGAACCATTAAGTCCATATCTTAATTCATCTTTATCCTTAAAGTCATTTAAACTAAATACTTTTATTTCTTTATTTT
The DNA here is from genome assembly GCF_002995785.1 of Clostridium liquoris. Taxonomy (GTDB): domain Bacteria; phylum Bacillota; class Clostridia; order Clostridiales; family Clostridiaceae; genus Clostridium_AO; species Clostridium_AO liquoris. The sequence goes on along the minus strand of NZ_PVXO01000040.1, from coordinate 722 downwards.
CTGTAGCCTTTTGCCTTTTGTAAGATGGAAGTCTTGGTTGAAAAATATCCTTCTCTACAGTTATTAAACAGGGAAATTGTATTTCAGCTACCTCAATTGCATCAGGCATATCCATTTCTACTACAATAGAATTTTCTTTCACTTCTAATATTTTTAACACATTTGCAATATGTGGTATATTTAAGGACTCTGCCATTTCTGGACCGACCTGGGCAGTATCTCCATCTGTAGTTTGTTTTCCGCAAATTATTAATTGAAAATCTCCCATTTTTCTTATTCCTTGAGATAGAGTATAAGAAGTAGCAAGCACGTCTGCCCCTGCGAACCTTCTATCAGAAAGAAGTGCTCCTTCATCTGCTCCCATAGCATAAGCTTCTTTTATTATCTCCTTAGCTTGAGGAGGTCCCATGGTTATTACCTTTACTTCTCCCCCAAATTTCTCTTTCAGTTTTAAAGATGTTTCTAATGCAAATAAATCATAAGGATTCATCTTAGAATCCACACCATCCCTTTTTAATACTCCTGTAACTTCATCTACTTCTACTTTTGAAGTCCCTGGAACCTGTTTTATACAAACTAATATGTTCATTTTATTACCTTGTATAATGAACATATAGTAAAAATTCATTATACTTTTCCTTTCTTAAAGATTTTTACTATAATTATCATAAGACGCTGTGGATTAGTTTTATCACCTATAGCTAGACTATTTTAATTGAGGA
>NZ_PVXO01000039.1 GCF_002995785.1 Clostridium liquoris | reverse complement strand
CTAATCCAGAGTACCACGAGACACGTGAAACCTTGTGGGAAGCAGGGAGGACCACCTCCCAAGGCTAAATACTAACTGGTGACCGATAGTGGAGTAGTACCGTGAGGGAAAGGTGAAAAGAACCCCGGGAGGGGAGTGAAATAGAACCTGAAACCGTGTGCCTACAACCGGTCGAAGCACATTAATGTGTGACGACGTGCTTTTTGTAGAACGAGCCAGCGAGTTACGGTATGTAGCAAGGTTAAGCACTTAAGGTGCGGAGCCGAAGGGAAACCGAGTCTGAATAGGGCGACTAGTTGCATGCTGTAGACCCGAAACCGGGTGACCTATCCATGGACAGGTTGAAGCGGAAGTAAAATTCCGTGGAGGACCGAACCAAATTGGTGTTGAAAAACCATGGGATGAGCTGTGGATAGCGGAGAAATTCCAATCGAACTCGGAGATAGCTGGTTCTCCTCGAAATAGCTTTAGGGCTAGCGTCTGGTAATTAAGTAATGGAGGTAGAGCACTGAATGGGCTAGGGGCTGACAACAGTTACTGAACCCTATCAAACTCCGAATGCCATATACTTTTATCCAGGCAGTCAGACTACGAATGATAAGATCCGTGGTCAAAAGGGAAACAGCCCAGATCATCAGCTAAGGTCCCAAAGTGTAAGTTAAGTGGAAAAGGATGTGGGATTTCTAAGACAACTAGGATGTTGGCTTAGAAGCAGCCACTCATTTAAAGAGTGCGTAATAGCTCACTAGTCAAGAGATCCTGCGCCGAAGATGTCCGGGGCTAAAACTTACCACCGAAGCTATGGATGTACACTACGTGTACGTGGTAGAGGAGCTTCCTGTATGGGTTGAAGTCGTACCGAAAGGAACGGTGGACTGTACAGGAGTGAGTATGCTGGCATAAGTAGCGAGAAATAAGTGAGAATCTTATTGGTCGAAAACCTAAGGTTTCCTGAGGAAGGTTCGTCCACTCAGGGTTAGTCGGGACCTAAGCCGAGGCCGAAAGGCGTAGGTGATGGACAATCGGTTGATATTCCGATACCGCCAACTGCCGTTTGACAAATGGGGTGACACAGTAGGATAGGGTGTGCGCACTATTGGATGTGCGTCTAAGCATTTAGGAGTGACTGGCAGGCAAATCCGCCAGTTGAATCTGAGGTGTTATGGGGAGCCAATTTTGGCGAAGTACCTGATTCCACACTGTCGAGAAAAGCCTCTATGGAGGAAGTTGGTGCCCGTACCGCAAACCGACACAGGTAGGTGAGGAGAGAA
>NZ_PVXO01000038.1 GCF_002995785.1 Clostridium liquoris | reverse complement strand
AAAAAATTAAGGGGATAAGTACGCCCTTTCGGGCCGCGGGCGAAGCCCTATTGGATAAAATTTTCAACTGAATTTATAATGGGAAAAATTCAAAAAATAAATTGCCCACTTTAACTTGACACAAACGCTCTAGGAAAATAAATTGACAATAAAAAATTGTTATATTATAATAAAATATAAATTAAGAGAGAATAATTGAATTTTTTATTGCTTTAAAGACTGTGAAAAGGAAAAGTACTTAAAATTCATACTTTAAAGAGAGTGGAGTTTGGTGAAAATCCACAAGTAAGGTTTTAAGAAAAATCACCTTGGAGTCGAATGCTGAAATAATAGTAAGCTTATCCGCAATCCTGCGTTAAAGGATAGGGCATTATTGTGCTTGAAATTATTAATACCATAGGTGGTATAGCGAATATAACTTCGTCCTATTAGGGCGAAGTTTTTTTATGTTTTTAAGTAATATAATATATGCTGCAGCTTCATAGAATATTTTACCTAAAGTGATTAATAGGCAGAAATAGAGTTAAAATATAATTAGGAGGGATATACATATGTACAAAAAAATCGACAATTCCAAAAGCTTTGTTCAAGCAGAAAAAGACATATTAGAATTTTGGAATGAAAAACATATAGTAGAAAAAAATTTCCAATTAAATAAGGACGGAGAATATTTTACATTTTATGATGGACCACCAACAGCTAATGGAAAACCCCATGTAGGGCACGTACTTACAAGGGTTATAAAAGATTTAATCCCAAGATACAAGGTTATGAGGGGCTATAAGGTTTTAAGAAAAGCAGGATGGGATACCCATGGTCTTCCTGTAGAATTGGAAATGGAAAAGAAGCTTGGCATTTCAGGAAAACAACAAATAGAAGAATATGGAGTAGAAAAGTTTATAAAAGGATGTAAGGAATCCGTATTCTCATATTCAAGTATGTGGAAGGATATGTCTGAGAGATTAGCCTTTTGGGTTGATATGGATAATCCTTATGTAACATATCATAATGATTATATAGAATCAGTATGGTGGGCATTAAAACAAATGTGGGATAAAGGTTTACTATATAAAGGTCATAAAGTAGTTCCTTACTGTCCAAGATGTGGAACAGCTCTTTCATCCCATGAAGTTGCTCAAGGATACAAGGATGTTAAGGAGAATACTGCGTTTACAAAGTTTAGGGTAAAGGGAGAAGAAAATAAATATATACTTGCATGGACAACAACCCCTTGGACATTACCAAGCAATGTGGCTCTGGCTGTAAATAAAAATTATGATTATGTAGAAGTTTTAAACAATGGAGAATATTTAATTCTTGCAAAGAAACTTTTACGCGTTTTAGATGGAGAATATGAAATAGTAAAAGAATTTAAGGGAGAAGAAATCCTTGGATTAGAATATGAGCAGTTATTTAATTTCTATACTCCTAAAGAAAAGGCATTCTATGTAGTACATGGTGATTTTGTTACTTTGTCAGATGGTACTGGTATTGTTCATTTAGCTCCAGCCTATGGTGAAGATGATAGCATAGTTTGTAAAAAGTATGGATTACCATTGATAAACTTAGTAGATGGAGAAGGAAAGTTTATCGACTGTGTAGAACCATGGAAGGGATTATTTGTTAAGAAAGCTGATCCTAAGATATTAGAATATATGAAAGAAAAAGGCATACTTTATAAATCAGAAAAGTTTACTCACTCTTATCCTCATTGTTGGAGATGTGATACTCCACTTCTATACTATCCAAGGGATAGCTGGTTTGTAAAGATGACATCATTAAGGGATAAACTTTTAGAAAATAACAATAAGGTTAACTGGTATCCAGATAATATAAGAACAGGAAGATTTGGTAAGTTCTTAGAAAATGTTGTTGACTGGGGTATTTCAAGAGACAGATATTGGGGAACGCCTCTTCCAATATGGGAATGTGAATGTGGTCACAGAGAATGTATTGGAAGTATTGAGGAGCTCAAGAAAAAGGGAATAAATGTACCTGATAATATAGAATTACACAAACCATATATTGATAATGTTAAATTATCATGTCCACATTGTGGAAAAGAAATGAGTAGAACAGGAGAAGTTATAGACTGTTGGTTTGACTCAGGTTCAATGCCTTTTGCACAGTATCATTATCCATTTGAAAATAAAGAAATATTTGAAGCAAATTTTCCAGCACAGTTTATATCAGAAGCAGTAGATCAAACTAGAGGCTGGTTCTATACATTAATGGCTATATCTACAGCATTATTTGATACAAACCCATTTGAAAACTGTATAGTTTTAGGTCATGTTCTTGATAAACACGGACTTAAGATGTCAAAACATAAGGGGAATGTTGTAGATCCATTTGAGGTGTTAGATAAGGTAGGAGCAGATGCTTGCAGATGGCATTTTTACACAGCTAGTGCACCATGGCTTCCAACTAGATTCTCTGTGGAAGATGTAGAAGAAACTCAGAGAAAGTTCATAAGTACATTATGGAATGTTTACTCTTTCTATGTACTTTACGCTGAATTAGATAAATTTAATCCATTAAAATATAAGGATTTTGTAAGCAGTAATGTAATGGATAAGTGGATTATATCCAAATTAAATACATTGATTAAAGATGTAGAAGAAAATATGGATGAATATAATATAAACCAGGCTGCACTTGCAATAGAAGACTTTGTAGATGAGTTATCTAACTGGTATGTAAGAAGAAATAGATCAAGATTCTGGAGTGAGACATTAACAGATGATAAGATTGGAGCCTATGTAACATTATATAAAGTATTAACTACTCTATGTCTTGTTGCAGCACCATTTATACCATTTGTTACTGAAGAAATATATAAAAACTTAGTAAAATCTTTAGATAATGATGCTCCTGAAAGTGTTCATTTATGCAAATGGCCAGAGTATGATGAAACTTTAATTAATAAAGAATTAGAAAGAGAAATGGAAGAAGCTTATAGAATAGTAAAGCTTGGAAGAAGTGCAAGAAACAGTGCTAATATAAAGAACAGACAGCCATTATCATCAATGTCAGCAAGTTCAAAATCTCTTCCTGAATATTATGGAGATATAATTAAAGAGGAGCTTAATATAAAGGAAGTTATATTTGGAGCAGATTTATCAAAGTATGTTAACTATGACATTAAGCCAAATTTGCCCGTACTAGGTAAAGCTTATGGCAGATACATTCCTGTTATAAGAAAAGAGCTTGGAGCTATGGACCAAATGGAGCTTGCACAAAAGATTCAATCTGGTGAAAGCGTAGTTGTAAAGACTGGAGATGCAGAAATAGAATTAAATAGCGAAAACTTACTTGTAACAATGAAGGGACTTGAAGGTTTTGCCTTTGCAGGGGAAGGCACTATGGGTGTTGTGCTAGATACAACTATAACTGAAGAATTAAAAGAAGAAGGAAATTTAAGAGAAATTCTAAGTAAAGTCCAGAACATGAGAAAAGAAAGCGGATTTGAAGTAGCGGATAAGATTAAATTATATGTAGCAGGCAATGAATTACTGGAAAATATAATGAATAAGTTTGAAGATGTAATTAAGAAGGAAACCCTTTCAACAGAAGTTCATTATAATGAAGAAAGAGAATACACAGAATGTAAGATCAATGGTGAAGATTTTAAAATAGCAGTAGAAGTTGTAAAATAGCCAATATGAATAAAAAGCATAGAAGAAACCTTCTATGCTTTTTTGAAAAGTATTTTAAATTATGATAATAGGTAATATGCAGGATTTTATCCTAGTATGGAGAATATATAGTTTGAGGTAAAATATAGTTGTAATATGTAAATTTTAAAAGTATAATTAATGAAAATAAACTGTATTAGGAGTGATAATATGGCAGCATCAATTAAGGACGTTGCAAAAGAAGCAGGGGTATCAATAGCTACCGTGTCTAGAGTATTAAATGATGTAGATGTAGTTAATGAGGAAACAAAGGAAAAAGTTTTGGCTGCAATAAAAAAATTAGGATATAGACCTAATATAGTAGCTAGAAGCCTTAAAACTCAGAAGACAAAAACTGTTGGTATAATTATACCAGATATATCTAATCAGTTTTATCCAGAAATAGTTAGGGGAGCAGAAGATGTAGCAAACATATATGATTATAATATAATGTTATGTAATACAGATTTGGATATAGAAAAAGAAACAGAATATCTAAAAGTTTTAAAAGAAAAAATGGTAGATGGAGTGCTATACATGAGTACCTCCCTAGGCAATGATACAATAAAATTAATTAATGAACTTCAACTTCCAACTGTATTAGTTGAAACTACAGATAAAGATAGAAGTTTTCCTAGTGTAATAATAAATAATGAACAAGGAGCCTATGATGCGGTGAAGTATCTTATAGGAAAAGGAAATAAGAGGATTGCCTATATAGGACCTAAGGATGATGTAATGAATGCAACCTCTTTAAGATACAAGGGATATAAGAGAGCATTAGCCGAAAACAATATGGGTATTGATAAGAATTTAGTATGTTTTTCTGGAATGAAAGCTAGAGATGGATATGAAGCTATAAATATTATTTTAAACAATAATTCAATAGATAGTGTATTTTGTGCCAGCGACGAAATTGCCATGGGAGCAATAAATTCCTTAAGGGATAAGAAATTTATTGTGCCAAGGGATGTAGACGTTTTAGGATTTGACAATATCTATGGAGCAGAAATATTTTATCCTAAACTAACAACTATTGCCCAACCTATGTATGATATGGGTTCCGTAGGGATGAGAATGCTTATTAAGATGATAAATAAGGAGCCTTTGGAAAAAGAGCACTATGTTTTAGATTATCAGCTAATAGAAAGAGATTCATGTAAAAAATAGGGAATAAATCTGTTCTAAATAAAAAACACAGCATTTGCTGTGCTTTTTATTTTTATATTAAAGGATTATGTCATATGTATAGAGATAATGTTTCACGAAAGTTTTGAAATATAATTACCCCGATGGTATAATTTAACATACAAGTAATATATTAATAGTTTAAGCTTTATTTTTAATAAATATAATTATGGAGTATAAATTATGGGGGTAGAGCTATGGAAACCAGAGAAAAAATTAAGAATATATTTAATTATCTCCTTAGTGTAAAAGGTATTAATGAAAAGATAGTCAGGAATGTTAAAGAATATGATAAAACTATTTGGGAAAAGGATATGGAAAGTGTTGTAGGATGCAGTATAAATAAAGATTTAGGACAAGACTGGTGGATAAAAGTTGATAAAAGGGCTAGGGATATATACAATCATTTATTTAGCATTTACCAAAATATACAGAAAAAAGGGGAGAATATAGAATTAGTCCATGGCAATGGAATAGTATATGATGTTATCAATGGAGAAAAAATAGTTCATCCTATTTTTATCACGCCTGTTGAATTAAGCTTTGAAATAGAGGAAGGAAAGTTTTATATAAAGCCATGTACTAATGTCAGCCTGGAAACATATTTTCTTCAAGGGCTTCCCGTAAATCACTGTAAATTGATAAGTTTAAAGGACACTATAAAGTTTCAGGGAATAGATCCGAGAGATACAAGCACCATGGAAAAATATTTTGGAGATATAATAGATGCATTAAATGTAGATGGAGATATGCATGGTAATAAAGTTAACTGCAATGATTTAAATGTAGATGAAAAGCCTGTAATACATATGGAATCAATATTTATGGTTAGAAAGGCTAGTACCAATCTATGGAAGGAAGAAATAAAAAATATATTAGATGAATTAGATAAAGGATTGCCTATTCCAAAGCCTATAGAGGCATTAGTAAGTAAAGACAATGTATGCGAGGAAGAAGAAATAAAAGAAGAATGGAGAAAAATAAGTGAAGATTTGTTGTTCCCGTTACCTGCCAATGAGCAGCAAAAAGAGGTTGCTAGAGCAGTGGGAGAACATTTTGGAGTAGTAGTTCAGGGCCCCCCGGGCACAGGGAAAAGCCACACTATAGCCAATTTAATATGCCATTTTTTAGCTCATGGTAAAAAGGTTTTGGTTACTAGCGAGACAGATAGAGCTTTAAAAGTTTTAGAAGAAAAGATACCAGAAGAAATAAGGGCCTTATGTATAAGCCTATTAGGAAATGATGCAAAGTCCTTTCAACAATTAGAGGAATCGGTAAGAAAGATAACGGACAATCTATCATTGAATCCTAGGGATTTAGAGAAGGAATTAAATGTGACTAGAAAGGAATTAAATTTATGCAGAGGCAATCAAAAGGCTCTAATCCATAAATTAAAAGACATAGATAAGAAAGAAAATGAAAGTATAAATTACTGTGGCAATGATTATAAATTAGTGGATATTGCAAAATGGTTAAAAGAAAACGAAAAAGAATATTCCTGGATAGAGGATGACATAAAGCCATATACCAAATCACCCATTTCAGAAGACGATTTTGAAAGGTTAAAACAATATGCTAAAAAAATCAATAAGAAGGATATAGAAGTAATTAATAGAGTAGGGATTATAATAGATAAGTTCCCTACTTATAGAGAAGTTTATGATGTAATTAATAATTACATTAGATTAAAAGGAAAATATATTGAAAATAAAAGTTTCATAGAAGGCTGGAACATTTATGACAATAAAAGATTTCAGTACCACAATGTAATTAAAATTATTGAAACTGCTGAACATAAGTTAGATAACATAGAAAAAATGGGGTTTAATGAAGTTTTAACAGACTATTACAATAGTAATATATTAAGACATTCTATTTCAGGTTTATCAGCAAGGTGGAATAGCTATATGAAAAGATTAGCTGTAATAAAAAAGGAATTAAATGACCATTGTGTATGTTTACCAGAAAATGTGGATTTAAGTATTTTTGAAAGGGATTTTAATAAGGTTTATGAAGAATTAAGTAAAAAAGGGAATATAGGAAAATTGTTTTCTATACTCCATAAGGATTGCAGGTACGTAATAGACAATTGCAGGGTTGACTATAACCCACTAGAAACACTACCTCAAGCTATTATAGTGAAATTATATTTAGAAGAAAAGTTCATTGAGAGAAATATATTAGACTTATGGAATAATACTTTTAAATTGTATAGTAATTTAAAAGTAGATAAAAAGTATATAAATAACATAGTAATTATAGAAGAATATATGAAAATAATAGAGGATATAGTTAATTGGAATGATAAAATAAAATTGGAGATAAGTAAGCTATTAGGAAGAATACAATTTCCAACAGATATGAATTGGTATGAAAAGCACACATTTATATATATAAAAAATTGTTTGAATGCCATTAATGAAATTTATGAATATAAAGATATAGAAGCTTATTTGCAGTCATTAAAGAATTTAATGTATTCTACCAAGGAACTAGATATGTTATGTAATGCTATAGAAGATCTAGATTTAGATAGACTAAAAGAAGCTTTTTTAGAGATAGAAAGACTAAAAAAGGTAAAGTTGTATGTTTCTGATATGGATATAATATTGTCAAGACTAAGGAATACATGTCCAAAGGTATGTTCTAAAATATTATCTGGAGATGTAGAAAATATTAAAAATTGGAATAGGGCATGGAGATGGAGAGAATGGAATTGTATATTAAATTCCTTAAATAATATTGATGAAAGTGATCTAGGGGAAAGATTGGAAAATGAAAAGGAGAAGGAGAAAAAATTAATTAAAGAAATAATCTGTAAGCAGACCTGGTATAATCAGGTACTTAAAATTTCGGAAAAGGAAAAGAGAAGTTTATTCTCTTGGTTACAGGCGGTAAAAAGAATAGGAAAGGGAAAAGGAAAATATGCAGGAGAATATGTAAAATTAGCACAAAAGGAAATTGAAAATTGTAAGGGATTTATACCCGTATGGATAATGCCTTTAAATAGGGTAATAGAGAATATAAAGCTTACAGAAAATAAATTTGATGTAATTATATTTGATGAAAGCAGCCAGAGTAATATATTTGCTTTATGTGCTTTAATGAGAGGAAATAAAGCCATCATAGTGGGAGATGATAAGCAGATAAGCCCTGAGGTTATAGGAATAGAACAGGAAAATATAAAAAATCTTATTAATATATATCTTAAAGATATACCTAATAAAGAATGGTTTGATTTACAAACAAGTCTTTATGATACTGCTTTAAGGGTATTCCCAAGCAGAGTTATGTTAAAGGAGCATTTTAGATGTATTCCAGATATAATAGGATTTAGCAATAGATTGTGTTATTCCGGGGAGATAATACCCTTAAGATATGCTCAAAGATTTGAAAGGCTTGAACCAGCTATATCAGCTGTAAGGATAGCAAATGGAAAGCGTGAAGAGAAAAAAGGGATTAATATAGAAGAAGCAGAAGCTGTAGTGGAAAAGATATATGATTGTTGTAGAAATAAAAATTATAGAGGAATGACTATGGGAGTTATATCTTTGCTTGGAGAGGCTCAAGCTGATTATATCCAAGAACTTTTAAGAAATAAAATTGGAGAAGAAGAAATAGTTAAAAGAAAGATAGTTTGTGGAGATGCTTATTCTTTCCAAGGTGATGAAAGGGACGTAATGTTTTTATCAATGGTTATAGGAGATAATATAAAATTTGCTTCCCTTACTAAAGAATCTGACATTAGAAGATTTAATGTAGCTGCTAGCAGGGCAAAAAATCAGATGTGGCTTTTTTACTCCATAGAGCCTAAAAACTTAAATAGAGATTGTGTAAGATTTTCTCTTTTAAATTATTGTATTAATTATGAGAACTATAAGAGAGAAGATAGAAATATTGACTATATATTTTATTCAGACCTTCAAAGAGATGTGTATAAAATATTAGCAGGGAAAAATTATAATATATACCCTAATGTAAATATAGGTGGATATAAAATAGATTTTGTATTGGAGGGATTTAAAAATAAAGTAGCCATAGTATGTGAGAACCCTGATGAAAATACTATATTAACCTGGGATGAAACCTATGAAGCCCAATTAAAACTAAAGTCCTCTGGCTGGAATATTATAAAAATAAGAGCTGTGGATTTTTATAGAAATATTGACAACACTATGAATAAGGTTTTTTCAAAACTTCAAAATCAAGAAATGCTTCCTTATAACGAAGATATGAGTATAGAAAAAAATAAAGAGTTATTTAAGAATTCAAAAGAACTTAAGGCAGTATAATATATGGTATAAGTATAATGTATATTATATAATATAATATAACTACCACGTTTTGCTATTATAGTAATAAGGAATCATAAAAGGGGAAGCATAAATGAAGTTGGAGGAAGTAGTAATAAGATTAACTCTTGCCATTATTATCGGCGGAGCTATAGGCTATGAAAGAGAGTTTAGGAACAGACCAGCGGGCTTTAGAACGCATATATTGGTATGTGTAGGGGCGACAGTTATATCAATGATACAGCTCTATGATCTACAATATACAATAAATTTAATTAAAGCTAACCCAGAGTTAGCAACTTCAATAAAAGCTGATGTAGGTAGATTAGACGCTCAGGTTATAAGTGGAATAGGTTTTTTAGGAGCAGGAACTATAATACGTGATAATGGATCAGTAAAAGGATTAACAACGGCAGCTAGTTTATGGACAGTAGCATGTATTGGACTTGCTATTGGTATGGGATATTATGCATTAAGTATATTATCTAGTATAGCTGTAGTTATTTCACTAGTTACTCTAAAAAGGTTTGAATCGAAATTCTTAGATAAAAATAAATTGGTACAATTAGAATTAGAGTATTTAGAAAAAAATAATATGATTCAAAAGATAACTGAATATTTTCATAGGAGGAATATAAAAATTAAAAATATTGAATTTATTTTTGATACCATTGAGAAAGATGAGGAAAATGTTTATGAAAAGAGCTTATTTACAATAGTAGTACCAAAGTATATTAATTATTCCCAAATATTAAAGGATTTAAGTAGCTTTGATGGAATTATTAAGGTGAGCATATTATAAAAATATACTTGGGCAAGGAATCCATTTGTAACTTAATTGAATGGTTCTTAAAACTTTTGATTCACCACTCCGCTTTATTATTCATAATATATTATGAACAATAAAGCGGAGTGGTGATTTTGTTATATGCACTAATTCTTGCAGGTGGAAAAGGAACAAGGCTTTATCCATTATCAAGAGAAGATAATCCAAAACAGTTTTTAAAAGTAATTAACAATAAGAGCTTTTTAAGAAATACTGTAGATAGAATAAAACCATTGGTTAATAAAGAGAATATATATGTAGTAACCAATGAAAGATATTTAGACAAGATATACGGAGAATTGCCGGAATTAAATAAAGAGAATATATTTGTAGAGCCTGCTAATAAAGAAACGGCTACATGTATAGGGTTATCTGCAGTGAAGTTGTTAAAAAAAGATAAGGATGCATTAATGATAGTGCTGCCTTCAGATCATTTTATTGAAAATGAAAAGGTGTTTATTGATACAATAAGCCAGGCAATAGAAACTGTGAATAGAAGAAGGGGATTGATAACCATAGGTGTGCCGCCAACAAGGCCAGAAACAGGCTATGGTTATATAGAAATAGGAGAAAGAATATTTGGGGACATTGCGTCCTATAAGGTAGAAAGATTTTTAGAAAAGCCAAATACAGAAGTGGCAAAGGATTTAATTCTAAAGGGCACCTATTTATGGAATAGCGGTATGTTTGTTTGGAGAGCAGATGTATATTTAAGAGAAATGGAAAAATATTTACCTAAAATGTATAGAAGTATGATGAATATTTATTCTAACTTAGGCACAGAAACAGAAGAACAGACTATAAGAGAAGAATATAGTCTAATTGATGGTATTTCTGTTGATTTTGGCATAATGCAAAAGACAAGAAAAGCCTATGTGATAAAATGCGAGTTTACATGGGATGATATAGGAAATTTTATGTCGTTATCTCGATTTTTAAAAAATTTCCGAGGAAATAATGTTAATGGAAATATATTTATGGAGGAAAGCGACAATTGTATAGTCTTTGGTGGCGAAAAATTGGTTATTGGATTCGGTATTAAAGACTTAATAATTGTAGATGCAGGGGATGTACTGCTAGTAATGGATAAAAATAAGGATCAGGAATTAAAGCACCTTGTTAATATGCTAAAAGATGAAGAAAATATGATAAACTATCTATAAGAGCTAATTTTAATAACAGAAAACTGGAGTATCTTCTCTTTAAAAGAAAGGATACTCCATATTTTATGACAACATTGATATAATTCATAGAATATAATATATATAAGTAGAATGCAATAGAACATTAATTACACAGAATATATCTTGCTGACACGTGGAAGGATAATATAATTATAGCTTAGTTATTGAAAGGAAGGATGTAAAATGAAATTATCCAGAGAGTTTTACAATAGGGACACAGTCCTTGTAGCTAAAGAGTTATTAGGTAAGGTATTAGTTACAAAAGAAATGGATGCAGTATGTAAAGGAAAGATAGTGGAAGTAGAAGCTTATATGGGACCTGAAGACAAGGCCGCTCATTCCTATGGAGGAAGAAGGACAAAAAGGGTAGAGGTAATGTATGGGGAACCAGGATTTGCCTATGTATTCATTATATATGGATTACACTATTGCATGAATACAGTTACTAGAGAAAAGGGAGTGCCTCAAGCAGTACTAATCAGGGCATTAGAGCCTATAAAGGGACTTGATATGATGAGTAACAGAAGATTTAAGAAAAATTATGATAAGCTTACCAAAAAGGAAAAGATAAATTTAACCAATGGACCTGCTAAGCTCTGTTCTGCTATGAACATAGATAAGTCATTAAATGCTGAGGATTTATGCGGAGAAACTATTTATATAGAAGAAGGGGGAAAAGAAAACTTTGACACTGGAGTGTCTAAGAGAATTGGTGTAGATTATGCAGGGGAAGCTAAAGATTATCCTTGGAGATTTTTTATAGAAGGTAATGCTTATGTATCGAAGTAGTTTTTTATAAAATATTGGAGTAAAATGGTTAATCATTATGAAAAAATGTTAAAATAAAGTAGTAAGGATATAATAGATACTTAAGAAAATATTTTAAGGGATGGGTGAAAAAATGAGAGTACTTTATTATGATTGCTTTTCAGGAATAAGTGGGGATATGAACTTAGGAGCTATGATAGATTTAGGAGTAGATGAAAATTATTTACTAGAGGAGCTATCAAGGCTAAATTTGAATGAATATACAATTGAAATAAACAAAGAAGAAAGGAAAGGTATAACAGGCACCAAGGTTAATGTAATACTACAAGATTATCATCACCATGATACACATAATCATGAAGAGCACCACCATCATAGAAATTTAAGAGACATAGAAGAAATTGTATATAGCAGTGGATTAAATGAAGATGTAAAAAATTTAAGTATGAAAATATTTAAAAAAGTAGCAGAAGCAGAGGCAAAGGTACATGGTAAATCACTATATGAGGTTCATTTTCATGAAGTAGGGGCTGTGGATTCTATAGTTGATATTGTGGGAGCAGCAATTTGTTTTGAATTTTTAAAAGTAGACAAAGTGGCAGCTTCCTCAATAGAATTAGGGAAAGGTTTCATAAAATGTGCTCATGGTATATTGCCTGTACCTGCACCAGCTACTACGGAAATATTAAAAGGTATACCTGTGAAATTGGGCAATGTACCATTTGAAGCTACAACACCAACAGGGGCTGCTATTATAGCTGCATTATCAGAAGAGTTTATAGATGATGTAGATTTTAAAATAGATAAAATTGGATATGGAGTGGGTCATAAAGATCAGGGGGATATACCTGATGTTTTAAGAGTATTTATAGGGGAAGTTCAGGAGAAAAATAGTGATTATATTATTGAATGTAATATAGATGATATGAATCCAGAGATATATTCCTATGTAATAGATAAATTGTTTGAAGCAGGAGCTTCAGATGTTTATTTAACTCCTATAACTATGAAAAAAGGAAGACCAGGGGTTATGTTATCAGTACTTTATGAAGAAAAGATAGAAGATGAAATTAAAAAAATAATCTTTAGAGAGACCACAACAATTGGAATGAGAAAATATAAAGTAGAAAAACAATGCCTTGAAAGAGAGACTACATATGTAGACACCCCCTATGGAGAAGTAAAAGTTAAAAATTCATATTTACATGGAGAAAAAATAAAATTTAAGCCAGAATATGAGGACTTAAAGAAAATAGCAGAGGAAAAAAATATACCTCTAATAAAATTATATAATGATGTTTTAAACATAATAAATAGAATACATTAACCTTTGAGGTGGATATAAATGATAAATGATAATAAATATTTAAAATTGGTTAACTATATGAAGGATTTGGGGAAAGCAGCTGTAGCTTTTTCTGGAGGAGTAGATAGTACTTTTTTACTAAAGGCTGCACAAGAAGCTATCGGGGATAAGGTTATAGGAATAACAGTAAAGTCACCTTATATACCAGAAAGTGAAATAAAAGATGTTAATGCTATTATAGATAAATTAGGTGTTAAACACTTTTTCTTGGAATTACCTATCATTGATGAAATTAAATATAACCCCAAGGATAGGTGTTATATATGCAAAAAGAATATATTTAAAGAAATAATAAAATTAGCCAAAACAAATGGTATACATCATGTTTTAGATGGTACTAATGTAGACGATACTAAAGATTATAGACCTGGTATGAGAGCTTTAGAAGAGCTTAATGTAAAAAGTCCATTAAAAGAACTTAATATTACAAAGGAAGAAATAAGAAAGTTCTCTAAGGAGTTAAATTTACCTACTTGGAATAAACCATCTTATGCATGCCTTCTATCAAGGTTACCTTATGATACAAAAATAAATATAAATGAATTAAAAAAAGTAGAAAAAAGTGAAGATTATTTGCACAGTATAGGATTCAAAGAAGCAAGGGTTAGAAGTTATAATGATATGGCAAGAATAGAGGTAAATAAAAAAGATATAAGTAAATTTCTTAACGAAGATTTTATAGAAGATGTAGTAAGCAATCTTAAAAGCTATGGATATCGATATATAGCCTTGGATTTAGAAGGGTATAGAATGGGCAGTATGAATGCTGTTATAAAGGATGGTAATTAGGGATGAATGAAAATGATATAAGAGAACTGCTGGAGGGTATAAAAAATGGAAGCATAACCATAGAGGATGGTGTGGAAGAATTAAAAGAGCTTCCTTTTAAAGATTTGGGTTATGCTAAGATAGATAATCACAGAGAAATAAGGGTAGGTTATCCAGAGGTAATATATTGTGGAGGAAAAACTGTAGAACAGGTAAAAGGAATTATAAGTTTTATGTTGACAAATGGGAATAATATATTGGCAACAAGAGCTACAAAAGAAATGTATAATGCAGTACAAAACTTATATAAAGAAGCAGAATATTTTCCTGAGGCTAAAATTATAAGGATAATGAAAAAAGAAATAGAAAAAACTAAAAGTTATATTGCAGTAGTTACAGCGGGAACCTCTGATATACCAGTATCAGAAGAGGCAGCTATTACCGCAGAGACCTATGGCAATGCAGTGAAAAGGATATATGATGTTGGAGTAGCAGGAATACATAGATTATTTGATAAAATTGATATTATAAGAGGTGCAAAGGTAGTTGTTGTAGTAGCAGGCATGGAAGGGGCATTAGCTAGTGTGGTAGGAGGATTAGTGGATAAGCCAGTAATAGCTGTACCTACAAGTGTAGGTTATGGCGCGAATTTTAAAGGATTATCTGCACTTTTATCTATGTTAAATAGTTGTGCCAGCGGGGTAAGTGTAGTTAATATAGATAATGGATTTGGTGCAGGATATATAGCTAGTATGATTAACAAATTATAAAACTATTATTTTATTAATAGTTTGTTAAATATGTGAATAAAAGGTTGATTTAATACAACGTAGGGATATAATATTATTATACTGATCAGTCTAAAGGTATTGGAAAAGGCAATTGTAATTATTATTATATCGGGGGGAATCATAAATGAAAGTCGTAGAGACAATGGAAAAAGGAGTAAAGGATGTACTAGTTAAAAAAGGAATTGAAATACTTAGTAAAGACCCAGAAAAAAATGTTGATAAACTATTTGATATTATAAAAAAAGCTGTAAAGGATGAAGATAACCTAGCAAAAATTAATAGTGTACAGAGATATTATAACGAGATACCTTCAGTAAATGCGTATATAAAAGGTATGCTAAAAAATACAGATAAAAAATGTTTGGAAAAATTATTTACAAACTTTTTTGCCAATGCTGCTTGGTATGGAATACCAAAGAGAGCTAAATTATTTGAGGAAAAAGGGATAAAAACTCCTTTTGTTATATTACTTAGTCCATCAATGAGATGTAATCTTAGATGCACTGGGTGCTATGCAGCCAATTACAGCAGGGAGGATGATATACCTTATGAAGAGGTAGACAGGATAGTTAAAGAAGGCAGGGATTTAGGAATATATTATTTCATTATACTTGGAGGAGAGCCTTTTTTCAATGAATATATGTTGGATATATACGAAAAGTACAATGATGTAATATTTTCTCCATTTACCAATGGTACATTATTTGATGAAAAATTAGCAGATAAATTAAAAGAATTAGGAAATGTAGTACCTATGTTATCATTAGAAGGTTTTGAAAAAGAAACAGATGCTAGAAGAGGCAAAGGAGTATTTAAAAAGGTTATGCACGGCATGGATTTGCTTAAAGAAAGAGGAATCCTATTTGGTGTTTCTTCAGCTACAGGTAGACATAATGTAGATACAGTATCTTCTGATGCATTTATCGACATGTTAATAGAAAAGGGAGCAAAAATGAGCTGGTTCTTTATATTTATGCCAGTTGGAGATGCTCCAGATGTTAATTTAATGTTAACTCCAGAACAGAGATTAATGTTAGGAAAAAGGGTAAGAAAAATTAGAACTACTAAACCTTATTTTGCCATAGATTTCTTTAATGATGCTCCTTATGTTGGAGGATGCATTGCAGGGAAATATTATTGCCACATAAATTCTCATGAAGATGTGGAACCATGTATCTTTGCCCATTTTGCTACAGACAATTTAAAAGATAAGCCATTATTAGATGTATTTAAGAGTTCTTTCTTTAAGGAGCTAAGAAGTAGGCAGCCTTATAATGATAACCTATTATTGCCATGTATGATGATTGACAACCCAGAAGTGATAAGGGATGTATCTGATTGTACAGGAGCAAAGCCAACAGATAAGGGTGCAGAAATGATGATACATGATGAGAAATTCAAGAAAGACCTTGACAAACTAGCTGAAGATTTCAAACCTCATGCAGATAAAGCATGGAAAGAAGAATTTAATTCAACTGGCAATTACAAAATGTCTAAAGGTTGATGCATAATATGAATTTTATTAAGCTACTGAGTATGCTCAGTAGCTTTTCATTTTTTGTGTAATATATAATTTTGACAATTTATTCATAGTAGATTATCATTAAAAATAACTATAAATAATAAATATGTAGGTGATATGTTATGAAAAAAAGAAAAATCATGATGATGTTCATTATATTTATATCTATTTTTACATTAATGGGATGCAATAGTAAAAAGGAATCATCAGAAGGGGTCAATAGAAAGTTAAGAGGAAAAATAAATATAGCTGTGGATAAGCAGCGTATAAATTATATAAATACATATGTAAATGAGTTTAATAAAATGTACCCAAATGTAAAGATAGATGTGAAAGAGGATAACAATATATATAAACCTCAGGATGATATCAGCAAGGAATCTATGGACATGATAGTGGTTAAAAATGAATATACTCAGTATTTTTTAAATAATTTTACAAAGAATTTTCTAGATATAAGTGACAATATATCACCCTATAAGGGAAACTTCTCCAAAGGTGAACTAGGCAATGTTTCATTCAATAATAAAATATATGGTATACCATTAGACAGAAATCCTTATGTGATGATATATAGAAAGGATATTTTTGATAAGTGCAAAATAAATATAGATGACATAAGAACTTGGGATGATTATATAGATGCAGGTAAAATAATAAATAAAACATTAAAAGGAAACTACAAATTTCTTTGGGAAGAAGATAAAAGTTATTTATATAAAATTTTATTAAGTCAATTAGGTGAGAACTATACAGATAAAAATGGGGATTGGACTATGGATTCCCATAATTCTACAAAAGCTTTAGAAATGATTAAAAAAATTAGAGACGAAAATTTTATACTAGGGAAAAACTCAAATGCAACCCTACTAGAAGAAATAAAAAAAGGGAAATTAGCTGCCACAATATGCAGTATAAATGATATTAATTTAATAATGTCTAAGCTGCCAGAAATGAAGGATAAACTACTGGTAGGTAAAATACCAGGTTTTGAACTAGGTGGTAATAGAGATGTATCTATGAATGGGTATAATATGTTAGTTTTAAATAATGGCAAAAATAAAGAAACTGTATCAGCGTTTTTACAGTTTATGTTAAAAGATGAAAAACTTCAGTTAGAGCTATTCCTTAATAAAGGGGTTTTTCCAGCCAATTTGAATATATATAAAGCTGAGGAATTCAACAAAAATGTAGAATATTTTAATGATAAGATATGGCTTTTAGCAAGTAATATACAAAAACAAGCTCCAGATATTATATATCCTGTTAATTTTCCTGAAATAGAAAAAGTAATAAAAAAATCCTTCCATTAAGTTATGGGAGGATCTTTTTATTACTAAATAGCATATAACCAATCGATAGTTACCATATGTTTAGAGAAGAGTTATTGGGAAAAGATTTTGCCATAGGCTTCCAAAGTCTTTTTCGCAGTATTTTCCCATGAAAAAAGGGATGCTCTCTTTAAGGCTTTAGACTTTAAAGATTCCTGTAGAGTATTATCATTTAATACCTTTTCTAAGGTATCAACAAAACTTTTTATATCTAATGGATGGATTAATATACCTCCGTCACCAACTACTTCTGGTATAGAAGATAAGTTTGATGAAATTACACAGGCACCACAACTCATAGCTTCTAATGGAGGTAAACCAAAACCTTCGTATAAAGAAGGATATACAAATACATCGCATCCATTATATAAAAGTGGTAAGTGTTCTGTAGGAACAAATCCAGTAAATATTATTCTTGAAGATACTTCTAAATTGTTGCTTAGATTAGCTAAATATTTAGCAGTATCCCTATTAGCTCCTGCTATTACTAAATTGTAATCTTTATTTAATTTTTTATATACCTGAGAGAAAGCTGCTATCAAGGAATCAACATTTTTTCTGTCACTAAAGCCGCCTATATATAGTATAAAGGGTTTTTCAATGTTGTAAAATTTTCTTAATATATATTTACATTTTTCCTTATCCATAGGCATATACTTCCAATCTGCAGCAAGGGGAGTTACAAAAATTTTATCTTCATCTATTATAGGGAAAAATCTTAATATATCTTTTTTTGACCATTGAGATACAGTAATAATGCCATTACAGCTATTGATTAATCTAGGCATATCTCTTAAAAATTTATTTAAATAACCCTTTCCTACAGTTTCAGGCATGATATATGGTATAAGATCATGAATGGTTATTATCTTTTTACAGCTTATATCTTCACATAGGCCAATACCATTTTGAGGAACATGGTATAAATCTATGTTTTCTTTTACTAAGTTACTAGGGAAATAAAGCTGTTCAAAAAAGTTTTTGTGTTTTTTTGAGGTGGCAATTATTTTTGAGTTTTCTTTATAGTATTTATGATAATCTTTTCCACACCAATATATGTGGTAATGATTCTCTTTATCTATATTAAGCAGATATTTTAAAAGATTTTCGGTATATGTTCCTATGCCAGTACCTTTGTACAAGGTTATCCCTCTGGCATCTATGCCAATTCTCATATAATTCTCCCCCTTAAATGCACTCAGTTAAGGATATTAATATTTTAACTTATATATTAATAATATTAGCATTGTATGAAAAGTGTGTCATTTAGCACATACAAAGGAATTTATACATATAATACAACTATAAGTAATGGGCAGGAGGAAACAACCTTGCTGGAGGAACAGGTAAAGAGAAGCATTGAAGAAGAATACTCATTAGAAGTACAATCCATGGATAAGATTAAGAATGTATATAAAATTACAACAGAAAAAGATAAGTATTGCCTTAAGGTAATTAATTATGAATTCAATCATTTTTTGTTTATCATATCTGCTATTAAGCATCTACAAAACAATGGTTTTAATAAAACACCCAATATAATAAAGAACAAACATTGTAAGGATTATATAAAAATATGCAACAGATATGCTTATTTAACCACTTGGATAGAAGCCAGAGAATGTAATTATAATAACCCTGTTGATGTTATGTTAGCAACTTGCAAGCTAGCTGAACTTCATAAAAAGAGTTTTGGGTTTAATTTAACTACAGATATGAAGCCCAGAGTGGGTTGGCTTAAGTGGTTAGGTAGTTTTAGAAATAAACGAGATGAGCTTTTATTGTTTAAAAGTATTATTGAAAATAAAGAAAATAACACGGAATTTGATAGCCTTTATTTAAAATCAATAGATGAAGAATTATGGAGAATTGATAAATCTATAGATAATCTGATTGAAAGTGATTACTTTATTAGAATGGAAGATGAAGTGAATAATAAAAGTTTTTGTCATCATGATTATGCCAATCATAATATACTTATAGAAGATGATAGCAGCATTAATATTATAGATTTTGATTATTGCATTTTGGATACACATTTACATGATTTATGCAGTTTGATTATAAGGGTGATGAAAAATGGGAAATGGGATATTGATAAGTCTACTGATATAATAGACTATTATAGCTCTGTTTATCCAATAGAAGGAAAAGACATACCGATTATGGCATCTCTTATAGAATTTCCACAGGCTTTTTGGCAAGTAGGAATCCAGTATTATATTGAGAAACAACCTTGGGGAGAAGAGTTTTTTATAAATAAACTAAATAAAATATATGAGGATAAGGACTTAAGACAAGAATTTGTAGATGAATTTAGAAATAAAAAATACAATTAATGCTGGAGGGAAATATATGGTTAAGATAAACACATTTGAGCAATATTTAGCATCTAAAGGTATAGAGGTAACCGAGAATATTAATGCAGATATAAATAAAAAGGATATAAATGAAAAATTATTGTTAGATCATCTTAAGTTGATAAGTGAGTTTCATAAAAATGCCATGGGAAGTACAGGGATTATAAAGGATAGATTAGATAGTTCCATAGGTAAAATAGTAGAAGAATATAAAATAAATATAAAAAAATTGACAAGAGACTTTGATAAACTTAAAGATCAAGGCGCTAGTAATTCTTTTGAAAAAATCCTTCTTGATAAAGCAGAAGATTATATAAAAATGGGAGAAGCTGTTATTAACAATATATATAAAAATGAGTATTATGATTTAATAAAAAGGAGTATGAGAAATAAAGAAATATGTTTGGGGCAGGTGGACTTTGGCAATTTAATAAAGGAAGATGCAATAAAAGTTAAGAATATTAAAAAGTGTAGTTACAATATGGTTGAAATAGACTGCTTTAATTTTTTGTATAAATATAAGAAAAAGGAAATGAGTCTAGATTTTAAAGAATTAGTATCCATGTTCTGTAGTTTTGAAGGACTAGATAATAATAGTTACCAGTTTATAATTTCCCTTCTATCCTTTCCATATGAATTTACTAAGCAATGTAATAAGTACAGGATAAGGGAAAAGGATTTAACAGAAGAACAATACGCTTTAAAACTTCATAAAGCTATTGTACAAGACAATCTATATTTAATATAGAGGTGATTATATGGATGAAATGTATAATGGTAAGCATTTTTTGACCCAATATGATTTGGATGTAAATTTATTTCATAAGTTTAATGTGGAGGTCAATGATATTTATCCTCGAAGAAGCGTATTTCTAGTAAATACAGACAAGGGGAATAAAATATTAAAGAAAATTAAATATGGTAAAGAAGAATTATTGTTTATATATGAGACTAACTATATGAAGTCAAGTAAAAGTTAAAAGATTTTTATAGTTGTTTGATTAATGTTTAATTAATAAAAAAGAGCATGACAAAAAGAGCAATCAAAGATTACTTTTAAAAAAATTACAT
>NZ_PVXO01000037.1 GCF_002995785.1 Clostridium liquoris | reverse complement strand
CCTCAATTAAAATAGTCTAGCTATAGGTGATAAAACTAATCCACAGCGTCTTATGATAATTATAGTAAAAATCTTTAAGAAAGGAAAAGTATAATGAATTTTTACTATATGTTCATTATACAAGGTGTTAAAATGGGAGTAACTATAAAAGATATAGCTAGAATTGCAAATGTTTCACATACTACTGTTTCACGAGCACTTAATGACAGTCCTTTTATAAACGAAGATACAAAAGTTAAAATAAAGTCTATAGCAAAAGAGCTTAATTATGTACCAAATTATAGTGCTAAAAGTTTGGTACTAGATAGATCATACAATATAGGATTGTTTTTTACAACTATAAGTCAAGTAACTTCACCGATGTTTTTCTATGAAACTGTAAGTGGTGTAAATAGTGCTATAAAAGAAAGCTATAATTTAGTAGTTAGAGGAATTGATGATTATAAAAAATTTACATTGATTAATAACAAAAGATTTGATGGCATTATATTAATGAGCCAAAGTAATAGTGATAATTCTTTTATATATTATTTACTTGAGAAGGATATACCCGTAGTTGTATTAAATAGAGATGTAGATGAAAATTCCATAGTTAATATATTATCAGCAGATAAAAAAGGAGCTTATAAAGCTGTAGAATATCTTATACAAAAGGGACATAAAAATATAGCTATAATAGAAGGTAAAAAAGGGTTTAATGCTACTACTGAGAGAAAAGAAGGGTTCTTAAAAGCATTAATTGAAAATAAACTACAAATACAGGATGAATATATGGTTCAAGGAGATTACACTATTGAAAGTGGATATATTGCTATGAAAAAGCTACTAAGTTTAAGTAATATTCCAACAGCTGTGTTTTGTTCTAATGATGAAATGGCAGTAGGAGCTATGAAAGCTGCATTTGAGACAGGACTTAATGTTCCGAAAGATATTTCTGTTATGGGATTTGATGACAATCAGCTAGGTGGCTTTATAACCCCGGCATTAACTACAGTAAGAAGGCCTATTATGGAATTAAGTAAAAAAGGTGCAGAGAAACTTTTAAACATTATAGAAAATAAAAGTACCGATGGAGAAAAAATATATGTTAATACAGAACTTATTGAAAGAGAGTCAGTGTCAAAATTAATATGATTTTGACACTAGATAAATAAAAAAATTTAAAGAGAGTTGTTAACGTTAACAATTTTATATAAACTTAACATAAATATGGACATGAAACAAAAAAGCTTAGGAGGTTAATATGAAAAGAATTGAAACTATAAAAAAAATAATTGAATGTGGTGTCGTAGCAGTAATAAGAACTGAATCAAAAGAAGAAGGAATAAAAGTTATTGACGCTGTAAAAAAAGGTGGAATAAAGGCGTTAGAAATAACAATGACTGTGCCGGGAGCAGTGGATATTATAAAAGAAATATCTGAAGTGTACAAACATGAAGACTTAATTATAGGAGCAGGAACAGTACTTGATTCAGAGACAGCAAGAGCGTGCATACTTGCAGGAGCTAAATATATAGTAAGTCCTTATCTTGATTTGGATACTGTTAAATTATGCAATAGATATAGAATACCTATAATGCCAGGAATAATGACTGTAAAAGAGGCAGTTGAAGCTCTTGAATATGGTGTTGAAATATTAAAAGTTTTCCCAGGTAATGCCTATGGTCCAGCAATTATAAAATCATTCAAAGGACCTATACCACAAGGCAATTTTATGCCTACAGGTGGAGTTAACTTAGATAACATAGAAGATTGGATAAAATCAGGAGCTGTAGCTGTTGGCACAGGATCAGATTTAACTAAAGGTGCTAAAACAGGAGATTATGAATTAGTTACTAAAACAGCGGCAAAGTTTGTAGAGAAAGTAAGAAAAGCAAGAGCTGATATCTAGAAAGGGGTGTAAGTACATTGGAAGTATTAACTTTTGGAGAAACCATGATAGTCTTTACCCCAGGTTCCAATGGACCATTAAGATATGTTCATAGTTTTAATAAGTCTATAGGTGGAGCAGATTCTAATGTGGCTATAGCACTTGCAAGACTTGGACATAAGTCTGCATGGTTTTCAAAGTTAGGAAATGATGAATTTGGAAGATATATTCAAAACACTGTAAGAGGGGAAGGTGTGGATGTTTCTAAATTAAAATTTACTAATGAAGCAAGCACAGGACTTCTTTTCAAAGAGAGATTTGGTAGCGAAGATCCCAATGTTTATTATTATAGAAAAGGATCAGCAGCCAGCAGATTATCTGTAGATGATGTAGATTTAGAATATATAAGACAAGCTAAAATAATTCATATTACAGGCATAACTCCAGCTTTATCAGAGAATGCAAAAGATGTAGTCTTTAAAGTGTTAAATATAGCAAAAAAAAATGGAATAACTATTTCGTTTGACCCAAATATTAGATTAAAGTTATGGACATTGGAGGAAGCAAAGCCAGTGCTTCTAGATATAGCAAAAATGTCAGATATAGTTTTACCAGGAGTTTCGGAAGGTGAAATGCTTTTGGGTACTAGTGATGAAAAAGAAATAGCACAAAAGTTTATAGATATGGGTTCAAAGATAGTAGCTGTAAAGCTTGGAGCAGATGGATGCTATGTGGCAAACCAAGATAAAGGTGTTTATGTAAAGGGATATTCAATTGACAAACCTGTGGACACTGTTGGAGCAGGAGATGGTTTTGCAGCAGGTTTTCTATCGGGAATATTAAAAAAATTAAGTATTGAAGAATGTGGTAAGTATGGTAATGGAGTAGGGGCTATGGCTACTCTTGTTAAAGGTGATATGGAAGGTTTTCCTTATTTAGATCAGCTTATGGCCTTTATGGGTAAAAAGGAAGTTATAGATAGGTAACCTGTACATTAAGTGTTATTTTTAAAAACTATTTATTAAAAAATTATATTTATTATTATATTATTAAAATTTGTGATATGTAAAAAGGGAGGAAAAACATGTTAAAGTTTATGAAAAAAACTATAGCTGTAGGCCTATTGGTTTCAATTCTAGCTTTTAGTTTGACTGGGTGCAATAGTGTTACTACTGGAAAACGAATTATTCGTATAGCTCATGGACAATCAGAAACTCATCCTGATAATTTAGGACTATTAGCATTTGAAAAATATGTAGAATCTAGATTAGGGGATAAGTATGATGTTCAAATTTTCCCCAATGAATTATTAGGGCCTTCTGTAAAGGCAATAGAATTAGTTCAAACAGGAGCAATTGATTTTGCAGTTTGCAGTACTGGCAATCTTGAAACATTTGATAACGTTTACCAAATATTTAGTATACCTTATCTATTTGATAGTGTAGAAGCTTATCATAAGGTTATGGAAGATAAAGAATTAATGAGCAGCATCTATAAATCTACAGAAGCGGCTGGTTTCGAATCAGTTACATGGTTTGAAGCAGGTACTAGAAACTTTTATGCTAAAACACCTATAAAAACCCCTGATGATTTAAAAGGCAAAAAGATTCGTGTTCAACAAAGTCCTACTAATGTAAGAATGATGGATTTATTTGGGGCTGCTGCAGCACCTATGAGTTTTGGCGAAGTATATACCGCTATACAACAGGGAGTAATTGATGGTGCAGAGAACAATGAATTGGCGTTGACTAACAATAAACATGGAGAAGTTGCTAAGTACTATTCATATAATCAACATCAAATGGTTCCTGATTTATTAATAGGAAATGTTAAATTCTTAAATAGCTTACCTCCTGAGGAAAGAAAGGTATTTGATGAAGCTGCTGAAGAAGCTACAAAAGTTGAACGTTCCCAATGGGATAGTCAAATAAAGAATGCTATTTATCAAGCAAAATCAATGGGAGTTAAATTTATAGATACTGATATAGAACCATTTAAAGAAAAGGTATTACCATTACATAAAGAATTATTAGAAAAGAATAAAAAATTACAGCCTATATATGATAAAATTCAGGAAATAAATAAACAAGTAAAGGAGGAAAAGTAATATGAAGAGTCTCAAAATGAAAATAAATAAAGTTCTAGAAATAATATGTATTACTTTATTTGTATTTATAACAATTATAGGAACTTATCAAATTATAACAAGATATGTATTCAACTCTCCAAGTACAATTTCAGAAGAATTATTAACCTTTTCTTTCACATGGATGGCATTACTTGCATCTGCCTTGGTTTTCGGAAAACGTGATCATATGAGAATAGAATTCGTTGCAAACCTATTCAAGGGAAAATCCGGAATAATTTTAAGCATTATTTCAGAAATATTAGTTCTAATTTTCTCAGCTGTAGTACTTGTTTATGGAGGAATTCAAATTACAAAACTTACAACCCTACAAATTACAGCTTCGCTAGGAATTCATATGTCATATATATACATTATAGTTCCTATAAGCGGAGTTTTAACAGTGATTTACAATATTATTAATATAAATGAATTGATTTTACAATTGAAATCAGAAAGTTCTAAATAAGGGAGGGGATTATATGAGTATAGCATTAGTATCAGGACTAATAATAGCGGTTTCTTTAATAATCTTATTACTTGGAGGTATTCCAATTTCAATTGCATTAGGTATATCTTCAATACTAGCTATATTACCAACATTAAATTTTGATGCTGCTGTTTTAACGGGGGCACAAAGAATCTTTTCGGGAATATCTGTATTTACATTAATAGCAATACCATTCTTTATTTTAGCCGGTAATATTATGAATAAAGGCGGAATAGCAATACGATTAATAAATTTTGCTAAGATCCTAACTGGTAGGGTACCAGGTGCATTAGCACATACAAACGCAGTTGCAAATATGATGTTTGGGGCTATTTCAGGTTCAGGTGTTGCAGCAGCATCAGCTATGGGTTCTATGATAGGACCAATTGCAGAAAAAGATGGCTATGATCGTGATTATATGGCCACTATAAATATAGCAACAGCACCAACAGGACTATTAATACCTCCAAGTAATGTGCTTATAACTTATTCTCTTGTAAGTGGTGGAACTTCAGTAGCAGCATTATTTATGGCAGGTTATATTCCGGGAATTCTTTGGGGTATTAGCTGTATGATTGTCGCATATTTTATAGCACGTAAAAAGGGGTATCGTAGCACAGAACATGTTACTTTAAAACAAGCGGCAAGAATAACATTAGAAGCAATACCAAGTTTATTATTAATTCTAATTGTTATTGGTGGAATCATTGCCGGTGTATTTACAGCTACAGAAGGTTCAATAGTAGCCGTTGTTTATAGTTTAATATTATCCTTATTCTTTTATAAAACAATAAAGTTCAAAGATCTATATGAAATTTTTAGAGACAGTGCTGAAATGACTGGAATAATAATATTTTTGATTGGTGCATCAAGTATTATGGCATGGGTTATGGCCTTTACTGGAATACCTGCAGCTATCTCAAAGTCATTATTAAGTATTAGTAACAATCCCATAATAATACTATTAATTATCAATGCTGTACTACTATTTGTAGGAACCTTCATGGATATAACACCTGCAATCCTCATATTTACGCCTATATTCTTACCAATATGTAAGAGCTTTGGAATGTCAGCAATTCAATTTGGAATAATGATAACATTCAATTTATGTATAGGAACAATTACACCGCCAGTAGGAAATATATTGTTTGTCGGTGTTAAGGTAGCAAAGACCAAAATTGAAAACGTAATGAAGAAATTAATACCATATTATATAGCTATTTTTATTGTATTGATGCTTACAACATATATACCTAATGTTTCTATGTGGTTACCTTTATTAATGGGATATAAAAAATAACATAAATTTGGGAGGAAAATTCTATGAAAATGACATTAAGATGGTTTGGCAGCAAACATGATTCAGTTACTCTTGAACAAATAAGACAAATTCCTAACGTTACAGGTGTTATTACAACGCTTTATGATATTCCTGCTGGAGAAGTATGGCCTTTGGAAAATATTTTAAAGTTAAAAGAAGAAGTCGAAGAAAGTGGGCTTAAGATAGAAGGAATAGAAAGCGTAAATATACATGATTCTATTAAAATAGGATTACCTGAAAGAGAAAAGTTTATTGAAAACTATATAGTGACTTTAGAGAACTTAGGTAAAGCAGGTATTAATATGGTTTGTTATAATTTTATGCCTGTATTTGACTGGACCCGTTCAGACTTGGCAAAGAAAAGAGCGGATGGATCTACTGTTTTATCATATGATCAAGATTTAATAGATAAAATCGATCCTGAAAAAATGTTTAAAGAAATTGATAATAATAGTAATGGATTTGTGATGCCAGGCTGGGAACCAGAAAGATTAGAGCATGTAAAAGAATTATTTGAAAAATATAAAGATGTAAACAATGAAAAGTTATTTGATAACCTTGTATACTTTTTAAATAGAATTCGTCCAGTATGCGAAAAATACAATATAATGATGGCAATTCATCCAGATGATCCTGCATGGTCTGTATTTAATTTGCCAAGAATTATAAATAATAAAGAGAATATATTGAAACTTTTAAAAGCAGTAGATGCAAAATTTAATGGACTTACTTTATGTACAGGCTCTTTAGGATCAAATCCTAATAATGATATTTGTGATATAATTCGTGCTGCAAAGGGAAGAATTCATTTTGCACATGTACGTAATATAATTCACCATTCACCAGGCAAGTTTGATGAAGCAGCACATTTATCAAAGGATGGTTCATTAGATATGTATGAAATAATGAAAACATTATGTGAAATTGGATTTGATGGTCCAGTACGTCCAGACCACGGCCGTGCTATTTGGGGCGAAGTTGCAATGCCAGGATATGGATTATATGATCGTGCATTAGGAGTAGCTTATTTAAATGGATTAGAAGAAGCAATTAAAAAATCAAATAAAACAAAATAGTAAAAATGCAAGGAGGAGAATGCCTTGAAACTTACGCAAGAGGAATTAAGGAATGATAAAATTTGGGAAGAAGCTGGTTTTGAGTTGCCTAAATTTGATAGGGATAAAATGATAAAGAATACTAAAGAAAATCCAGAATGGATACATTTTGGTGCAGGGAATATATTTCGCGCTTTTCCAGCAGCAGTTTGCCAAGATTTATTAAATAGAGGAATATTAAATACAGGTATAATAGTAGCTGAAGGATATGACTATGAGATAATTGAAAAAATCTACAAAAAATATGATAATCTAAATGTTTTAGCAACATTAAAAGTTGATGGAACATTAGAGAAAAAAGTAATAGGAAGCATTGCAGAATCTTTATGCGTAGACACAAATAATTTAAATGACTGGAATAGATTAAAAGAAATATTTAAAAGCAAAACTTTAAAAATGGCTTCTTTTACAATTACAGAAAAAGGTTATAGTTTAAAGAATGGAAAGAATGAATTTTTAAAGGACGTAGAAAATGATTTGAATAATGATCCGTCTTCTGCAAGGAGTTATATTGGTAAACTAGTAGCGTTATGTTATGAAAGATTCAAGGGTGGGAAATTACCATTAACATTAGTAAGTATGGATAACTGCTCACACAATGGTACTAAGTTAGAAAATGCTATTACAACTTTTGCAAAGAATTGGGTAGATAACAAATTAGTAGAATCTGAATTTTTAACTTATGTAAGTGAGAATATATCTTATCCATGGACTATGATAGATAAAATTACACCAAGACCTGCTGAGTCTGTTAAAAATATGTTAAAAGAAGCAGGCTTTGAAGATACAGAAGCTATTACTACTTCAAAGGATACATTTATTGCATCTTTTGTTAATGCTGAAGAACCTCAGTATTTAGTCATTGAAGACAATTTTAAAAATGGTCGTCTTCCGCTAAATAAAGGTGGAATTATTTACACAGATAGAGAAGTTGTAGATAAAGTAGAAAAGATGAAAGTATGTACTTGCTTAAATCCTCTTCATACAGCACTTGCTATTTATGGATGCTTATTGTCTTACACTAAAATATCTGATGAAATGAATGACAAGGAGCTTGTAATATTAATAAAAAATATAGGTTATAAAGAGGGGTTACCTGTTGTTGTAAATCCAGGAATTATATCACCTAATGATTTTATAGATGAAGTAATGAAGGTACGTTTACCAAATCCATTTATGCCTGATACACCACAAAGAATTGCTTGTGATACTTCACAAAAGTTAAGTATACGTTTTGGTGAAACTATAAAAGCTTATGTTAAAAATCCTGAGCTAGATGTTAAAGACTTAACATTTATACCTCTTGTTATAGCAGGATGGTGTCGTTATCTAATGGCTATAGATGATAAAGAAAATAAATTTGAATTAAGTCCAGACCCTTTACTTTCATCAGTAACTCCAATAATAGATAATGTTAAGCTAGGAAATACTAAGAATGTTCATGAAACTCTAATGAAGATTTTACCTAACAGGGAAATTTTCGGCGTTGATTTATATGAAGTAGGTTTAGGGGAAAAAATTGAAAGCTACTTTAAAGAATTAATTGCTGGAGAAGGTGCTGTTCGTTCAACATTAAAGAAATATTGTAAATAATTAAACACAAATAAACGCTGAGAAATTTAGTTTTTCAGCGTTTATTATTTGAAAAATTTTAAATTTTACATTGTATTATATTATGTTTATAATAATTGCAATGAAATTAAAAAAATGGATAAATGGCAGGAGAGGAAAATACAATGAAAATAGATATACCTAAACCAGTGGAATTTATTATGAATACATTAGAAGAATATAATTATGAGGCGTATATTGTAGGGGGATGTGTTAGAGACAGTATATTAAATAAAACACCTAATGATTGGGACATTACAACAAATGCTAGAGCAAAACAAGTTGAAGAAATTTTTCAGAGTAGAGGATTTAAAGTTACAGAAACAGGAATTAAACATGGAACAGTTACAATAATGATTAATAATGTAGGCCATGAAGTAACAACTTATAGAATTGATGGGGAATATTTAGACGGTAGACATCCTGATAAAGTAGAATTTACAAATAGTTTAAAGGAGGATTTAAGTCGTAGAGATTTTACTATAAATGCTATGGCCTATAATCCTACTGAAGGGATAATTGACTATTTTGAAGGCATTAAAGATCTGGAGAACAAAACCATCAGATGTGTAGGAGATCCTTTAAAAAGATTTTCAGAAGATGCTTTAAGGATAATGAGAGCTGTAAGATTTTCAGCACAATTAGGTTTTCAAATTGAAGATAACACAGAAAATGCTATAAGATCTTTGAGCAGTAATATTAAATTTGTGTCAATGGAAAGAATTAAAGGGGAATTCGATAAGATACTTTTATCAGATAATGCGGATAGAATACATAGCTTAAATGATTATGGGCTAATGACGAATTTCTTGCCCGAATACGATATATGTGAGGCTACTTCTCAAAATAATCCTTATCATATTTTTGATGTTGCAACCCATTTGATTTGTAGTGTAGAAAATATTGAAAAGAATTTGTATTTAAGGTTAACAATGTTGTTGCATGATATTTGTAAACCTCAGTGTAAAACTACAGATGAGTTAGGAATAGATCATTTTTATATACATGCATATAAGTCGGCAGAAAAAGCAAGAGAAATTCTTAAAAGAATGAAGTATGATAACAAAACAATAGAAAAAGTATATACTTTAATAAAATATCATGATTATGAGTTATATAGTAATAAGTCCATTAAAAAATTATTAAATAAAATAGGTGAGGAATTATTTGTAGACCTATTAAAGGTAAAAGAAGCTGATATAAAAGCCCAGAGTCCAAAATTTTATGAAGAAAGACATATAAAATTGCTAGAAATAAAGGAAAAATTAAATAATATTTTACAGGAGAGGCAATGTTTTAGTTTAAAAGATTTAGCCATTAATGGTAGGGACTTAACTGAATTAGGATTGGCTCAGGGAAAAGAAATAGGTAAAATATTAAATGAATTATTAGAAATGGTTATGGAAAATCCAGAATTAAATACTAAAGAGGAGTTAATAAATATAATAAAAAAGAACGGGATAAATCATATTTTCTAGGGTTAAAAACATAAGAATGGTCTTTAACCCTAGAAATAGGGAAATTCAATTTAGTTCATTTCTACTGTTGACTTTTATCTTTATTAAGAATATTTAGATAGCGATAAATACTTGGTTCTGAACAATGAAGCTGTTTAGCTACTTCGCTAACTGCTCCTTTTAGCATAAATATTCCCTTTTGATTTAAAATATCCACTATGCTAAGTCGTTCATCTTGAGTTAATCGATCAACAGGAATATTCTCGTCGGCTAAAACCTTTTGTAAAACAGTTTGTGTAACTTCTTCAATAGATTCAGAGAAGTTTTCGGGAACATCATTTAAAATTGAATTAACTGAATCATAAGATTTATTTTGAAGTATTAATTCATCAGGATGACATAGTTTTAGAATTTCTTCGCTTAGAGCAACATACTTACTGTCGTCAAAATTAATACATAACATTGCTACAACTTCATCATTATCATCTTTTATGAACATAGTTGAGGAACGTAGAACCCTATTAGTCCCTGAAGCGCCATTATAATTAATAAGATAATCACTATTTTTATAACTACCCATAGTCATTACTTTTAATCCTAGATTTGTTAAAGGCGCACCTACCTTGCGTCCGCTCACATGCCCATTTGCTATGGCTACAATAGAATATTTCTTATCAGTCAAATCATGTAGTACAATTTCATAATCAGGTCCCAATACCTTTCCTAAAAACTCAACTAGTTTAGTAAATTGATCTAATATATTTTTATTCATTTTATGCACCTACTTTATGATTTTATATACTATATTTACAATATCATGAAGATTAATATATTTCAATGTAATATAAAAAGTATTATCATTATAATAAAATATTATATTAATAATAGAAACGTTTTATATAAAATAGGCATTTTAAGAAATTTTAATATGATAAAGCGATATATAAACGTTTTCATTATAACAATAATAAAAAGTAAATTATGATGTTGACAAAAAATTATAACTGTAATATAATTACATTAAGGTAAAAATTGGCAGACGAGAATTAAAACTACTGCTTGAATTATTCCAATTTACCATAGCATAGATAAATCAAAATTAAAGAGTGGAGGGTTTATTATGAGTGTTAAATACGTACCAGAACCATTTAGAATTAAGATGGTTGAAACAATCAAAATGCTTAGCCGTGAAGAAAGGGAACAAAAAATTGCTGAGGCAAAATACAACTTATTTAATCTTAAAGGTGAAGACGTATATATTGATTTATTAACAGATAGTGGAACAAATGCAATGAGCCAAGAACAATGGGCTGGTGTAATGAGAGGTGACGAAGCCTATGCAGGAGCTTCAAGCTATTTTAAATTAGTTGAATCAGCACAAGATATATTTGGATATAAATATATTCAACCTGTACATCAAGGTCGTGCAGCGGAAAAAGTCCTTTTTGGATTATTAATGGGTAAAGGACAATATTCTATATCCAATATGCACTTTGATACAACTAGAGCACATGTTGAACTATCAGGTGCAAGGGCTATTGATTGTGTCGTTCCCGAAGCTGCAAACCCATCACTTAGAGTACCATTTAAAGGGAATATGGATGTTAAAAGACTTGAACAATTAATTAAGGAACATGGAGCAGATAAAGTTGCTCTTGTTATTATGACTATAACAAATAACTCAGCAGGAGGTCAGCCTGTATCAGTTCAAAATATAAGAGAAACCTCTGAAATTTGTAAAAAGTACAATATTAAACTTTGCATAGATGCAGCACGTTATGCAGAAAATGCTTATTTTATAAAACAACGTGAACCTGGATACGAAAATAAATCTATAAAGGAAATAGTTAAAGAAGTATTTAGTTATGCAGATATGTTTACAATGAGTGCTAAGAAAGATACTATTGTTAATATGGGCGGTTTAATTGGTATTAAAGAGGATGAAAAGTTATACCAGTTATGCAAAGGACGCACAATATCTTTTGAGGGATTTATTACTTATGGAGGACTTGCAGGCCGTGATCTTGAGGCTTTGTCAATTGGCCTTTATGAAGGAATTGATGAAAACTATTTAAAATATAGAATAGGACAGATGGAATACCTTGCAGGACGTCTCGATGATGCAGGCATAGCTTATCAGTCACCAGTAGGTGGA
This sequence comes from Clostridium liquoris, assembly GCF_002995785.1. Taxonomy (GTDB): domain Bacteria; phylum Bacillota; class Clostridia; order Clostridiales; family Clostridiaceae; genus Clostridium_AO; species Clostridium_AO liquoris. The sequence goes on along the minus strand of NZ_PVXO01000037.1, from coordinate 2,400 downwards.
CATGGAGTATTTGTAGATGCAAAGGCTATGTTCCCACAGATTCCATATTATGAGTTTCCAGCACAGGCTTTAGCAGTAGAACTTTATAAAGAAGCAGGAATCCGCACAACTGATATTGGATCTTATATGCTAGGTAATGACCCTGATACTGGAAAACAGCTTAAGGCAGAATTTGAGTTTACAAGACTTGCAATTCCACGTCGTGTATATACTCAAGCACATATTGATATTATGGCAGATGCCCTTATTGCAATTAAAGAAAGAGCAAGTGCTGTTAAAGGTTATAAGATTACATGGGAGCCACCAATTCTTCGTCACTTCCAAGCAAGTCTTGAGCCATTAAAGTAAAATAATATACCCGCAAAATATTAAGGCTATATATTTTGCGGGTAATACTTAAAATATATGACCAGCAGATGACTTACAAGTTGATGTATTAAATATGTAAATATTAGCTAGATATTTTTACATATTTTTCACTTTTCTCATATCGCTATTTTCGTTGCAATTAACAATAAATAGACTGATAACAAAAACATTATTAAATTTGTTTTGTAGAAAGTGGAAAAGAGATAAGAGGTACAATCAGTATCCCATCATGAAAAATTTAGTTTTCATGTTAAGCTCTTTTTTCACTTTCTATATTTATGTAATGAAATAATTAAAACCGCCTAAATCAATGCATATCTAAAATATTTTCTATCAATGGCATCTTGAAATATAATCTCACAACAATTGAAGTTACATGAAAAATTATAAAGTCATAAAAAGGATTAATGTTTAATAGAATTAATAAGCTTTCTATTAAATATTATAATAATTATATTATAAAAGGAGTGATATTATGGGGAATAATAATCATGAAAAAAATCATATTGACGTGAGTGTTGACGGTAATAGGGATGCCTTCAGTTCAAAATTTGGATTTATTGTAGCATGCATTGGCTCGGCAGTGGGTATGGGCAATATATGGCTGTTTCCTTATCGTGTAGGACAATTTGGAGGAGCTGCATTTCTAATTCCATATTTTGTATTTGTTATACTTCTCGGATTTACAGGGGTTATTGGAGAAATGTCTTTTGGTCGTGCTATGGGAACAGGACCACTTGGGGCTTTTAAAAAGGCATTAGAGAGAAGAGGAAAGAAACATGGAGATCTTATTGGACTTATTCCAGTAATAGGTTCATTAGGCATTGCCATAGGATATTCAGTAGTTGTTGGATGGATACTTAGATTTACTGTAGGATCTATTACTGGCTCCATGGTAAATGCCCAAGATAGCGGGGCATATTTTGGTGCCATAGCTGGAAGAATGGGAAGTGTCAACTGGCATATGTTAGCACTAGCCATAACTTTTATTGTTATGCTTGCAGGAGTTTCTAATGGAATAGAAAAAGTTAACAAGGTGATGATGCCTGCATTCTATATATTGTTTATTATACTTGCAATTCGTGTTGTAACACTACCAGGAGCTATGGAAGGATATAAGTATTTATTTGTACCTAGGTGGGAATATTTAGGAGACCCCAAGACTTGGGTATATGCCTTAGGGCAGGCGTTTTTCTCTCTTTCATTAGCGGGTTCAGGGACTGTAGTATATGGAAGCTATCTAAAGAAAACTGAAGATGTTGTGGAAAGTGCAAAGTATGTAGCTATTTTTGATACAATTGCAGCAATGTTGGCTGCACTTGTAATTATACCATCAGTATTTGCTTTTAGCATGGATCCAGGAGCAGGGCCTGCACTTATGTTTATTACTATGCCAAATGTATTTAAGCAAATGCCAGCGGGACAATTATTTTCAATTTTCTTCTTTATAGCTGTTTTATTTGCTGGAGTTACATCTTTAGTAAATCTATTTGAAACACCAATAGAGACACTACAAGAAAGATTTAAACTCTCCAGAAAAGCTTCGGTTGCTGTTATTGCGTTAATTGGAGCGGTTACTGGAATAATTCTTGAGGACGGAGATATGCTTGGTGCTTGGATGGATGTTATATCCATTTACGTTATTCCTTTAGGAGCACTTCTTTCTGCAATTATGTTTTATTGGGTTTGTGGGTCAAAGTTTGCAAGAGAACAAGTGCAGTTAGGACGCAAAAATGAATTAGGTTCCTGGTTTGAGCCAATGACAAAATATGTATTTTGTGGGCTTACAATCATAGTCTATATATTAGGCATATTCTATGGCGGTATTGGCTAAAATTCAAGGGAGAATTAGGATATGATATTAGGGTCTTGGTGATTTTATATTCATATATTCAATTAAATTTATCTTAGAGTATAATTTTAGTAGGCAAAAGTAGTAATAATTACTGCTTAAAAAATTAAAAGGAGATACAAAAAGTATCTCCCACATACATAAAAAATCCATTATAATGTAAGTTGATATTACTATAC
>NZ_PVXO01000036.1 GCF_002995785.1 Clostridium liquoris | reverse complement strand
ATTTACTTATACTTGATGAATTAGGGCTTAAAAAACTCAATCAAAATAGTGTTGATGACTTTTATGAAATAATATCTAGAAGATATGAAAATGGTTCAATAATTATCACTTCAAATAAAGTTTTTGAGGAATGGGCCAGAATTTTTTATGACCCTGTATTGGCAACTGCAATTTTGGATAGATATGTTCATCATTGTCATTTTGTCGTAATTAAAGGTGAAAGTTATAGAATGAAACAACGAGAAGGTATTATTAAATCAATGTCAGAGGGAAACACTGATAATATTAAAACTGATTCCAATTTAAAATAGTTTATTTTTTTATACTTTTAGGTGGGGAAAAATTCTTCCCCAAAGTGGGAAGTTTTTATTGACAATAACATCTATTTTAATTAAATAATTCTCCATTAAATGCTTTTTGCATCAATGAATTAAAGTTGTCCTCCAATTCTTTTAAGCTTTTCTCCATTTCAAATTTCAATTTGTCGATTTGATTGACGAAGGCGGCAAATTGGTTTTGGAGATCTAGTGGTGGAACAGGAATAGATAACTTAACAAGCTCCTTACTTCTAATTCCTTTTACTGTACTACCTGATGATTTCTTCCACATTTCACTTTGAAATTCATTGGATAATAATGCGTATTCTAAGTATTCAGGAACAATATTTTCCAAAGTCTGCATTGTAATCAATCTTTGCCCTACACAAAATTTTCCTATTATTTCTGGTATTCTACATACATTGCCTAATGGTGCCTCTGTTGTAAATAGAATGTCATTTGCCTTTGGAATTCCTCTAGTCATTACATCATCATAATTTTCACTTGGAATATACTCTCTAGGTTCAAATGAAAATGAATGATTTTTTACATTTTTTGCTGTTATGAGTGGTATTCCTTCATCAGATTTTTCTGGTGTTTTCCCTCTATAATCAATAAAGTTACACATTTCTGAAAGCATATACAAATCCTTCTTTTTCGATAGCCATTCTCCAAACATCCCTATAAATCTCGATTTAACTAACACATCCAAAACATCTATTTGGGCTTTTCTTTTGTCTATTAATTCTTGAGATTTGTCTAATAAGTTTGCTATTTTTTTTTGTATTTCTAATTTTGGTAAAGTTATTTCAGTATTTAATAAATAATCATTTAACTTCAAATTTATTATTCCAGTAGTTTTATTTTGAAACTTTATTACTTGTTTTCTATTATATAAATCCTTTAATAAATATAACACATACTTTGGATATACATTGTTTATGGGTCTTAAAATTGCTGTGAAATTGTTACATATATATTTTTCATTACTATCTACATCAAATATTACAGTTCTGCCAACTGGTTGAGTAGGACTTCCACCTGATTTTTCAATTATTATATCTCCTAATTTTAGCACTTTATTTTGAAATTTTTCTAAATCTATTTTTCTCTCAACAATATTGTTTAAATCTAATCTTCCTAGATTGGTAAAATTAGTTGTTCTAATAACCTTAGTACCTTTTTCTCCTTCCCTTAATTCTTCTCCCCATTCTCCACTTATAGGTTTTTCAAATATATCCGCTAATTTATACTTCATTTTATATACCTCATCTTCTTCTAAATGAAACTCGACTTACTTAACCCTCAATCATTCTTTCTAATTCATCTATTCCATCAGTTATTTCTTTTTCAAGTTTTTTAACTCTCTCCAAAATAACCTTGGGTTCATCATAATGTACTTCCTCGTACTCTATTTCCTTATATTTATTAATAGAAAGGTCATATCCATTTTCTCTTATTTCTTCCACTGGTACAAAAAAACTTTGTTCTGTTCTCTTTCTATGTTCTTCTTTGTCCAAATTATTAAATCTTTCTATTATATCTGGTATATCGTTATCTTCTATAGGATTTCTTTTATCATCTAAAGAATATCCATCTGCTTTCATATCATAGAACCAAACTTTATCTGTTCCACCGGTACCTGTTTTAGTGAATATCATAATTGCGGTAGATACTCCTGCGTATGGTTTAAATACGCCACTTGGCATGGATATTATAGCTTCAAGTTTGTTGTTATCAACTATTTCACGTCTTATATCCTTATGTCCTTTTGTTGAGCCAAATAATACTCCATCTGGAACTATTGAAGCACATCTTCCACCTGTTTTTAATATCCTTAAAAATAATGCTAAAAATAACAGCTCTGTTTTCTTTGTTTTACTAACTTTTAAAAGGTCAGCGGATACCGCTTCATAATCTAAGCTGCCTTTAAATGGAGGGTTGGCCAATACCAATGTATATTTTTCACTATCCTTATTGGTTTCTGAAAGTGAATCCCTATACTCAATATTAGGATTGTCCACTCCATGAAGCATCATGTTCATAGCACCAATTCTAAGCATAGTTCTATCCATATCAAAGCCATTAAACATTTTATTGTTAAAATGTTCTTTTAAGCCTTGAACTAAGAATAGATCACTATGCTTTTCTCTTAAATATTTTTCAGCTCCTACCAAAAATCCTGCTGTTCCCATAGCTGGATCCACTATAATATCTTCCGGTGTTGGCTTCATTAATTCAGCCATCATTTTTATTATGTGTCTTGGAGTTCTAAATTGACCATTTGTACCTGCTGTTGCTACCTTAGATAAAAGGTATTCATAAAGATCTCCTTTAGTATCTTCATTCTCTATTTCAAGTTTATCTATTGCGTCAACTATTTTAGATAGCATAAGCGGAGTGGGTATTTTAAACATGGCATCTGACATATATTTTGAGTATGCAGATTGTTTATCATTATGAATATTCTTTATGAAAGGGAAAACTTCCTCCGATACAATTCTATACATTTCCCCTGCTTCTTCATTTTTGAATTTACTCCATCTCAAATATTGCTTATCACTTGGAAACATTCCTTCAAAAGGTATTCCAAGCAGCTCTGCATCGCTTTCTCTTAATGTCTCATTATCATCTAAATCTTTTATAAATAAAAAATATGTAAATTGCTCTATAACTTCTAATGGATTGGTGATACCACCAGTCCAAAATGTTTCCCATATTCTATCTATTTTACTTTTTAATTCACCTGTTATCATTAGTTGCCTCCAAGATATAAAATATAATTGCATCAGCCTATATTAATGCAATTATATTATAACCATATTTTTTTATGTTTTCTATAGTTTTTGACAACATAAGAATTCAATCCGTATGGAATTAAATGTACCAATGTATTTTTTATTAATTCATATTTTATTAGTGTATTATTACAAAGTGATCCTTATTATGCTAATTAATTTTTAAAAGCTCATATAATTAAGTAATATCTTGAAAAATCGTTTACTTTATATAGTTTGCTTATAAATTGCAACTATTTAGCTTTAAATTGTATAATTCATTAAGATATGGCATTTATGTGCTATTAACATTATGTTGTTTTAAGTAGTATTATTTAGTTAATAGCTACTTCTTTTTAATTTTTATTATTTTGGAATTTTTATTTTCCTTTAATTTATATTTGTTTAAAATATGATATTAACTTTGCTGATGTATTTTTGTTTTGCATAATGTAATCATTCATATGTTAGTAAAGTAAAATATAAAAACCTAATTCTTAAATTTAAAAATATATGAGGGGGTAAGTAGTATGAAAAACAATTCTTTGTTTAAACCTATTAAAATAGGTAAAGTAGAAGTAAAAAACAAGATCTCAATGGCACCTATGGGAGCTTTTGGACTTGTTGATAATGAAGGATGCTATAATCAAAGAGCTATTGACTATTATGTAGAGAGAGCCAAAGGTGGTACAGGTCTTATTATAACGAGTATTACAAAAGTTGAGAACGAACTGGACAAAGTTGTACCTGGCATAATCCCAACTGTCTCAATAAACCCTGGAAGATTTTTAATGACTTCTACAGAAATGACAGAACGAGTTCATGCTTATGGTTCAAAAATATTTTTACAGTTAACAATGGGTTTTGGACGAAGTGGTGCACCTGGAACACTTTTAACATCTCAGCCTGTTTCTGCTTCAGATATTCCAAATTATTGGGATCCAACTGTTACCTGTAGAGCACTTACAACTTCAGAAGTAGAATGGGTAGTTCAAAAATTTATTGAAAGTGCCATTATTGCAAAAAAAGCTGGATTTGATGGTGTAGAAATACATGCAGTACATGAAGGATACCTACTTGACCAATTTACACTTTCAATATTCAATAGAAGGACAGATAAATATGGTGGAGATTTACGAGGAAGACTTGAACTCCCTATAGAAATAGTACAAGGAATCAAGGCTGCAGTAGGGGAAGATTTCCCTGTTGGCTTAAGATATAGTGTTAAAAGTTGTATAAAAGACTGGAGACAAGGTGGGCTTCCAGATGAAGATTATGTTGAAAAAGGCCGTGATTTAAAAGAAGGACTTGAAGCTGCAAAAATTCTTGAAGAAGCAGGATATGATGAACTTAATACAGATGTAGGAACATATGATGCATGGTACTGGTCTCATCCACCTGTTTATCAAAAAAATGGATTATATCTTCCATATACTAAAGAATTGAAGAAAGTTGTAAATATACCTGTTATAGTTGCAGGAAAACTTGGCATACCTGAAGATGCTGAAAGAGCCCTTGATGATGAAGCTGCCGATATGATCGGACTTGGAAGACCACTTCTTTCAGATCCATACTGGCCTAAAAAAGTTCTTACCGATCATCCCGAAAGAATTCGCCCATGCATTGGCTGCCATACTGGATGCCTTGGAAGAGGATTCGAAGGAAAACCTTTAAGCTGTGCAGTAAACCCTGCTGCTGGAAGAGAAAGATATTATGAAATAAAACCTGTTCTTGAATCAAAGAAAGTAATGGTAGTCGGTGGAGGAGTTGCAGGAATGGAAGCTGCTATAACTGCCACAATGAGAGGTCATAAAGTTACAATTTATGAAGGCACAAATGAACTAGGCGGTGAAGTCATTCCAGGTTCAGTACCTGATTTTAAAGTAGATGATAGAAGATTAATCGCTTGGTACAAAAATGAAATTAAAGAACATAAAATTGAAGTAGTTTTAAATACAAAAGTAACAGAGGAGCTTGTAGAAAAGGAAAAACCCGATATTGTCATTATTGCAACAGGTGCAAAAGAAATTAGGTTAAGCTTACCGGGTATGGAAAAAGATAAAGTTGCAACAGCAGTTGAACTTTTAAATGGCAAAAAGAAAGCTGGCGAAAATATACTTATGGTAGGCGGCGGACTTGTTGGATGTGAAACAGCTCTTTACCTTGCAAAACAGGGTAAGAAAGTTACAATTGTTGAATCAAAGGACAACATACTGAGTGCTGGAAAACCAATTCCACATATGAATAAAATTATGCTTATAGATCTCCTTAAGAAATATAATGTAAAAACTATTACAAATAACTCTTTACTTGAAGTAACTGACGATGGTGCTGTACTTATTAGCAATGAATTTAAAAAGCAGAACGTATCCGCTGATACTGTTGCAATAGCTGTTGGTTTTAAATCTGATAGGGAATTATACAACAAGCTTCATGGGAAAATTGCTGATTTGTATATAATTGGTGATGCATACCAAGCTGCTAATATAATGGATGCTATCTGGAGTGGTAACGAAATTGGTCTTAACTGCTAACTATGCCACATAGGATACCTATGAGAATGTCCCACTCAACATGACAAAAAGCCTAGGAATCAAATCTTCCTAGGCTTTATTGTTATCTTAATTTATTCAATTCTTCTTTAACAAAACTCATAAGTTCTTTTATCATCTCTTCTGAGAAATCGAATTTAATTCCCGCTGCTTTATATACCTCATTAATCTCTACAGAACTTCCAAGTGAAAGTGCTTTTTTATAATCTTCTATGGTTTTTTTAGGATTTGCATTATAGTTTCTCCATATTTGCAATGCTCCAAGCTGTGCCATAGCGTATTCTATATAATAAAATGGCACTTCATAAATGTGAAGTTGTTTTTTCCAGTAATGTTTCAATTCCTCCTCAAATCCAGTAAAATCTACTGTAGGAAATTGAAATTCTTTAGCCATTTCTAAAAACTTATTATTTCTTTCTTCAGCAGTGCACTGAGGATTTAAGTATAAAAAGTGCTGGAATCTGTCCACTAATATACCCCAAGGTAAAAATGTTATTATACCTTCTAGCTGTTCTCTTTTTGCTCTCTTTAATTCTTCTTCGTTTTTATAGAATATATTCCATCTATCCATAGTAATAAGTTCCATGCTCATGCTGGCAAGTTCTGCAGTTTCACTAGGCATATCCCTATATTCATATAATTTTATATTTGATGTTAATGTGTTGTGTACGGAATGTCCTCCTTCATGGGCAAGGGTTACTAAATCGTCATGTGACTCTGCTCCACTCATAAAAATACAAGAAACTTTGCTTACAGGAAAATAATCACAAAATCCCCCTGGTGATTTTCCCCTTCTGCTTTCTAAATCAAGTGTTCCTTCCTTCTTCATTTTAACTAATGTATTTTTGAAAACTTCATCCTTTTCTTCGAAAATGCTTATTACACCATCTACAAGCTTCTCTATATCATGATATGGTTTTAATGGTTTTTCCCCTATGTTTATTCCTTCTAAATCCCAAGGTCTATAATTATCTACCTTTAATTCATTCTTGTGATTATTACGTATTTCTGAAGCCACCGGAACTACGTATTTTAATACAGAATTATGGAAATTCAAGCAATCCTCTGGAGTATATGAGAATCTCTCTAACTTTTTAAACATATATTCTCTAAAGTCTTTACAGTTTGCATTTTTAGCTTTTTTATCTCTAATTTTTATAAGCTTATCCATTATTTCATCTAGCTTTTCCTTATCTTGAAGCCTTCTTTTTTGAACTAAAGTCCAAGCTTTTTCACGAATAGCTCTATCTGGATCTTTTAAATATTTGTTCATTTGCTGTAGAGTTTTTTCTCCACCTTCCCAATTTACTGTCATGTTTCCTGTTATGCTATAGTATTCAGTAGATAATTTAGATTCTTCTATTTCTAGGGGAATATTTTCTTCTCTAAACAGCTCAATAGAATTTACACATTTCTTTATTAATAAATCATATTTTGAGGGCAATTTATCTCTAAATTTATTTTCATAAAAGCATTTGTCTAATTCTGCTGAGTATTTTTTTACCAATGGCATTACTACTTCTTCATCATAATCATAAGCCTTTTTCAATTCTTCATTATTGTTATCTCCATTAAATGCAAAATAATTTCTTCCTGTATTTTCTTTTACTTTATCAAAAAGCTTGCTCCTATCCTCTAACCAATTCTCTAATTCATCTACCCCTTCTATTTTTCTCAATAAAAGTTCACTAAATTCTTTCTCTAATTGTTTAATATCTGTTTTATAAGCCTTTGTCATGTATATCCACCTCTATTATGTTAAAAACTTGTATATAATTATAACACATATTACCATTTATTTATGTGTATTTTTTCTTCATCATATCTATTAACAGGCTGCTTTTCTTCTCCTGGATATCCTACAGGAACTATGCATAATGGCTTTATATTTTCAGGCAGCAATAAGATATTTTGTAAAGCCTTTACTCTTTCTTCAATAGGATAAACTCCTACCCATACAGCACCCAATCCCAAAGACTCTGCTGCTATTAAAATATTTTCTGCTGCTGCGGAGCAATCCTCAACCCAAAAGCCCTTAAATACTTCCTTATTTTCATCTCCACACACTATTATTGCCATACTGGCTTCCTTTAACATCTGGGCATAAGGGTGTATTTCTGTAATACTATTTAGAATTTTTTTGTCCTTAACCACCACAAACTCCCATGACTGTTCATTCACAGCAGAAGGTGCTGCCATAGCAGCCCTTAATAATTGTTTAATTAATTCATCCTCCACAGGTCTATTAGTATACCTTCTTATACTCTTTCTATTTAATATATTCTTCATGTATTTTCCCCCTACATATAAATATTTTGAGATTTATGTTCCCTCATGATATAATTCTAATGACTAAATTCAATGTTATCAAGTACATAATGATAAATCTATAATAAAGGCGGTAATAAAATGAACTTAATATCTGTAGAAAATTTAAGTAAAAGTTATGGAGAAAAAACTTTACTTAATAATATTAGTTTTGGCATAGATGAAGGAGATAAAATAGGTATTATAGGAATAAATGGTACTGGTAAGTCTACTCTACTTAAAATAATTGCAGGTATAGAAAACTATGATACCGGTAATATTATTCGGAAAAATAATATGGTTATAGAATATCTTCCCCAAAATCCTTTTTTTGATGAAGAAGCTAATGTAATTCAACAGGTTTTTAAGGGTACATCTCCTTTAATGGAAACCATAAGGGATTATGAAGAATGTTTAAAAGAAGTGGAATTAAATCCTCATGAGGAAATTTTGCAAAAGAGACTTATGAATTTAACTTCAAAAATGGATGGTCTAAATCTTTGGCAAATAGAAAGTGAAGCAAAAGCCATATTAACTACCTTTGGGATTACAAATTTTTTTGAAAAGATTAAGAATCTGTCTGGAGGTCAGAAAAAGAGAATTGCTCTTTGTTCTTCTTTAGTAAATCCTAGTGATCTTTTAATTTTAGATGAACCTACTAACCATATGGATAATGAAATTATAAGCTGGTTAGAGGAATATTTAAATAAAAGAAAAGGTGCCTTGCTTATGATTACCCATGATAGATATTTCCTAGATAGAGTAACCAATAAAATATTTGAAATAAGCAAAGGTAATCTTTACAGCTATACTGGAAATTATAGTGTATTCTTAGAAAAAAGATTAGAAAGGGAAGAGTTAGAACAAGCTTCTGAATCAAAACGTCAAAATCTCCTAAGAAGAGAACTAGAGTGGATAAAAAGAGGTGCTAAAGCTAGATCAACAAAACAAAAGGCTAGAATTGATAGATTTAATAAGCTTTCTGAAGAAAAAGTTGATCTAAATAATGATAAATTAGAAATATCCACTTCTTATACAAGACTTGGTAAGAAGGTTATAGAACTTAAAAATATAAGTAAATGTTTTTCAAACAATGTATTAATTAAAGATTTTAGTTATATAGTTTTACCTGATGACAGAATAGGAATAGTTGGCCCTAATGGAATAGGAAAATCTACTCTTATTAATATTCTAGTTGGAAATTTAGAACCAGATAAAGGGACTATAGATGTAGGCGAAACAGTAAAAATTGGTTACTTCTCTCAAGAGTGGAAGCCTATAAATGAAGAGTTAAGAGTTATTGAATACATTAGGGAATCTGCGGAATTCATAACTACATCTGATGGAACAAAAATATCTGCTTCTCAGATGCTTGAAAAATTCTTGTTCACTCCAGAAATACAGTGGACCCCTATAAATAAACTTTCTGGCGGAGAGAAAAGAAGGCTTTATCTTTTGAAAGTATTAATGGAATCTCCAAATGTATTGCTACTGGATGAACCTACCAACGATTTAGATACTGAAACTTTAACTATTTTAGAAGATTACCTTGAAAGCTTTAATGGTGCAGTGATTACTGTTTCTCATGATAGATACTTCTTAGATAAAGTAGTAGATAAGATCTTTGTTTTTGAAGGTCAAGGAGTAATTAGAGAATATACAGGAAACTATACAGAGTGTTGGGAAAAGATAAGAGATAAAAATTTTAAAAATAATGAAGAAAAATTGAACATAGAAAAAAGCAATATAAAAAATAAGGATACTGAAGAAAAGAAGAAGGAAAAGCCTTTAAAGTTTTCATATAAAGAAAAATTAGAATATGAAGAAATAGAAAGCGTTATTGAAAAGCTGGAAGAAGAATTATGTGCAGTAGAAAAAGATATAGAGCAGTATAGTTCTGATTTTAAAAAGCTGGAGGAATCCTTAGAAAAAAAGAAAAAATTAGAAAAACTTCTTGAGGAAAAGATGGATAGATGGGCATATCTCAGTGAACTAGCTGAAAAAATAGAACAGTCAAAAATGTAATATATAATATAGTATAACTTTTCACTCCCTGTAGAATAATAATTTTGAACAATTATTTTATTACAGGAGGGTTACTATGGTTAATAATACAATAAAGGTAAATACAACAACTAAAAAAATTCCAATAGAGCAACACAACACTGCTGCTTGGGCAAACATAGAATCTATGAAACCTATATCTCAGGTTACTGTACCTAGTGAAATGGAAACTTTTAATGCTAAGGAATGGGTAGATTCTAATCAAAAATAAAATATATATTCGCTAAAATACCCTAATATAAAAAGCACCCTGAATCGGGTGCTTTTTATATTATTTAGAAATTTTCAGACATTTTTTTATAGGTAACATATCTTTCCTTAGCATGCTTTTCTGCTGCAGTAAACATTTCTTCTGCAACTTCTGGGAATACAGTAGCTAATGAAGTGTATCTTATTTCCCCTCTGATGAAATCCTGGAAAGATGCTTCCGGTTCTTTAGATTCAAGCATAAATGCATTCTTTCCTTCTTCCTTTAGCATTGGATTGTATCTATATAGGTGCCAGTACCCCGCTGCTACAGCTTTCTTCTCTTCTGCTACACTGCTTCCCATACCAGATTTTATACCATGATTTATACAAGGCGCATAGGCAATTATTAAAGATGGTCCCTTATGTTCCTCTGCTTCTCTTATTGCCTTTATTGTTTGATTCATATTAGCTCCTATAGCTATTTGAGCTACATATACATATCCATAACTCATAGCCATAAGACCTAAATCCTTCTTTCTTATTCTCTTTCCTGCTGCGGCGAATTTGGCTACAGCTGCAGTAGGTGTGGATTTCGACATCTGTCCACCAGTATTAGAGTAAACTTCTGTATCTAATACAAGTATATTTATATCATCTCCTGATGCTAATACATGATCCAATCCACCAAAACCAATATCATAAGCCCAACCATCTCCACCTACTATCCATATAGATTTCTTAGCAAGATAATCTTTCTTATCCATTATTTCTTTTAATATTGGATCCTTAGCATAATCTTCTTTTTTCAATATTTCTATAACATTTTCTGAAGCACACTTAGATTTTTCTCCATCCTCTGTTGAATCCAACCACTGCGTAAATGCTGCTTTAATTTCTTCTTTATAATTATTTGTATTTAGAGCTTCTCTAATCAATTCTTCCAATCTTTCTCTAATATGCTTTGTAGCTAAATACATTCCATATCCATATTCTGCGTTATCTTCAAATAAGGAGTTACCCCAAGCAGGTCCTTCACCTTTGCTGTTTGTAGTATATGGAGCAGATGGAGCACTACCTGCCCAAATAGATGAACATCCTGTAGCATTAGCAACCATCATTCTATCTCCATATAACTGAGTTATAAGTTTAACATAAGCAGTCTCTCCACAACCTGGGCAAGCTCCATTAAACTCAAGCAATGGCTTCCTAAACTGGCTGCCCTTAACAGTGTATACATCCATAGGAGGCTTTTGATTCTCAATAGTTACTGCAAAATCCCAATTAGCATCTTCCATTTCTATTTCTTCTTCTGCTGGTTTCATAATTAGTGCTTTTCCTGGAGCTGGACATATGTCAGCACAGTTACCGCAGCCAGTACAATCTAATGGACTAACTTGAATTCTATATTGATAATTTTCAAGCCCCTTACCTGTTGCCTGCTTAGTTTTAAATGTGTCTGGTGCTTTCCTCAAATCCTCATCTGTGAGTAAATAAGGTCTTATAGTAGCATGTGGGCAAATGTATGAACATTGGTTGCATTGAATACACCTATCAATTTGCCATTCTGGTACAAGTACTGCTATTCCTCTCTTTTCATAAGCAGCAGTACCTAATGGGAATGAACCATCTTCCCTTCCAAGAAAAGCACTTACAGGTAATTCATCTCCTTCAAGTCTTGCCATAGGTATTTGAATGTTTCTTACAAAGTCTGGAATGTTTCTTTCTACAACCTTTTCCTCCACAGCATTTTTCCATGATTCTGGAACATTTACTTTTATTAGTCCGTTTATTCCTTCATCAACTGCCTTCTTGTTCATCTCAACAATTTTTTCGCCTTTTTTACCATAGGTAGTTTGAATGGAATCTTTTAAATACTTAGCTGCATCTTCTATAGGTATTATATTTGCTAATTTAAAGAAAGCAGACTGCATTACCATATTTATTCTTCCGCCAAGGCCAATATTTCTAGCAATACTTATAGCATCTATTACATAGAAATTAATATCATTTTCGGCAATATATCTTTTTAGAGAACTTGGTAACCTTTCATCCAATTCTTTTTCTTTCCATGGACAGTTTAATACGAAGGTTCCACCTTTCTTTAGTCCTTTTAATAAATCATAATTATATAAGAAAGATTTATTATGGCAAGCTATATAATCTGAAGTTGATACTAAATAAGCTGACCTTATAGGTTTTTTGCCAAATCTTAAATGAGAAACTGTGGTGCCCCCAGACTTTTTGCTATCATAGGAGAAGTATGCTTGAGCATATAAATCTGTTTTGTCACCTATTATCTTAACTGCAGTTTTATTTGCTCCTACAGTTCCATCAGATCCAAGTCCCCAGAATTTACAGCTTATAGTTCCTTCTGGTGTAGTATTTACCATGCCTTCTGCAGCAATAGAAGTATTAGTTACATCATCTATTATTCCTATAGTAAAATGATCCTTTGGAGTGTTATTCTGTAGATTTCTATATACAGCAATCAATTCTGAAGGTATTGTATCCTTTGAACCTAATCCATATCTTCCGCCAATTATCATAGGCTTATTTTCTTTTTCATAGAATAATTTTGCTATATCTAAATACAATGGTTCTCCTATAGACCCAGGTTCCTTTGTTCTATCTAGCACTGCTATTCTTTCCACAGTTTTTGGCAGAATATTAAAGAAGTATTTTTCAGAGAAAGGTCTATATAAGTGTACTTTTATAAATCCTACCTTTTCTCCCTGGGTTAACATATAGTCAATAGTTTCCTCTAAGGTATCGCATACAGATCCCATGGCAACTACTATATATTTTGCATCTGGTGCTCCATAGTAATCAAATGGATGATATTCCCTTCCTGTTATATTCTTAATTTCTTTCATATAATTTTCCACTATATCAGGTACTGCATCATAAAACTTATTGGACATTTCCCTTCCTTGGAAATATATATCGGGATTTTGAGCAGTTCCTCTAAGAATAGGATGCTCTGGGTTTAATGCTCTCTTTCTAAACTCATCTATAGCTTTATAATCAACAATCTTTGCTATATCTTCATATGGAATTACCTCCACTTTTTGATATTCATGAGATGTTCTAAATCCATCAAAAAAATGTAAAAATGGTACTCTAGATTTTATTGCTGATAAATGAGAAACAAACCCTAAATCCATTGCCTCTTGAACACTTGAAGAAGCCAGCATTGCAAACCCTGTTTGTCTGCAGGCCATTACGTCTTGATGATCACCAAAAATAGACAGAGCATGAGCTGCAATAGCACGAGCACTTACATGGAAAACACCTGGTAATAGTTCTCCTGCTATTTTGTACATGTTAGGTATCATAAGTAAAAGTCCTTGAGAAGCAGTATAAGTAGTAGTCAAAGCCCCCGCTGCCAAAGATCCATGAACTGATCCTGCAGCTCCTGCTTCAGATTGCATTTCTGCTACCTTTACCCTTTGCCCAAATATATTCTTTTTTCCATGAGCTGACCATTCATCTACGCCTTCTGCCATTGGGGTAGATGGTGTAATAGGAAATATAGCTGCAACTTCTGTAAAAGCATAGGAAGCATATGCCGCTGCTCCATTTCCATCCATTGTCTTCATTACTTTTTTCATAATCCAACCTCCTTATGTAAAATAACAATACATATAGTTTATTATTGGATTAATATTTATTTTTTATGTAACAAAAAACTAGCTCATAAATATTAAGAGCTAGTTTTTCCACTATTTAAATATTTCTTTTTTTAATCTTAAGCCTGTAGGGGTAATAGCTATTCCTCCCAATGCAGTTTCCTTAAGTTCCGATGGCAACTGTTTCCCAACCTTATACATTGCCCAAACTACTTCATCAAATGGTATTTTACTTTTAACACCACATATTGCTAAATCCGCAGTAGTCAAAGCACTTACCGTTCCTGCTATATTTCTTTTAGCACATGGTACTTCAACAAGTCCTGCCACTGGATCACAAACAAGTCCTAAAATATTTTTTATTACTATAGCAGCTGCATCTAATGCTTGTTCTACAGTACCTCCCATCATCTCCACTACTGCAGCTGATGCCATAGCAGCAGCTGAGCCGCACTCAGCTTGGCATCCGCCTTCTGCTCCTGCCATAGTAGCATTTTTAGCTATAATTATTCCAACTCCTGCAGCAGTAAATAAAGCCTGTACTAATTCATCTTCTGATTTATTTAATTTTTCTCCTGCTGATAAAATTGCTGCTGGTAAAATTCCACAAGAACCAGCTGTTGGACAAGCAACTATTTTTCCCATAGCAGCATTAACTTCTGAAGATGATATGGCTCTTGCCATGGCACTTACCATAAATTCTCCTGTTAGTGTATTACCACTTTGAGCATATTTTTTAAGCTTTAATGCATCTCCACCTATCAGCCCACTTACAGACTTTACATTATTTTCTTGTGCATAACTTGAAGAGCTTATCATAACATTTAAATTTTGTCTCATCTTTTCTATTACTTTTTCTCTGCTTAGCCCACTTTTTTCAATCTCTTCTCCTAGTGTATATTCCCATATAGTTATATTTTTTTTATTACATACTTCAATTAATTCCTTGCCCTTTGAAACAAACATATTAAATATCTCCTTCTACAATTGGATTTATAAATTTTACGTTTTCAATTTCTGGAATAACCTTTATTTTATCAATTATTTCACGAGGTATTAAGTTATCAGTTTCCAGTGCCATAGTAGCGTCTCTACCTTTACTATTCCTATAAACTCTCATATTTGCTATGTTCATTTTTTCCTCATATAAAATTGAAGTTATTTTTGCTATTACACCCGGAGTATCTCTATGCTTAGTTATTAGTGTTGGATAGTCCCCTGTAAACTCTACTTCCTGTCCGTCTATGTCAAAAATAACTATGTTGCCTCCTCCAATAGATGAACCAGCTATTACAGATACCTGTCCATCTTCTTTTGTTATTATAAATTTTACTGTATTAGGATGTACATCTCCTAAATCTGTCTCTGTAAATACTAAATCTATTCCTTGTTCCTCTGCTATTTCAAAAGATTTTTTTAAATTTTCATCCCAAGGGTCCATTCTAAGTATACCAGCTACCAAAGCTTTATCTGTTCCATGCCCTTTATAAGTTTTAGCAAAAGAACCATGAAGTAAAAATTCTACTTTTTTTATTCCGCCCCCTGCAATTATGCTGGCTACTTTTGCCAATCTGGCAGCTCCAGCTGTATGAGAGCTGGATGGTCCTATCATTATAGGACCAACTATATCAAATACACCAAATTCCTTCATGTTTTCCCTCCACAATAATAAATTTAAGCATATTATTATGCACATATCAATTCATTTGAATAAGCCTATATATTATATATAATTTTATTATATATCAAATTTATACTTTGTCATCATATTTTTAACAGATGTATATCAATTATAGTACAATTATCCATTGAGCATACAATTGTTCGCCACTATAATACTCCATATTACATAATTGTAAAACTTTTATATTGTGGCCCATTTATGGTTGTATTTTAAAATTTGATGTGATATATTTTATTTAAATAGAACTTTGTATTAATTAATTCATACAAAATATCAATAATTTTTAAATGATCAATCCATTAATGTATACTGTTGTTTCAAGTAATTAAAAATTATACTGGGGGTAATATTTATGAGTAGTAAAAAATTCAAGTTAGGCTTAATTCCAAAAATAGTAATCGGTATCATAATTGGTGTAATAATCGGTAGTTTCTGTCCAGTCTGGTTCACAAGAATCTTTGTTACATTTAGCTCCATATTTGGTAACTTCTTAGGATTTGTAATTCCACTTCTTATAGTAGGCTTTGTAACAGCTGGTATTGCTGAACTTGGTACTGGTGCTGGTAAACTTTTAGGTATAACTGTAGGTATAGCCTATGGATTTACATTGATTTCAGGTTTTTTTGCATATGGTGTGGGAAAAACATTATTACCATCCATAGTCACTGCTGATAGTGCTAGAAATATAGCTTCTGCTGCAAAGGATTTGAAACCTTTTTTTACAATAGACATGCCACCTATTATGGGAGTTATGACAGCTCTTATATTAGCTTTTTTATTAGGTTTAGGTATTGCAGCAATTGATAGTGATCCTCTTAGAAAAATAGCTGAAGATTTTCAAGCAATTATTACCAAAGTAATTGAAAATGTTATTATACCTTTACTTCCTATTCATATAATAGGTATATTTGGCAACATGACATATACTGGACAAGTTGCCACTGTATTTTCAGTATTCTGGAAAGCATTTATAATAATAATTTGTTGTCATCTAATTATAATATTATTTCAATTTGCAATTGGCTGCTCCGTAAGCAAAAAGAATTTATTTAGTTGTTTGAAATCACAAATACCTGGATATTTAACTGCTTTAGGAACTCAATCCTCAGCTGCAACTATCCCTGTTAATTTAAAGTGTTCAGAAAGCATGGGGATTTCTAAAGGAATAAGGGAATTTGTTATACCTCTTTGTGCTACCACACATATGTCAGGCAGTACAATTACTATAACTACCTGTGCTATGGCAGTCATGATGCTTAATAGCATGCCTGTAACCTTAAGCACTTTTGCCGGATTTATAGCAATGTTAGGGGTTTCAATAGTTGCTGCTCCTGGTGTACCAGGTGGTGCAATTATGGCTTCATTAGGAGTTTTGGAATCAATTTTAGGCTTCAGTAAGCCAATGCTTTCACTAATGATTGCACTATATATAGCTCAAGATAGTTTCGGAACAGCTTGCAATGTTTCAGGAGACCAAGCTGTTGCAATGATTGTTGATACTATTCAAGAAAAATCTTCTACTAAGGTGGATAAAAAAACTACTGCAAAAGCATAAACATATTAAAAAGCATGTGTTTACATCAAGTAAACACATGCTTTTTAATTAATCATATTTAACTTTAAGCATTGAACACAACAATTAAAAGCATTTTAAATCTTTCATTGGCTAACAATGCATGAGAAATTCCTGCTGGCATTGCAATGGTTTCACCTTTTTTTACATTGAATTTATTTTCTCCTATTGTTATTTCAGCTTCACCATCGATTATATAAACTAGTGCATCCCCTCCTGAAGAATGAGAACTTATTTCTTCTCCCTTATCAAATGAAAATAATGTTAAACTTAAATTTTTTCCTTGTGCAAGGGTTCTGCTAATTACCTTGCCTTCTTGATAATCTACCAATCCTTCCATATTTAAAGGTACTTCAAAATCAATATTCTTAATAAAGTGCTTATCCATAATTTTTCCTCCTTAAAATAAAATTACGAGTTTTACTAATCTATTGATATTTTTCTTATTAGTTTTAATATAATACGTTTTATTCCAATATTCAGTAACTATGGTTACCATGTCACAAAAATATAAAGGCATATGCCTATCATTACCATATTAAAATTCATGTTTATTTTCTCCTAAACAATATAAGTTTATTCTTAACTTTTTTGGCTGTAACATTTTAACGATTTCTATCATATTTTTTAGTATTAGTAATTTATTTTAGGAGGCTATTTATGGCAATTCAGTTATGTTCTCTTCATTACATCTACTTACTTCTAATTATTATAATATTTATATTCATGGTTCTAAAAAAAGATATTACAGTGCTATGCATGCTGGGTATTTTTATTTTAGGGCTTACTGCTACAGGTTCTATACCTACTGCAATTACTGGTGTATTTAATAGTTTCATATTAGCCATAAACGAGTTGCTTGGCACTATTCTTATTGTATCTGTGATTACTGCCATGGGAGTTATTCTAAATAAAACTGGTATAAATAAAGCTATGGTGCAACCCTTTACAAAGTTCATTAAAACTCCTACTTTAGCATATTGGATCATTGGTATATTTATGATGATAATATCGTTATTCTTCTGGCCATCCCCAGCTGTCGCTCTAATTGGAGCTATGTTGGTACCAGCTGCTTTAGAAGCTGGCTTGCCAGCCTTGGGTGCTGCAGTTGCAATGAATTTATTTGGTCATGGCATTGCCCTATCAGGAGATTTTGTTATTCAAGGAGCCCCGAAACTTACTGCTGATGCTGCAGGTATACCAGTCGGTAAGGTTGTTTCTGCATCTATTCCATTAGTAGCTGTTATGAGCATTGTTACTACTGTAATAGCATTTATTATGATAAAAAAGGATATGAGTTCTGGAAAATTGTCTATAGACAAGAAGGATTTAAAATTTGATGATGAAGATACTCATGAATTTAAAGATTTGCTTTCAGAAAAGGCTAAAAAGATGTTCGCTTTAATAATTATGCTAATGTTTGCTTTTGATATATACCTTATGTACAAACTCAATCTTCAAGGTGGAGATGCTACTGCTCTAATAGGTGGAACTGCTTTAGTAATATTGGTTATAATAACAATGTATGTAAAGAAAAAAGAAGCTTCTTCTTTAATAATTTCATATATTGTGGATGGTTTTGTATTTGGTTTTAAAGTATTTGGTCCAGTTATTCCTATAGCCGCATTTTTCTATCTAGGTGACTTAGGTTTTATAAAGGTATTTGGCGAAGTGCTTCCTAAAGGCTCTACAGGCCTTGTAAATGATTTAGGTCTAGCTCTTGCAAGTACTGTCCCAATTAATGCTCCAATAGGAGCTACTACCCTTACTACAGTAGGTATTATAACTGGCCTTGATGGTTCCGGATTTTCTGGTATATCACTAGCCGGTTCTGTAGCAAAAATATTTGGTACTGCACTCCAGAGAGGCACTGCTACTCTAACTGCTTTAGGACAGATATCCGCTATATGGGTTGGAGGAGGAACTATAATTCCTTGGGCCCTAATTCCTGTTGCAGCAATCTGCAAAGTTGATCCATTTGAACTAGCTAAAAGAAATTTAAAACCTGTAGCTATTGGTCTTATTGTGACCACCATATTTGCTATGTTTTTAATATAATTTTTTTCAAAACACATAGCATTTTAGTATGAATAGTTAATAATAAAGAATAAATAATGATTAAATATATAATCCATTATTTATTCTTTATTATTTAAAATTTATTATTCATTATAAACCTTGTTTATTTCTCAAAATTAAAATCTTTAAATTTATCCTTTAACAAATCCCCTAAGGTTACTCCACCATCATTATCGTTATATTTTGAAATTTCCTCTGATGATGCGCTATTTCCAGCCTTTATACTTAAAGACATTTTTTTAGCTTCTTCATCTATTTCTAATATTTTAACCTTTACTCTATCTCCTATGTTTAAAACATCAGAGGGCTTTAATATTCTATCATCACTAATTTCTGTTATATGTACAAGTCCCTCTAGTCCATCCTCTAACTCTACAAAGGCTCCAAAATCTAAAAGTTTTACTACTTTACCTTCTACTATTTCTCCAACCTTATACTTTGAAATTGCTAACTTCCAAGGGTCTTCTGCCACATCTTTTAACCCTAATGATATTCTATTTTTTTCTTTATCAAAGTCCAATACATATACAGAAACCTTATCTCCTACAGATACTACTTCTGATGGATTATTCACCCTTTTCCAGGATAAATCATTTAAGTGTATTAAACCTTCTACTCCTCCTAAATCTACAAAGGCACCAAATTTCACAATTCTAGTTACTGTACCCATTCTTTTTTCTCCCTTTTGAAGGGATTCCCATAGTTTTTCTTTAATTTTTTCCACTTCTTCTTTTTCTACTTCCTTAGCTGATAGTACAACTTTTCCTTTATACTTATCAAACTCTATTATTTTTACATTAATCTCCTTGTTTATAAATGAATTCAAATCTTTTACATAGGAATAAGATATGTGTGAAGCAGGTATAAAAGCCCTTATTCCATTTATATAAGCTATAGCTCCACCTCTTACAATTTGGCTGACTTTAACTTTAAATATAGTGGCTGAATTAAAGTCTTCCTGAAGATCATCCCAAGTCTTTATTTCATCAGCTTTCTTTTTGGAAAGGGCTACATTTCCTTCTCCATCATTTATTTTAAGTATATAAACATATATTTCATCACCAGGGTTTAATATATCCTCTTGGCTTAATTCATTGCTAGAAATGATTCCATCTGCCATATAACCTATATTAACTAAAACTTCATCTGAAGAAACTGAAACAACTGTTCCTTTCACTACATCTCCTTCATGTATCCTTTTCATGGATTTTTCTATTTCTCCCATGATTTCATTCATTGAAATTTCTTCATTATTATTTTCCATATTTATCTCTCCCTATACTTATGATTTTAAAACTATATATATTATATCAAATTATTGCAATGAAAAATGCAGAAGTTGTCTTCTGCATAAAAACTTTACTATGTTTAATTATTTTTATTAATAATATTAGGCAAATGTATTTTTTTTCTAAGTATGCCTAGTTTATAATCATTAGCAGCAATTAAATTGTTTCTATAAATTAATCTATCTCCTTCAAATACATATACATTTCCTATTTTTTCTCCCTTAAGTACATCATGTTTTATTTCTTTAGGTGCCCTAACCACTACTTCATAATTACTCTGTTTTTTAACTGGTAAAGTTATATCCTTTTCACAAGTTAATTTTATATTTTTTTTATCCGCAGGCGCTTCTCCTATTATTTCTCCTTTAGAATAAAATGTTTTATACTCATAATTTTTCTTCACATACTCATTGATCTTTATAGTCTCATTCCATCTTCCCGGTGCATTTAAAACCACTATAATTACATCATTTCCCTGAATATCTACTGAAGTTACCAAGCATTTACCCGCTCCTCCAGTATATCCTGTTTTTACACCATTAGCTTCAGGTATCTGCCATAATATTTTATTAATATTATGGTAATCTCTAGTAAATCCATATTCTTTACCATCTACATCTTTAGCACTAACTATCTCATCAAATAAGGGATGATTTTTACTTTCTGCTGTAACTACCGCTAAGTCATATGCAGTAGAATAATGGTCTGGATTATCTAATCCATGAGGAGTGTGAAAATGTGAATCTATTAATCCTAACCCTGCAGCATATTCATTCATGAGTTTAACAAATTCCTCCACGCTGCCACTTACTCCCTCTGCAATAGCTATTGCTGCATCATTACCTGAACGAAGCATAAGCCCAAATAATAGTTCTTTTATAGTTATCTTTTCTCCTTTTTTATATCCTACAGTAGATCCATGTATGGCTGCTGCTCTTTGGGAAATCTCAACCTCTTGATCTAATCTGCCATATTTCAACGCTACTAGGGCTGTTATTATCTTTGTGGTACTAGCCATAGGCATAATAACATCTGAGTTTTTTTCTGTTAATACTATTTTTGAGTTAGCATCTAAAGCTATATATGCTCTAGCATTTACAACTAATCTTTTTTCTATATTATTGGGATCTTTCTTAAAATTTAATTCTTCCATAAGATCATTGTTTTCCATTCCACCATAAGCATGAACATACTTAAGAGGAAGTAAAATGTTACTTAAAACTACTGAAAATATAATATAACAGATCATCCTTTTCATTTTTTTCAACGAAATCACCTCTTTCTACTTTAATTATTTTTTACCTATATTTATTTATTACTCATAGAATTATTTTCATAGGCTTTTGTATACTATTTCCTGTCATGGTTATAATATTTAAATGTTACATGGAGGATAGGTTATGATTAACTGGTTAATTATTTTATTAATTTTATTTCTTATCTTTATAATTCCCTTTCCTATTAAAATTTATTTTATGTATAACATGGATGAACTTATCATTAAAATATTATGGAAGACTTATAAATTTACTCCCAAAGATCTAACAAAAAGGCAAAGGGATACAGTTAATAAAGCAGAAAAAAGTACAAAAAAAAGCTTAAATATAAGAAAATTTACATTTAAGCAAATAAAATATATACTTCAAAATTTAAAAAACAATACCTTGAAGCCTAGTATAAACATGTCCATAGAATTAACCTATGGTGTAGATGATGCTGCACTTACAGGCATACTATATGGCATAATATACAATATATATTCTTATTTACAATATTACACCTACTCCTGTTTTAAAGTAAAAGATATGAAATTAAATCTTTATCCTGAATTTAATAAAAAAATAATTGATGCAAAAGTAAACAGTATAATTTATATAAATTTAGTCAAAATTATCTATATATTCATTATTATATTTAAGGGCATACATAGTGCAAATAAAGATTCAAATAACTGTGTAACAAAAATTAATAATATATAGCTAGGGAGGTATTATAATGGAAAATCATCCAATTGAAAATTTAATGAAGAGCACCATGGAAAGCATCAAAAACATGATAGATGTTAACACTATAGTAGGAGACCCGGTAGAATCAAAGGATGGCTCTTTGATAATTCCAATTTCTAAAGTGTCCTTTGGTTTTGCTTCCGGTGGAAGTGAGTTTAGCACTTGTCTAAATAGCGATAATGCAAAATATCCCTTTGGAGGAGGTTCTGGAGCTGGAGTCTCTGTTAAACCAGTAGCCTTTTTAGTGATTAAATGTGACTCAATAAGGCTTCTTCCTATGGAACAAAACAATTCTTATGATAGAATCATTGATTCAGTTCCTCAAATAATGGATACAATAAAAAACTTTATAAAAAAAGATGATGATAAAGAAAAAAATTCTCTTGATAATGATGCATCACCTATAGAATAGAAAAAATATTTGCATAATAATAGTGCAGTAAGATTAAAAATCTTCCCTGCACTATTTCTTCTCAATTTCCTTTATAATATTCTCCTCTAATAATTCATCCTTATCTCCGAAGTCTTTTAATACATCTTCTAAGCTGGGCATTTGATTTAAACTCTCTAAACCAAAATACTTTAAAAATTCTTCTGTAGTTCCATAAAGTATGGGTCTACCCGGCATATCTAACCTGCCACATTCCTTTGTCAAACCTTTTTCTAACAATGTCTGAATTGCCCTGTCACTTTTTACTCCTCTTATTTCATCTATGTCAATTCTAGTGATTGGCTGCTTATAAGCTATAATAGCCAATGTTTCAAGAGCTGCTTGTGAAAGTGATTGTCTTACATTTGTTTTCAATAACTTTTGGACAAATTCGCTATTTTCTTTTTTGGTAGCCAATTGATAACTATCTTCTGTTTCTATTATAATAATGCCCCTATTTTCTTCCCGATATAATTTTTTCATATCTTCAATTAAACTTTTTATAAATTTTGTGTCACATTCCAGTATGTTTGCCATATCCTTTGCTTTAAGTGGTTCTCCACTGACAAAGAGAAGTGACTCTATGACTGAAATAAATCTGTCCTTAACAGGATATTGTTCCATTTCAATTTGATTCATATTTAGTTTTCTCATTTAAATCTACCCTTTCTAAAAATATCTCTTTAAAATTTTCTTCCTGTGTTACCCTTATTACTCTTAATTTTATAAGTTCTAGCATACCTAAAAATGTAACTATCACCTCTATTTTTGCAGAACACTCTTTGGCTAATTTAGAAAATGATATACTTTTACTTTTCTTTATCCTTTGTTTTATATATATCATTTTATCTTCAATCTTATATTGATCTATAGGTATTTCTCCAGATATAGCATTTGTATTCATTTTATTTTTGTAAGTTCTCATAATTTCATTATAGATGTTGAATAAGTCAAGTATAGTAATATTTTTAAATACTTCTTCCATTTTTATGTCCTTTTTATCTTCTACTATTACTTCAGGTTTTTTCGTAAACATAATATGCTCCATACCAG
This sequence comes from Clostridium liquoris, assembly GCF_002995785.1. GTDB lineage: Bacteria > Bacillota > Clostridia > Clostridiales > Clostridiaceae > Clostridium_AO > Clostridium_AO liquoris. The sequence goes on along the minus strand of NZ_PVXO01000036.1, from coordinate 99,616 downwards.
CTTTTGACTTTAAAAAAGCTGCCGCCCCTTTATACTTTTTATATTCAATAAGTTTTTCTATTAATATCTTTTCTGGATCCTGTTCTTCTAGGGTTACTGCACTTTCATCTTCTTTAGCTTTAGGAAGTAATTCTCTGGACTTTATTTGCAATAAAGTAGCTGCAATAACTATAAATTCTGAAGTAATTTCTAAATCCATTTCCTTTAAAGAATTTATATATTGAAGATATTGATTCGTTATCTGGGATATACTTATATTATATATATCCAGTTCATTTTTCTTTATAAGATGAAGTAAAAGGTCAAAAGGCCCTTCAAAATTATCTATCTTTATTTTTAATGCCATATAATATCTCTCCTAGATTTTTTATTAAATATTCCTTTTAAAAATTATATGATAGCCTTTAAATGGACTATCATATAATTAAAATAATGTTATATTCCGTTATTAAATAAATTTTTAAAGTTATATCTAAAATTATCAAAAACACCTGGTTTTTTTATTTCCCTATCACAATAAATTTTCACATTTCCTACTAGGTTACCGTTAAGGTATACTTCGCAATTACCAACTACATCACCTTTATTATAATGTTTCTTTTCTAAATTGACTACACATTTTTTAGTTATTTTACTTTCTGTGCCTCTTTCTACTATAATATTTATATCCTCTAAGGCTTTAGCCATAAAGAATTTATCTTCTCTTTTTCCTAACTGTATCTTTTCTACATTACTATCCTTTGGTACAACCTTCTTGCATTCAAATTTTGAAAAACCGTAATTCATAAGCATACTTGCATCTCTATTCCTAACTTTATATGTAGGTGCCCCCATAATAACAGCTAACATTCTTACTCCATCTCTTACTGCGGTTGCAGAAATGCAATACATAGCCTCATTGGTAAATCCTGTTTTTAATCCATCACAGCCTTTAAAAAATCTAACCAATTTATTATGATTTACAAGACCGATTGGGCTTTTTCTTCCTTCGGATATAGTTTCCATATAGGTACCTGTATATTTAAGTACTTGAGGATGTTTTAAAAGCTCTTTAGACATTAAGGATATATCAAAGGCTGAAGTTACATGACCTGATTCAGAAAGTCCCGAACAATTTTTAAAGGTTGTATCTTTCATTCCCAAGGTCTGTGCCCTTTCATTCATTAATTTTACAAAAGCCTCTTCACTGCCTGCGATATATTCTGCCATAGCTGTGGCTGCGTCATTACCTGAAGCTATAGCTATACCTTTAAGTATTTCTTCTACAGTTCTAATTTCTCCTGTATCTAAAAGCATGCTACTGTTCCCATTTTTGCCCTTCATTTTTGCATTTTCACTTACGGTTATTTTATCTGTTAATTTTATTTTACCTGAATCAACAGCTTCCATGGCAATTAACATGGTCATTATTTTTGTTACGGAGGCTGGAGCAAGTTTCTCATGGGAATTTTTTTCATAAAGTATCTTTCCAGTGGTTGGTTCAATCAATATGGCAGAAGACGCCTCTACATTTATTCCTTCACCTTCTGCTTTTACATTTACAGGCACAAATATAATCTGTGTGAAAAATAATAATAACATAAATAAGCCAATTAACTTTTTTTCTTTATTTTCCATAACATAATTTCCTCCTTCCTTTCAATAATATTTTCCCCTGGCTTTCAAAAATTTATCCATTTAAATATAACAATTTAAAAAGGAAAGAAGTTAAAACTTCTTTCCTTTTTATTCATACTTATTTTACTATTCCATAGATTAGGGGAATATTTTCTTTATATTCACTGCCTATAACATAATTAGCTAATATATCTTTTACAGCCTTCTCAGCCTTTTCCATGCTGTTTGCATGTACATAAGCTAATGGTTCTCCCTCTGTAACCTTATCTCCTCTTTTTTTATTTAATACTACACCTACAGCAAGATCTATAATATCATCTTTTGTAGCTCTTCCTGCCCCTAATTCCATTGCTATTAATCCAATGTTTTCTGCATGAATTTTAGTTACAAAACCTTCTCTGTCACTGTTTACAGGGATAATAAATTCAGCCTTTGAAAACTTTTCTGTATTATCTACATAGGATGGATCTCCACCTTGTGCAGCTACAAACTCCTTTAATTTTTCTAATGCTTTTCCACTTTCCACAGCGTGTATAAGCATTTTTCTTGCTTCCTTCATATCTTTTGCCTTTTGCGCAAGTACTACCATATGTGAACCTAAAGTTAAACATAATTCATATAAATCCTGTGGTCCACTCCCATTTAATGTATCTATTGCTTCTTTTACTTCTAAAGCATTTCCAACACTAAACCCTAAGGGCTGATCCATATCAGAAATTATAGCTACTGTAGTTCTATTTACCTTTTTACCTATTTCCACCATTTCCTCTGCTAGTTCAAAGGCTTCCTCTTTATTCTTCATAAAGGCTCCTTCTCCTACTTTTACATCTAGTACGATACAATCTGCACCAGCAGCTATTTTTTTACTCATTATACTCGATGCTATTAAGGACACATTATCTACTGTTGCAGTAACGTCCCTTAAAGCGTATAACTTTTTATCTGCAGGAGCTAAATTACCAGTTTGTCCTCCCACTACTAATTTTATTTTATTTACATTTTCCACAAACTTTTCTTCAGACATCTCCACAGAAAAGCCTTTGAAGGATTCTAATTTATCTATAGTACCACCTGTATGCCCTAGCCCTCTTCCAGACATTTTAGCTACTGGTATTCCTAAAGAAGCTACCATTGGTCCAAGCACCAAAGTAGTAGTATCTCCAACTCCGCCTGTACTATGTTTATCAACCTTAATTCCTTTGATAGAAGATAGATCTAATACATCTCCCGAATGTGCCATGGCCAAAGTTAGATCTGCAGTTTCTCTCTTATTCATCTTCTGAAAATATATAGCCATAGTTAGGGCTGAAGCCTGATAATCAGGTATATTTCCTTTAGTATAGTTTTCAATAAAAAAGTTTATTTCTTCTGTGGATAACTCCTGTCCATTTCTTTTTTTTAAAATAATATCGTACATTCTCATTTTTTTCACCTCATATAGTGTAAATAGTTTTACATATTTGAAACTATTTCCTTAACCAAGGATATAAATTTCACCATTGCCCTATTAGCAGTTTCCACAACCTTTGCATGGTCTAGAGGTTTCAAATTGTCCGCAATAGCCATATCAGTTATGCAGGATATACCTAAGACTTTCATATTCATATGATTTGCTACAATAACTTCAGGTACAGTAGACATACCTACTGCATCTCCTCCTACATTTCTTAACATTCTAAGCTCTGCTGGAGTTTCATAGGTTGGTCCAGAAACCGCTGCATATACACCACTTTGTACATTAATGCCTAGTTTCTTAGCACAACTTTTGCCTAAATTCACTAAGTCTTTATTATAGGCCTCTGACATATCAGGAAATCTTGGCCCAAACTCTTCATAATTCTTACCAATAAGAGGATTGTTGCCCATAAGGTTTATATGGTCTTCTATTATCATCAAATCCCCAGCTGAAAAATCTGGATTCATACCTCCTGCTGCATTAGTAACTATTATCTTTTCTATACCTAGAGCTTTTATTACCCTAACAGGGAAAGTCACTTCACTCATTTCATATCCTTCATAATAATGAAATCTTCCATTTAAAGCTAAAACCTTTTTCCCCATAAGATCCCCTATTATTAGTTCCCCTGCATGACCTACTACTGTGGATACAGGGAAACCAGGTATATCTTTATATTTTATTTTCTTTTTATTTTCTATATCATTTACTATACTGCCAAGCCCAGTACCCAATATTATTGCTAAATCAAATTTACAATTATCAATTGATGTAATATAATTCTTTGCCTTTTGCACCTTTTCTAATAAATCCATAGTTAATCATCCTTTCCTTGTTGTAGTATACTCTAAATTTCTTTAACTATTTCACTTACCAGCTTTACAAATTTATCCTTTACCCTATTTGAGGTTTCTATAACTTCTTTATGATTTAAAGGTTGATCTAGTATTCCCGCTGCCATATTGGTAATACAAGATATTCCTAAGACTTTTAATCCGCAATGTTTAGCCACTATAACATCTGGAACCGTTGACATACCTACAGCATCTCCACCCAATATTCTAATCATTTTTATCTCTGCTGGAGTTTCATAGGTTGGTCCTGTCATCATCACATAAACTCCCTTTTTAAGTTCTATATTCATATCCTTGCCTATTTTCTCACCTAATTGTATCAAATCTTTATCATAGGCATTGCTCATATCCGGAAATCTAGGACCCACATCTTCTTCATTTTTACCTATAAGTGGATTAGTAAATGCAAAATTAATATGATCCTTTATAAGCATTAAGTCCCCTGGGATAAAACCTTCATTTACTCCACCAGCAGCATTAGTTACTATTAAAGTTTTTATTCCTAAATACTTCATAATATGTATAGGCAATGCCAATATTTCCATTGGATATCCTTCATAGTAATGTATTCTTCCCTGCATCATAACCACATTTTTGCCATTTAATTTACCAAAAACATATTGGCCTGCATGGCCTACTACTGTAGACTTAGGCATATTAGGTATATCTTCATACTTTATATTAACTCTTTCTTCCACCATATTTGCTAAATCCCCTAATCCAGATCCAAGAATTATTCCAATCTCTGGTGTTATGTCTATTCTTTCCTTCACATATTGTACACTTTCCTTAATTTGTTCTAAATTCATTTGTAATTACCTCCTTTTTTCTCTTTTTCATTAGTATTAACCACACTTTAGCATGATACTATATCATAAATTCTATGCCCTTGGATGGGTTTTTTTATATACCTCCACAATTTTACTCTTCTTACATATAGTAGAATAAATTTGTGTAGTGGCCATATCTCTATGCCCCAATAGTTCTTGTACCACTCTTATATCTGCACCATTTTGTAATAAATGCACAGCAAAAGAATGCCTTAATGTATATGAATTTATTTCTTTCTTAATCCCAGATAATTTAGCATAATATTTAACTATTTTCCAAAATCCTTGTCTTGTCATCTTTGTACTCTGAAGGTTTAAAAATAAATAGTCCAAATTATATATATTTAAAGAGGGCCTTATTTTTAAGTATTCATTTAAGCAATTAACAGCATAAGATCCTATTGGAATTATTCTCTCAATATTTTTACTTCCATTGCACTTTATATAGCATAATTTTAAATTAACATCAAATGTAGTTATATTAAGAAGTTCACTTACTTTCATGCCAGTAGCATACATTACTTCAAGCATAGCCTTATCTCTTATTCCTTTTTCAGTATTTAAATCTGGAGCCTGTAAAAGTTTGTCCACCTCTTCTACAGTTAGAATCGGAGGAATGTTTCTTTTTAATTTAGGCATCTCATAATTTATTACTGGGTCATCTTCTAATATTCCCTGTTTACTTAAATATTTATAAAAATTTCTTATGGAAACTATATTCCTTATAATAGAAGAATTAGCTCTTTTGTTTTTATGTAATTCTTGTACATAAGCCATTATAGTTGTCTCTTCTACATCTTTTATACCTTCATTTCTGCTATTTAAAAACTGGCAAAATTTTTTGATATCTCGTTTATACGCATCTAATGTATTTTTACTTAAATTTTTATTTTTTAAATACGACATATAACTATTTAATAATTCATCCATAGCACTTCTCCTACTATAATGTATTCTTATATTGTAATTAATTCAACAAAGGAATAGAAAAACCTTTATAATTTTATAAATTCATTGAAGATATATATATAATTATACAATATCTTTTTATTTATATTAACCATGTTGTAAACTAAAACGCTATTATCATAAATATTTATTTCGCCCATATATCTATATAATATGAAATCCAATATTTTTGGTAAAAAATCTCCCAAAACTAATAGTATGAAAAAGCATCTTAAAAAACATATAAAAAGCTCTATTAAATATAAATACTTATTACTCATACTTTCCTCTCCATTTACATAAAAAACTACATTACTATTTTTAATACATTAGGCGTTCCATAGGCCTCTAAAATAAAACCTAATGACATAATTACCACTATAAATAAAAAGCTTAATGAATAAGAAAGAATTCTCATCCATATTCCATTGCTAAATCTTTTTCCCATCCTTTCCCTTAAAAAATTAAGAGAAAATTCCATAGCTAATACAGAAGATAAAAGTAAGCAAGGTATATATACTATGTTTTGAGGAATTACACCCAGCATAGCTATCCATAATCCCTTAGTTCCAATGGAATTTATCATAATACTTATGGTGAATCCTAAAGTATATCCCTTAATTAAATCTATTATAAGTATTATAGGTATTCCAATCATAGTCATCCCTAAAAACCAGATTATTGCTATGAATGGTATATTATTCTTTATAGTTGTCATCAAAACAGTGTTGTAATTCACATTTTTATTTTTCATATAATCCATGAAACTATTTATATAACTTAAAAGGTCATTTCTATATGTATCTCCTAAATATTTAACTTTATATATTCCCAAAACTATTCCAGTAAAAATACATAATAAACTTATTATATAAAGCCAAAAATTATCCTGTATATGTTCATTAAAATTTCCAATTAGAGTTTTTTTACTCATATATATCCCCCTTTGTTCTTCATCTTCTTATATTTATGATTGCAAGTTTGGGTATATGAGTAATATTTATCCTCTCCTTTATATAGCAGCAAACAAATATTTTATAGTAAAATGTTTTATTTTGTACATAATATCATTGAGGTGATAATTTATGAAATTTAAAAATAAAAATATGATTGTATCTTCAGTATTACTAATTCTTTTTTCCTTGAACGTTTCCGCATGTGCAAATAAAAATGTTGCACCAACACCAACAGAAATTACTCCAGAAAAAAGTGCTCCTCTAGCTGTAACGGATCTATCTAAAAGAGCAGATAAAATAGCTAAACAATTAACTACCATAAAAGGAGTAAAAGTAGCCAATGTAGTGATTTCTGAAGATGCTGCCTTGGTTGGCATTACCCTTGATAAAACCGTAAAAGGTGACATGACAAATAATATAAAAAGTGAAGTAGATAAAAAAGTTAAAGCTATAGATTCTAAAATAAAAACTGTGGCTGTATCTGCAGATCCAGACATAGTTCAAAGAATCACCCATATAGGAACAGGAATTAGCCAAGGAAAACCAATGTCAGAGTTTAGTGCTGAAATACAAGAACTCTTTAGAAGAATTATGCCTAAATAATCATTTTTAGTTGACAGTTGACAGAGGGCAATTGACAGTTCATGAATACTACCTATTGTAAACTTCTTGCATAATAAAATCCTCCTATTTACTGGTAATCTTTACACACCAATAAATAGGAGGATTTGTTGTACTGTACTTTTAGGATTAGTTGCACTGAAACACTATTTTTACATTTTAGATAAAGAACGAACCTTGTTCAAGCCCTTGATTTTACTACATTAACTAACCCTATTCTTTAATCTTAATTTGTCTGCTACCATAGCAATAAATTCTGAATTTGTTGGCTTACCTTTGTCGTTATGTACGGTATATCCAAAAATTCTATTTATTGTGTCTACTTGCCCTCTTGACCATGCAACTTCTATAGCATGTCTTATGGCCCTTTCTACACGGCTAGCTGTGGTATTATATTTCTTTGCTATAGATGGATATAATTCCTTAGTTACTGCTGATAACAATTCCATATCATTTACCACCATAGTTATGGCTTCTCTTAAATACATATAACCTTTAATATGGGCTGGAACACCTATTTCGTGAATAATATTAGTTATTTCTGCTTCTAAATCAATAGGTTCATTTCTATTTGCTTTACTATCCATGGTGCTATCCATTGCAGTTACACTTCTTTTAACTTCATCACTAGAAATAGTATTGTTAAACATCTGTCTAATTCTCTTTGTAAATACATCCATATCAAATGGTTTTACAACATAATAATCGGCACCTAAAGTAATAGCCCTCTGGGTAATTTTATCTTGACCAACTGCCGAAAGAACTATAATCCTTGGCATTGGATCTATATCCATGCTGTTTAGTTTTTCAAGCACTCCCAACCCGTCAAGATGTGGCATTATAATATCTAATACAACTAGATCCGGTTTCTTTTCTTCTATTAACTTTAAGGCCTCTACTCCGTCCTTTGCTACACCCACTACTACAATATCCCTTTGATTTAAAAGATAATCATTAAGAATATTGCAAAATTCCTTATTATCATCAGCAATCACTACACTAATTTTTGAATCTTCCATAAAACTACTCCCCTTTACAAATTAATTCCCATATCTTAGCAATTATTAAATTCGACAAAAGAATGATAATTCCTTCTTAAATAAGAAAATATTTTCAATAAATTATATAAAAGAATAGATAGCATTATAGGCTATCTATTCTTTTATAGTTTTATCTACATTTTAAGATAACTATTTATTTAGTATATCTGCATCCTTAATCATCCATTCAATATATATACCGTATCCTGTATCTGGCTTATTTATTAGTACGTGAGTGACTGCACCAATTATCTTATTATCTTGTATTATTGGACTACCGCTCATACCCTGAACTATCCCACCAGTTTTCTCTAACAAATCTTTATCCGTAATTCTTATTACCATACTCTTAGGACCCGGTGAATTTTGAGGTAATAGCTTCTCTATCACTATATTATACAGCTTAGGAGTATTTCCGTCAATTGTAGTAAGTATTTGAGCTGGTCCTTCTTTTATTTCATCTCTAAGGCCTAATTTCATCTTTTTATTATATTTATTTTTTAACGTTATATTACCTTTTCCAAATATCCCACATTCAGTATTTTTTATTATTTCTCCTAATACTACATCCTCATCAATAAAAATACCTTTTAGTTCACCTGGAGTTCCTTTTACTCCTTTTCTTACTGATACTATAGAAGAATTTACAATTTGACCCGAATTAACATTTAATATAGTTCCCGTGTCCACATCCGTAATAGGATGACCTAATGCTGCAAAATTTTCTGTTTTATCATCATAAAAGGTTAATGTTCCCACTCCTGCAGTAGAATCTCTTATCCATAAACCTATTTTATATTTACCATCGTTGGTTTTTATAGGTATTATCTTCTTTTTAACAATTATACCTTTTCTTTCTATAGTAAGAGTTATTTCTTTTCCTTCTGATGCGTTAACTATAGAAGATATATTTTCCGCATTCATGATTTTCTCACTATTTATTTCTACTATACTATCTCCTATTTCAATTCCTGCACTGGCTGCAGGACTAATCACCTTGCCTTTATCCGTCTCCAGATCTGATAAAGCCACTACTAATACACCTTTTGTGTTGAGTTTTACTCCTATTGGCTGCCCTCCAGGATATACTGATAGTTCATTAGGTATAGATTTTATAGAAACGGATTTAACATTAAATATCCCTAGCAAACTTACATTTGCATTTTTATCTCCGTTAGTTATTCCTTGTGATGCTTTCACACTGCTATCCTGAACTAGTTTTACAATGTTATTAGATTTTAAGTTTTTTCCTTCTCTTACAAATATAGTTGTTGGCACATTAGAAGCTCTAAAATAAGCACCTAAAGCTATTAACAGGACGGATATTATAAAAGAATAAATAAATTTTAAAGTTGATTTTTTCATGCTTTTACCTCCTGTTTCTTTCATTTGTATACCTTTAAGTTGCCCTCCAGAAACCTTTCTTATGCTATCATTTCACTGTATAAGTAGTTAACTATTCCTTTTTAAAACTAAATTTATAAGGTAAAATAAAAAAGATTACAATACTTTTAATATTGTAACCTTTTTAGTAAAAAATATATCATTTTATATTTACTTATTTGCTTAAATTTTGAAAATTTTTAATTACATGTATCATTATATAAGATGCGGTTTTTTATCATCTGCCATTTTAATCATTTCCTCAGCATGCTTTAGTGTTAGTTCAGTTACTTCAGTTCCTCCAATCATTTTGGATATTTCTTCCTCCTTCTCCTTGCTAGTTAATTTTCTTACAGAGGTATATGTCTTGTCTTTTATAACTTCTTTAGACACTAAATAATGTGTATCTGACATACAGGCTATTTGTGGAAGATGTGTTATACAAAAAACTTGATGTTTTCCTGATATACTATACATTTTTTCTGCTACACTTTGAGCAATTCTACCACTTATACCAGTATCTATTTCGTCAAATATAACAGATGGTATATTATCTTTATCTACAAATACAGTCTTTAAAGCTAGCATAATTCTTGAAAGCTCACCACCAGATACAACTTTTTCTAGAGGTTTTAATGGCTCACCAGGATTAGTGGAAATTAAAAATTGAACTCTATCTAATCCATTTTCATTATATTCTTCTTTTAAATCTATGGATATTTTTAATGTACTCTTTTCCAAACCTATATAGTTTAGTTCTTCTTTAATATCTTTTTCTAAAGACTGTGCAATGTTTAATCTTATATTATGAATTGTCATAGCCTTTTCCTTTAGTCCATTTAATATAATAGTTCTCTTTTTGTTTAATTCTTCAATTATTTCACCACTATGCACAAGTTCCTCATATTGATTAGTTATTTTATCCCTATACTCTAATATGCCTTTAACATCTGGAGCATATTTTTTCTTTAAAGAAGCAATTTGATATAATCTACTATTTACAGAATTCAATTCCTCTTCATCATAGTAAATGTTATCCTTTATTTTTCTTATGTCATCAATGTTTTCTTCCATATTATAATATATTTCTTCTAAGGAGCTACTAACCTGCTTTATCTTATCCATATGCATTTCAATAGACTTTAAATCCTTTACTATTGCTCCTATGCCATCTAATATTGAAGAGGTATTTTCATTGCCATTATATAGGCTTTCATAGCTGATATTTAGAATTTTACTAATCTTCTCTGCATTGGACAATACATTGTATCTTTCTTGGAGCTCATCCTCTTCTCCAATCCTTAAATTAGCATTATTTATTTCATCTATTTGGTATTTTAAAAAATCGATTATTTTTTCTCTTTCTCCCACTTCTCCTGATAACTCATGTATTTTATTTTCTACTTCCTTTAACTTATCATAGCTTTCTCTATAACATAGTAATGATTTTTCTATATCTTTTTCACCATAATAGTCCAAATAAAATATGTGTTTGGAGCCATCTAAAAGATTCTGATTTTCATGTTGTCCATGAACATCTAAAAGGGTTTCAGTTATAAGTTTTAATTGAGAAAGTAAAATAGCCCTTCCATTTACTTTAGCAATGGTTTTCCCAGATTGAAAGGTTTCTCTACTTATTATTATCCAGTCCTCATATTCTATGCCTTGTTTTATTAATTCTTCTTTAGATTTTTCATTTTCTAAAGTAAATATTGCCTCTACAAAAGTTTTATTTTTCCCCGTTCTTATAAAATCCTTATTAAATTTACCTCCAATCACATAGTTTATGGCATCAATTAATATGGATTTACCAGCTCCAGTTTCTCCGGATAAAATATTAAATCCTCTTTCAAAAGAAATACTTAAATCTTCTATTAAAGCAAAATTTTTAATATTTAATTGAAGGAGCACATCTAATCCTCCTGTTCTATAATCATTTTTTTCATTCTTTGAGTTATCTGAATAGCTTGTTCTTCATTTCTCGTCATAACAAAAATTGTATTATCACCAGCTAAGGTTCCAGCTATTCCATCAAATCTTAAGGAATCTATTGCCTCTGCTGCTGCTGAAGCAGAACCTGGTAAAGTTTTTATTATAACAAAATTAGAAACATTTTCTACATTCACTACAGACTGTGTAAAAATATTTACCAACTTATTGGAAAGATAATTTTCCGTATGATTTATTGTTCCATATTTATACTTACCACTATTAGATAGCACTTTTATAAGCTTTAATTCTTTAATATCCCTAGACACAGTAGCTTGAGTTACATTCATACCAGTTTTCCTTAATTCTTCCGCCAACTCCTCTTGAGTTTCAATATCCTTTGAAGCAATTAATTCCAATATCTTTGCATGACGGGTTACTTTCATTTATATTCACCTTCGCCTTCTTAAGAGTTATAAATATAATTTTTTCCTTAGTATATTAAAATAATCATTGTGATCATTATTTAGCTTTATAAGTTTGCATTTATAAGGTGAAGAAGATATATCCACATGGTTTATGCCCTGCAAGTTTATAACTTCCTGACCGTCTATAGCCAAGTGCACATTTGTAAATTTTCTTTCCATGGTAACTCTTATATTACTACTTCCGCTAAGAACTATACTTCTCATACCCAAGGAATGAGAGCATATTGGAGTTAAACAGACAACATCTAGTGTTGGATATATAATTGGTCCCCCTGCAGATAGAGAATATGCCGTAGAGCCAGTTGGAGTAGATACAATTAATCCATCAGATACAAAAGTAGTATAGTAATTGCTATCTATATCTATTTTATATTTTGCCACTCTGCCAATTGCATCCTTAGCTACTACTATTTCATTTAATCCATGAAATATTTTACTTTCTTGTTCATAATCTACTTTACACTGTATCATTTTTCTTTCTTCAATATGGTAGTCATTGTTTAAGATGCTTTTAACTGCTAAATCAAAATTACAGCTTTCTACCTCAGCTAAAAATCCTAAATGTCCTACATTTATGCCCAACACAGGTACATCATATTTGGCTAAAAACTTAGAGGCTTTTAATATTGTACCATCTCCGCCTAATACTATAACTGCCTCTAAATTTGAAGTATCCTTATTTTCTAGTCCCATAGAATCCTTAAATACTTTTATATTTACATCCGCAGAATACTCTTTTATTTTTTGAATAATTGATTTCAGTATTCTTCCCCCAGTATCCTTATTTGTGTTTACATTTATTCCTATTGTTTTCATTTTATTACCTTTCATCTAGATTTTCATGAGATAACTCTACTATGTCATGGGCAATAGTTAAAGATAAATCTTCCTCATAATTCTTATCCTTAGTAAAATATATAAGATATTCTATATTACCCTCTGGACCCTTTATTGGAGAAAATTGAATACCTATTATTTTAAGATTCAAAGCTTTTACAAAATCTATTATTTTTTGTATAACCTCCTCATGGGTACTCTTTTCTCTAACTACCCCCTTTTTCCCTACTTTATCTCTACCTGCTTCAAATTGTGGTTTTATAAGTGCTGCAATACATCCATTGTCATTCAATATATTCAACGCTGCCGGTATCACTTTCTCTAAAGAAATAAAAGATACATCAATACTAGCAAAGTCCGCATATTCCCCTATATCTTCAGGTGTGACATATCTAAAATTAGTTCTTTCCATACATACAACCCTTGGATCTACCCTTAACTTCCAAGCTAATTGACCATATCCTACATCAATGGAAAATACCTTTTTAGCTCCATTTTGAAGCATACAATCAGTAAATCCTCCTGTAGAGGAACCTATATCCAGGCATACTTTATCCTTTAAATTTATATTAAAGCTCTTTATAGCCTTTTCTAGTTTATAACCGCCACGACTAACATATGGCATTTGGTCTCCCTTAAATTCTATATGAGCATTTTCTTTTACCTTTTCCCCACATTTATCTACTCTAACACCATTAACAAATATTTCTCCCGCCATAATGCTGGCTCTCGCTCTTTCTCTTGAGGAAAAAATACCTTTATCTACAAGTAATACATCAAGTCTAACTTTTGCTTCAGACATTTCTAACTCCTTTTCTATATCAGTTTTACAATATTTTGTATTATACCATCTACATCTAAGCCATAATTTTTATATAGTATATCTACTCCTCCATGAGGAATAAATTCATCCTTGAAACCTAGATTAATAACTTTAGTTTCTTTATTTAAAGTATTTATGTACTCTAAAACCATGGAACCAAAACCGCCATGTAATACATTGTCCTCTAATGTAACTATTTTTTTACCGCAGTATACCAAATGCTTTAATAAAGAAATATCTAAAGGTTTTACAAAATTAGCATTTACTACTCCAATTTTTATACCAGATTTTCTAAGTTTTTCTCTTACTAGTACCGCCTGTTGAACCATTCTTCCTACAGCTAGTAAGGTAATTTCACCTTCATCATATAGTGTCTCCCATTTCCCCATTTTGAACTCCTTTAATGGAGTTAAATTAACACTAGGATTATCTCCTCCTCTTGGATATCTTATGGCCACAGGTGAATTTTGAGCTATAGCAAATCGTAAAGCATATTCTAATTCAGAAACAGATTTAGGTGCCATTATGGTCATATTAGGCATACTTGATAAATAGGATAAATCAAATACGCCCTGATGGGTTTCTCCATCTGCTCCAACTATTCCCGCTCTGTCTATAGCTAAAACTACAGGAAGGTTTTGTATACACACATCATGTAGTATTTGATCATAGGCTCTTTGAAGAAAAGTAGAATAAACTGCAAATACAGGCTTTAAACCTTCTGTAGCCATACCTGCTGCCATGGTTACTGCATGCTGTTCAGCTATTCCTACATCAAAAAATCTATTTTTAAACTTCTCTGCAAAATCATGAAGTCCCGTGCCATCCCTCATGGCCGCTGTAATAGCAACTACTCTGCTATCCTCGGAGGCAATTTTCATCATTGCTTCTCCAAAAGCCTGTGAATAGGTTAAACATTTGCCTGCACATACTTCTCCGCTTATATAGTCAAAAGGTCCTATCCCATGAAATTTACCAGGGTTTTTTTCAGCATATTTATATCCTTTGCCTTTTTTTGTTACTACATGTATTAACACAGGTCCATCTATTTCCTTAGCATTTGACAACACTTTGCTCAATTGCTTTATATTATGTCCATCAATAGGCCCTAAATATTTAATACCCATGTTTTCGAAAAGCATTCCTGGCACTACCATTTGTTTTATTCCATTTTTAACTTTTTCCAAAGTATTAGCCATACCTTTCCCAATGTTAGGTATCTTTTTTAAAGCAGCATCTATATCCTGTTTAAGTTTATTATATCCAGGTTCTACTCTTATTTTACTTAAATATGTAGATAGACTTCCAACATTTTTGCCAATAGACATTTGATTATCATTTAATATTATAATCATCTTTGATTTTCTGTATCCTACATCATTTAAAGCTTCAAGTGCCATACCACCAGTTAAAGCTCCATCTCCTATAACTGCTACCACTTCATAATTTTCTTTCTTTATGTCTCTGGCCCTAGCCATTCCCAATGCAGCAGATATAGAAGTACTGCTGTGTCCTGTTTGAAAGTGATCAAATTTACTTTCACATTTTTTAGGAAAACCACTTAATCCTCCAAATTTTCTTAAAGTATCAAATTTATCCTTTCTACCTGTAAGTATCTTATGTACATAGCTTTGATGTCCCACATCCCAAACTAGCTTATCAACGTTAAAGTCAAACACATTATAAAGACTTATGGTCAGCTCCACTACTCCTAGGTTTGAAGCTAAATGTCCTCCTGTTTTTGATACATGATTTATTAAAAACTTCCTTATTTCCTCAGAAAATATATCTAATTCTTCTAATGACATATTCTTTATTTCACTTATATCTTGGTAGTCTTCTAATAATCTGCCCATATTCATCTTTCCTTTTTTATTAAGTATATTATCCTTGAAACCTTATCGACAATCATTTCGCTTTGATTCATAGCAAAACTTTTTCCTAAAGCCTTTCCTCCAACTGTTGCAGCTGCAATAAGAGCACCAATAAGAGCTGTTATTATTGTAATATTAATATTTTTAAAAACTGCGATAACCTTAATTACAATTGAAGCACCTACAGTACCACTTACAATTCCAGATACATCTCCTACTACATCATTACAAAAATTAGAAACCTTATCTGCATTTCTTATAAGTTTTACTGCAATTTTCGCCCCAGGAATCTTTTTTGCTGCTTTAGCATGAAAGGGCGTTTCATCAGCTGCTGTCACAGCCACCCCTATTATATCAAAAATTATTCCAACAAATATTATAAAAATTAATATAATAAAAGCTACTAATATATTTACATTTCTTAGTAGCACATCAGAAAGAAGATTAACACTTCCAGATATTAATATTGTCCATAAGATAATAGTTATAATCCACTTTTTATCAATTCTTAATTTACTATCTTTATTTCCATTTTTTTTAGCATTCTTGCCGTTTCCCTTTAAACCATTATCCAACAATAATCCTCCATTATAATATGTATAGAAAAAAGTGGCAGCAATTTGAGTAAAACTTGCGGCTTAGGTCCAGTAGGATTTCCCATAGAATAACCAAAATGTCGCCATTTTGACGGTTTCCCTTTAATATCCTATCTGCTATGTTACCATAAGCAGGACTGGATTGCCACTTAGTCCGCACTGCAATCCTCAAAATACTTCCAATGGAACAGTCTAGGAGATTTCCTCAGCAGTTAGGTACCCCCCTAGCCTCTTTTGCAATATAGGTTTCAGTAAGCAAAGCCTCTAAACTTTTGGCCAAAGTCCAAAAGGTGTTATTACCTCTCCCAATATCACTCAAGGCAGGCTACACTGTACATAGCTTACACCACGATACAGGTTTAATCCATTTTCGTGCAATAGGCGACTAACCTAAAACACAAACAATGGTCTCCACGAAAGTAGGGTCAGTTGTCGCATGCCATTGCGGCCGCCCCATCTTCCTTACTCCCAGCACCAGCCCATGACTGGGCGTCATAAGCCAGCACAAAGAACTTCATCGATATGCCCTTTGGCGGATTTTTAGCCCCGCCTTCAGAGAATACTTACCTGACTAGAATACTGCGCCACCTTTTTATTAAATTTTTTTTAATTTCATATCTATTTAAATTTTACATTCTATCAAATATAAATTATATATTCAAAAATAGGTATAATTATTACATCAACATCTCTTAATTTTACAATATGCAATTTATAAAGTCAATGTGCTAATAATCTCTTTTTAGTAGGAATAGAGTTAATTCCTTCAATTTAGAGCTATCTCTTTCTATATTATTTAAAAGCTCTATGCACTGCTCCGTTAATTTACAGCACATATCATTACATTTATCTAATCCATATACACTTACAAAGGTGCTTTTATTCTGTATTTCATCCTTTTTTGTCGTCTTTCCTAGCTTTAATTCATCGCCTACAACATCTAAGATATCATCTTTTATCTGAAAAGCTAATCCTAATTTTTCTCCAAATTCCTTTAATAATGTTAAATCCTTTTCTTCTGCACCTGCCAAAGTTGCTCCCGACAATATTGCTGTTTTAATGAGTTCACCAGTCTTTTTACTATGCATATAAACTAATTCATCTTCCTGCATAGTCTTATTTTCTCCTAAAATATCTACTATCTGTCCAGCTATCATTCCATCAGCGCCAGAAGAGTTACCTATTAAACAGCCTGCCTTTATCCACTTTTCTCCTTTTTCTAGAGACTCTCTAAATAAAATATTAAAGGCTTCATTTAAAAGACCATCTCCCGCAAGGATAGCTGCAGCATCACCAAATACCTTATGATTTGTAGGATTTCCTCTTCTTAAATCATCATTATCCATAGCAGGTAAATCATCATGTATAAGTGAATAAGTATGTATCATTTCTAAAGCACCGGCTGCAGGAAGTATATCCTTATAGTCTTCATTATACATTTTGTATGTAAGTAGCATAAGTATTGGTCTTATTCTTTTTCCACCTATGTTTACGCTATAAGCCATAGCTTCGTATAATTTCTTGTTATAGGTGCCTTTATTATTAAAATATTCATACAACCATTGATCTACTTCATTTTTTAACTTTTCTATGCACATGGTATCACCTCATTTTAATTGGATAATTAAGATACAGATATTTATGGGATAAATATTAATTATTCCTTGTTTACTGAGTCAAATTCCTTTTCTCCCTCTTCTGTTAAAATCTTTATCTTTCCTTCAGCTTGATTTAATATCTTATATAGCTTATTAGAAATCTTTATTCCATCTTCATACTTTTTCATGGATTCTTCTAGAGAAAGTTCTCCTCCATCCATTTCATTTACTATTTCTTCTAGCCTTCCCATTAAACTTTCATAGTTTTCTGTCTTCTTAGCCATAGTAAACACCTCTCTTCATTCTTCACTCTTCATTATCTGAAATTTACCTTCTCCATCTTTTAATGTAATTTTAACATTTCCATATTCACTTAATCTACTAATCTCACTAACCACATTGCTATTTTCATCCTGTATTACAGCATAGCCTTTATTTAAAATATTTAAAGGATTATTGGCAGTTAAAAGAGAGCTTATACTGCTAAGTTTCTCTTTTCTTATATCTATTTGCCTTTTGGCTTTATAATTTAACATTTCCTTTAATCTATCTATTTTATTGTATTCATTTACTATTATTTTGCCTGGATTGTTTAAGTCTAAAGTTCTTTTAAGTACATGAATCCTATTATATTTATCCTTTAGATCTTTTATCATAGAATAATTTAGACTTTTTCTGAAATTTTCTATCTTATTTTCTAGTTCATCTAAATTAAACACAGCAATTTCTGCAGCTGCAGATGGAGTTGGAGCTCTTCTATCGGAAACAAAATCTACTATAGTATAGTCAGTTTCATGACCAACTCCAGTTATAATTGGTATTTTAGAATTATAAATAGTTCTTGCTAGCTCCTCATCATTAAAGGCCCATAGTTCCTCTATGGAACCTCCCCCTCTTGCAACTATAATAACATCAACATCATTTCTCTTATTAAATTCCTTTATGCCATTTATTACTTCTCTACTTGCTCCTATTCCTTGAACTGCTGCTGGGTATATTAAAAGTTCACAATTTTTATTTCTTCTTTTAGTAACATTTATTATATCCCTTATTGCTGCACCAGTAGGTGAAGTTATTATACCTACTTTTTTTGCATATCTAGGTATAGTCTTTTTATGTGAAATGTCAAATAGCCCTTCTTTTTCTAATTTGCTTTTTAATTTCTCAAAAGCTATGTACAGTTCTCCTAAACCTTCTGGCTCAATTTCTTCACAGTAAAGCTGATAAGTTCCCTCTTTACTATATACGGATACTCTTCCCTTTACTATTACCTTCATACCATTTTCAGGTATAAACTTTAATTTATTTGCATAGCTTTTAAACATAACACAATTTATTTTGCTGAATGAATCCTTTAGGGAAAAATATATATGTCCTGAAGAATGAAGTTTGAAATTGGAAATTTCCCCTTTAACACCAGCATTGTTTAAAATAAAGTCATTATCCATAACTTTTTTTATGTAATTATTTATATCTGAAACCGTTAGGGTTTTAATAAACATTATTTCAATACCTCACATGTATTTTTTATAAGCATTATAGGCGTCATAGATCCAACTCCGCCCGGTACTGGAGTTATAAAACTTACTTTATGTAAAACAGCATCATAGTCTACATCTCCAACCATTTTGCCATCTAGTACAGAAAAACCTACATCAATTACAACAGCTCCTTCTTTTACAAAATCCTCAGTTATAAACCTTGGCTTTCCCATAGCAGAAACCAATATATCTGCTTCTCTGCATATTTTAATTATATCTTTTGTCTTTGAATGACAAATGGTTACTGTTGCATCCTCATTTACCAGCAATTGAGCCACTGGCTTTCCTACAATAGTGCTTCTTCCCAATACCACTGCATTTTTACCAGCTATTTTTATACCTGTGCTCTTAATTAGTTCTATTATACCTTGAGATGTACAAGGTATGAAGCACTTCTCACCTTTATAAAATTTTCCCGCATTAATATCTGTTAAACCATCTACATCTTTTAAATGATCTATTTTACTTATAATTTTTTCTTCATTTAAATAGGATGGCAATGGCATTTGAAGTATTATTCCATCTACATTAGAGTCTAAGTTTAATCTGTCAATAGTATCCAATATGCTTTTTTCCGGAACACTTTCCTCTAAAACTATACTTTTAAATTCTACCCCAACTTCTTTGCATAACTTGCTTTGATTCCTTATATAAAAAAGCGATCCTTTATCGTTACCTATTAATATACTAGCAATACAAGGAGGTCTTAGCCCATTTGCTGATCTATCATATATGAATTTCTTTAATTTTCCCTTATAGCTTATAGCTACTTTTTTCCCATCAATAGGTACTCCCATTTATGCTCCAACTCCTCTTATTATTCTTTTGCTATGTTATCTAGTACTGCGTTTATAAAAGCTGGGGATTTATCTTCTCCGTACTTTTTAGCTAATTCTATTCCTTCATTTATAGAAACATTTTTCGGTATTTCATTTTCAAATAATATCTCATAGGTAGATAATCTTAAAATTGCTAAATCTACCTTTGCAATTCTGTTTAATTTCCAATTACTAAGGTATTTTTCTATTTTCCCATCGATTAACTTTTCATTTTCCTGTATACCCTTTAGTATTCTGATCACATATTTCATATCTATATCATCTAAATCCATATCTTCTGGGTCTTTTTCTTTTTTAATTCCCATAATTTCTGTTGCAGTTTCTTCTTCACTATTTATTTCTTTTAAGTTATTTATTATATCCATATAGTTTTCTTTTTTTATTATCATTTCAAATAGTAATTTCATTGCCACTTCTCTAGTTTTTTTCCTATTCATGTTATTCCTCCTGGATATTTATTATATTTTAAATTATTGTCATATTATTCATAATTATACTAAACTATTTATAACATGGAAACACCCTCTGAAAACAGAGGGTGAATAAATTTTATTCTTCTAATTCTTCTATGTTATTATCTTCAGATTTAGGTATCAATACATTTTGTACATGTATATTTACCGCTGAAACAGTAAGCCCGGTCATAGATTCAACTGCTTTCTTTACATTATCTTGCACTTTCACAGCAACATCTGGAATTCTTACTCCATATTCCATACCAACATGTAAATCTATAGTAGCACTATTCTCTCCAACAGTTACCTTTACTCCCTTTGATAAGTTCTTTTTCCCTGTTAATATCTGAGTAATTCCACCTACAGGACCAGCACTCATACCAACTATTCCTTTAATCTCTGTAGTGGCAAGCCCTGCTATTACGCCTACTACTTCATCAGATATTTTAACTACACCCATATCCATTTCATTAGTTATATTTTCTTCCATATTCTCTACCCCCTGGCTTCTATTCTACCTTAGTAATTCTTCTACGTTAATAAAAGGTTTATCTTTAGGTATATTATATCAAATACATATTGCTTTTACAAATATTATTATTTAGGTATAACTTCTACTTCCTTTATTTTTGTTTCATTCATTACTGCACTTTGTATTTCCTTAAGCTGTTTGTCCGTTAATTTTTCGCTTGATTTTACTATAACCGTAGCTTTAGTTTCATTTAATGTACATACTACATCTTCATATCCTTTTGCTTGAAGATTTAATTCAATATTATTTTGATAATTTACTGCCATAGCCAAAGCTGCATATTTTTCTGCCGTCTTGTCCCTTTGCTGCTGAGATATGTTCTTATCCTCCATTACGCTCTTTAAATTCTGCAATGTTTGGGCATTTTTATTATCTCTTACCATCTTTGCTTCTGCAAAATAATTTGAGGTATTTGTAGCTTTCTTGTTGTCATTATTTTTTAAAGAAATGGCACTTTTATCTCCTTCTCCTTGAACATATAGCGGATTGTTAAGTCTTGTAGCTAATAAACCCATACATACTATAAGAGCTAGCAATGTGACAATAATAACAGCTTGTTTTTTATTCATAAAAATTCCCCCTATCTTTCTTTCTACAAAATTATATGCTTTAATTTCAAAATATATACTATTTTTTCATTGGATAAACATTTACCTGGTTGTCAGGTATATCGAATAAGTTTGTTACAGCTTTTCTTATCCTATACTCTGTAACTTTATCTTCAGCTCCCTCAGCTACTACAAGCACTCCTGTTACCTTTGGTTTATTTTTCTTTACTATTAAAGGTTGACTTTTGTCTCCGTCATTGGTTATAACCACAGTAGAACCATTGTTTTTTTGAGTTGTCTGTCTTCTTCCACCCTCAGTATCTATTTCTTCTGTAGCATTAGTTGAATCATTGATATTTAGTGCAGGAACTTGTTCTTCCCCACTGGCAAAATAAATCATTACCTCTACTCTTCCTACACCATCTGTTTGTTGCAGTATATTTTTTAACTCAAATTTTAATTCCTTTTCACTTTCATCCTCTGGCTTTTTGGTTATTTCCTCCATAGGGGCACCATCGCTATTGTCCTGGGAAATAGTCCCTTTTGCAGTATTGCTTGTAGTTTTAAAAAAACTTGCACTTATTAAAATTAGTACTCCTATAAGAAAAATTATTAATAGGTTCACTGTAGTTTTGTTGCTTAAGGTCTTTTTGGCCTTTTCATTTTTAAGTTTCTCTAAAAGCTTTTTAAAATCCATGGTTTACCTCCTTTTATATCTTATAAATTGTTATTATATTTTTAGGGACCTTTAGTTCCTTGCTTAAATATTCTTTTATATCAATAGATAACTGATCCTTTAGGACTTTATCCTCCTTTTCTTTTCCACTGATGTTTACCTGCACTTTTTTAACCTTCTGAACTTTTTTATCTTTTATTCCTATATCTATGCTCTTTATATTAAATTTATTTTCTTTGCTATCAAACTCTGCCTTTACATTAATCTTAGGATTTACATCGGAAAAATTTTCTTTAATCTTTTCTTCTATTATGCCTTCAAGATTTGCTTGAAAGGTATTTATAGTATTTTTCAGAGCTTTATCTTTATATTCTTGTATATTATTTTTATATTCTTCTTCATCCATGGCTTTAGAAATATTATTACTATATACATTAATATCAAATTTTTTATCAAATATTTTTATCACAGGATTTATAAGTACAGATATAAGTATTAATCCAAGAACAAATTTAGAATATTTTTTTAAGCTATTATCTGGAAGTATCATTTCTACCGCGGTAATAAATAATACCACTGAGGATATATTTATTACCCAGGCTTTTAAACTCTCCATCATTCAATCACCCTCCCACAGCTATTTTCCCTGCTGCAGCAACAATAGATATCATTATAAAGAACATTACAGAAACACATATAAGACAAGAAGTTATGAGAATAAGAGAGTCCCCTGCTGATCCTATACAATTTACAAGCCTTTTATCTCCTATAGGCTCTATTAGAGCTGCAGTAAGTTTATATAAAATTGCTGTTACGAGTATTTTTAAAATCGGTAAAATCATTATTAAGATAAGAATTACTAATCCTACGCTGCTTAAGGCATTTTTTAAAAGTAATGAATATCCAGCTACCGTAGCCACTGCATCAGAAAGACACTTCCCTACTATGGGCACAAAATTATCTACCGCATATTTTGCTGTTTTAGCAACCACTTGATCCAATGTTTTAGATGATATCCCTCTGACCGTCATTACCCCTATAAATACAGTCATTAGTATGCCTTGTCCCCATAATGCTATTTGATTTAACAGCTTAGTTAGCTTATCTATTTTATATTCCTCTGTAATATTATTTACAAATTGCAATACAAAGCTCATGGATATTAAGGGGATTATTACGTTGGCAAATATTTTAGCTCCTATATTAATTGTTCCTATTATAATAGGATCCATTACCGCAGCTTCCGTTATTCCACCAATGGAAGCAAGCAGCATTATGAGTATAGGCAATAAAGCTAGCATAAAATCAGACATCCTATTTATGGTTTCTCTTGCCAAATCCACCCCTATATAAAAACTTTTAGCCATAATAATGATTATTAATGAATAACATGCAAAATAAGCTATATTAGATAAACTTTCATTGCTAAAAGCCCTCTCTAGGTTAGTTATTAAAGCACATACAATAGCTATAATAATAAGTACTGACATAAGTTTAAGAGATACCGCGGTTTCCCTTAATAAATATGAAGTGATGGCTTTGGAAAACTTTTGTATAGAAAAATTACCTTCTCCCTTTTTCATATAATTATTTACATAGGATTTAATATCCATATCCTTTAATAGTTCACATTCACTTTTCATATTGGTGATGTAATCATATAGTTGTTCAACTTCTTTATTTTTATCAAACTGCTCTTGATTTGGAGATGCTTGTACATTAAGTGGCATTATGAAAGCCATAATAAAAACCGTTAATAAAATAATTATCCATTTTTTCATCTTTCTCTCCTACATTATCCTTAGAATTGACTGCAACACAGCCATTAGAATTGGCATTGCTAATACAAGTATTAATATCTTTCCTGCAAACTCTACCTTTGAAGCTATACTTGCCTGTCCTGCATCTTTACATATTTCACTACAGAAGGATGCTAAATATGCAATACCAAGTATTTTAAAAACAGTGGTTAAATATATAAAGTCTATATTAGCTTTTAATGAAAGCTGCTGCAATAAATTCATAATGGATGTTATTTTGCTTATCATAAAAAGGAAAATCAAAATACCTACACATATGCTAATTTGTACTGCCAATTCTTCTTTTTTGCTGTCTTTTACAACCATAACAATAAACAAAGAAGCGAAGGCAAAAGCCACTACTTTTACTATTTCCATGTCTTCCTCCTATAATTGGAACATAGTTTTAACTGTATTAAATAACTTATTTACTAGATTTATTACCATCATTAATATTATTACTATACCTGCTAAATTGGTTAATACTGCATAATCATCATACCCGCTTGTTTTTAGTATTTTGTCAAGTACAATTATCAAAATACTTACAGCTCCTATTTTAAAAATTAAATTTACATCTAACATGTTTTATCCCCCTTTTAAATGAACATAATTACAATCATGGTTCCCAAAGTAAAACCTAAATATCTATACATCTTCACATTTTTCTTCATTAATATTTCAGCCTCTATTATTTGTTTTTTTAAATTTTCTAAAGTCAATGCAAACATTCTTTTTTGACCTTCTATATCAGATTCCCCCAAGGTTTTCCCAAGACTTAAAATTACATTCATATCCTCTTTGTTTATATCTAATGGGTTTTTCATTTTTTTTAGAGCACATTTGAACCCTTCATATACACTGTCCACCTCATTAAAATACAGCATATGGGATACAATTTTAAAAAACTCATTTAATGGACAGCTGCTTTTTTCATGTACCTTCAAGAAAGCCTCTGGTAAAGCAGTATGAGTGTATATTATTTCATTCTGTAGTTGATATATAGCCCTTTCCATTTCCTTTAATTGAAAGGTTCTTTTTTTAAATTTTCCCCCTAAAATGAATCCTGCTACTGTGGTAGAAATTATGACTAATAAACTTCCAATAAATTTCAATACATTACCTCCTTAAGATAACCTCATCATCTACAAAACTATATATATATTCCACAGTGCCTACGCCATTTTTATTACTCAATACAATAGCCTTTTTAAAAACTTTGTTATCCACTATTCTTTTAAAAACTGTTCTTTCGTATAGATCCTCTATATGATAGCCATGTATGGTTGTTATAAGACTAACCCCTGAATTCATAGCACTTATAATACTTTCAATATCTGCATCTGTACCTATTTCATCACACACTATAACATCTGGAGACATACTTCTAATTGCCATCATTATGCCGCAGCTTTTCGGGCAGCTATCTAATACGTCTGTCCTTAACCCCACATTTAATTGAGGCACTCCGCTATAGCAAGCTCCTATTTCACTTCTTTCATCTATTACACATACTTTCTTGCCATTAAAATCTATTTCTTTTATGCCATTAGATATATTTCTGGTTATATCTCTTAAAAGAGTTGTTTTGCCACACTTAGGAGGAGAAATTATTATGGTATTTTCTATTCTATTTTTTTGAATAATATAGGGCATTATTCTATCGGAGCATCCCATTACCTCTCTACATATTCTTATATTCAAAGAGGCTGTATCCTTTATTGTCTTAACCATATTGTTATCAATAACACATCTTCCACATATACCTACCCTATGTCCACCTTTTATAGTTATATATCCCTGTTTAATTTCTTCGTCATAGGCATAAATAGAATAATTACTCATCCTTTGAAGAATAATCTTAATTTCTTCTAAGGATGCAATATGTTTAGTTATTACTTCCCTTTCTCCAACTTGAAGTAAAATTGGCTTCTCTCCTTTTATCCTGATCTCTTGGAGATTGTCAATGTCTTTTAAATCAATTGATTTCTTAATGCTATCAGGTAAAATATTTAATATTTCTTTAGTGTTTATCATTTTTTTATCCTCCTTTCTTATTACAAGGTATTTTTATTTAAGTAAAAATATGACTGACCTAAAGAAATTTTTTATTTATTTTTCAAAAAAAGAAAGCAGACTGATTTTAAAAAATCAATCTGCTTTTCTTATATATATTATAATTTTCTATTCACAGTCGTCGCAATCATCACAGTCGCAGCCACAATTAAAATGAAGAGGGATATCTTTATGACAATTTGGACATGTTATGCTATCTTTTCCCTTTAGTATAGCAGTATCTACATATACTGTTTCACCACAATTATCACAGGTCATATCTATAAAGTCTTCAATATTCTCATCATCATAGTCATCATCATAGTCATCTTCATCATATAAATCGTCTTCTACTGAAGTTAAATCTTCATCTAATGCATCAATATGTTCCTGCATATCATTTTGAGAATCTTGTACTTCTTCAATTTCATCTGCCATTTGTTCCAATATGCCAACTATTTCTGTTATTATTCTTCCTTCTTTGCCTTCAGCTTCCAAGCCAAGGCCATCAATCAATCCGCTTAGATATGAAATCTTTGATTTTAAAGAATCCATAATGTCACTTCCTTTTTATTTATTTAATAGTAATGACATACATTTACATGTATGTCGTTACCAAAATGTACATATTATATTATAGCCTAAACTCTTTCCATATATTCACCTGTTCTAGTATCTATCCTAATCATATCTCCTTCATTTACGAATAAAGGTACTTGAACAATTGCTCCAGTTTCTACAGTAGCTGGTTTTAATACATTTGATGTTGTATTCCCTTTAGCACCTGGTTCTGCATGAGTTATCTGCAATTCAACAAAGTTAGGTGCTTCTACTGAAAATGCTTCCCCTTTGTAGAATTTTATTATAGCAAACATATTTTCCTTTAGGAACTTAATTGCATCTTCAACTTGATCAAAATTTAAAGGTATTTGTTCAAAAGTTTCCTGATCCATGAAGTAATATAACTGTCCGTCAGTATATAAATACTGCATTTCTTTTCTTTCAATTACTGCTTCCTGAAATTTAGTTGTTGGGTTAAAAGTTGTTTCAGTTACTCCGCCAGACATAACATTTCTTAATTTTGTTCTTACAAAAGCAGCTCCTTTACCAGGTTTTACGTGTAAAAAATCTACAACTGTGAAAACTTGTCCATCTAATTCAAAAGTAGTTCCTTTTCTTAAATCTCCTGCTGATATCATTTTTAAGTATCCCTCCAAAACTATTAATTCATTTATATTATAACCTTATCAGGTAAGTTAATACTTATTAAATTTATATAAATATCATGTCTTTTGGTGATTTTGAAAGCACTTCGCATCCATTTTCAGTAATAACTACTAAATCCTCAATTCTTACACCAAATTCATTTGGTAAATATATTCCTGGCTCATCTGTAACTACCATACCAGCTCTTAGTACAGTATTTCCCATAGGGCTTACTCTTGGATTCTCATGTATTTCCCTTCCTACACCATGACCAAGCCCATGACCAAAGTAATTACCATAACCATTTTCTTTTATAATATCCCTACCTACTTTATCAACCTCTGAACCTGTTACGCCAGGTTTAAATGATTTCAAAGCTGCTTCCTGAGCTTTTAAAACTATATTATATACTTCTGTCATTTTTTCTGTGGCATTTCCCATAACAATAGTTCTAGTCATATCTGAACAATAATCATTATATACACAACCAAAATCTAGTGTTAAGAAATCTCCCATCCTTATTACCTTATCTGTTGCCTGTCCATGAGGCAATGAAGATCTTTCACCTGAAGCAACTATAGAAGGGAAGGATAATCCGCTAGCTCCGAATTTTTTTAACCAATATTCTAGCTCTACTCCAACTTCTCTTTCAGTCATGCCAGGCTTTACAAATTGCAATATCTTCATAAAGGCTTCATCAGCAATAGAAGCTGCTTTTTTTATGGCTGCAACTTCATCACTATCCTTTATTATTCTTATCTGCTCTACCATACCTTCCATGGGTACTAGCTTGCAGCTTAAGTTTTTTGCATATAAACAATATTTATCAAAAGTAAGTATATCTTCTTCAAAACCAAGAGTTTTTATTTCTAATTCCTCTACTACATCACTTAAAAACTCTTCAATTTTACCATTATATTGTCTTATTTCAAAATCTTTTACCTGTGATTTTGCCTGTTCTGTAAATCTTGAATCTGTTATAAATATAGCTCTATCCAATCCTATAACAGCAAAACTTTCGTCTCCAGTAAAACCACTCATATAATTTCTATTGGGATCTCCTACCAATAGAACTCCATCTAAACAATTTTCTTTCATTCTTTCTCTTAATTTTTCTATTCTGTTTTCAAACATATTTTCACCCCGCAATATATATTTAACTAATTATTATTTAAAATACTATCTAATAGCGCATGTATTGCCATTATATATCCATAATAGCCAAAACCACTAATGATACCCTTACATCCTTCTGCAGTTACACTCTTTCTTCTATATTCTTCTCTATTGTATATGTTGGTTAAATGAACCTCAACTACAGGTATATCAATACTTCTTATAGCATCTAATATTCCTATACTATAATGGGAATATGCCCCTGGATTTATTACAATACCAGAAAAGTTACCTATGCTGTTTCCTATTTTAGTAATAATTTCACCTTCCATATTACTTTGAAAAAATTCAATTTCAACATTACTATGTTTAAACTCTTCCTGTATCTTTTTATTCATCTCTTCTAAATTTAAGCTTCCATATATATTTTTTTCTCTTACTCCAAGAAGATTTAAATTAGGCCCATTTATTACTAATATTTTAATAGAATCCAATTCACTTTTACCTCTCTATATCATATTTAATTAAAAAGTTCAATAAGAGTATTATTACTGCTGAACAATGATATTTTATCAAAACTTGTGATTATTTGCAAATAATATTGCATAATTATTTGATTTTGTTATTATTTTCGTATTCTATTATAGCTTTAAGTATTGAATTACAAACAATATCAATGGATTTATTATAATTATTTACCTTAATATGAGCTTTATTATATACGAAAAATCTTTTCCTATACAGATCAATTATTTTTTCTTTCATGTTATTTTGCAATAAAGGTCTACCATGGCTTTGCTCATTTCTTTTAATCAGTTCTTTTATTGGGACATTCAAAAATACAGTTATCCCCGCCTTATTTAGCTTATCCATATTATGGAAACAGGTGGGAAGACCTCCACCTGTTGCTATTATCATATTATCCACAAGCATTATATTATCAGCCATTTTACCTTCTAAATTTCTAAAGTATTCTTCCCCTTTGTATTTAAAGATTTCCTCCACTGTCATATTCTCATTTATTTCTATAACTTTATCCGTATCAATAAAATTATAATTCATTTTTCCGCTTAACATTCTACCTATAGTAGTTTTCCCTGAGGCCGGCATACCTACTAAGATTATATTTATGCTATCCTCTCCCTTAATAATCTATAAAATCAATTTTAATCTTCCTATAATATCATTTATATTTCTATTGTCATTTTGTAGACTTAGGTGTGCTATTTTTCTAAACTCTCCTTGATTTATAATACTATTTATAGAATCTGTGAAAGATTTAAAGCTTCCTTTAAAGGCTAACTCAACATTTATATCATTATTTTTCTCCTTACTGATATATACTATACTAAAATCTTTATTTCTTTCTACAAATTCTATAATATCACTATATGTATACTTTTTCACTTTGTTTTCAGATATTTTTTTATATTTATCATGTATTTTTTCATTAATATCCCTTTGCTTTTTTAATTCCCTATAAATATTAAAATTAAAAATAGCAGCTATTAATAATAAGGATAAAGTAAGTAAAAACAACCTAAAGTTATTATTTTTCATTTATTACCACACCTACTTTATAAAAATAATAATCTTCTTTTTTCTCAGGACCTTTTAAACTTGTTATTTTTAAACCACTTTTCTCTTCCAATTCCTTTATGCTTTTTTTACAATATTCAATACTTTTTCCAGTTGCCTCTATCCATAGAATATTATTTTCTATTGTTATATTCTGAAAATCCTTAAGACATTGTATTGTTTCCAATGAATTTTTAATGTTTTCTTTACTATTTCCATTTAAGTATAATCCCTGTATTTTACTGCTAAATAGTTCCTCTTCCTTTTTCAAACCTTTCAACATACTTATATTAGATATTAAAATGCCTACTGAAAATAATAGAAGAATTGAAATTAGTATAAATATTTTTCTAAATATTTTTTCTTTTCTTTTTAAATTCTTTTGTAAATAACTATAGGGAATAAAATTCAGCTTACTCATTATATTATCCTCTCATGGTAATTAATTTTTTTATCATATTTTCTCTATTCACAAATCCTAGATCCTTACAATTATAATTATTTACATTGTCTTTTATAAGATTTTTATTTTCAAAGTTTACAAAATATACTGTGTTAAAGTCCTCTCCCAGGATTCTCCTATTACAATTCTCTATAAAACATTTCAAGTTTTTACTAAATGTGCTTTCAGTGTAATCCTTTATGATATTATTATAAATTAATTTTTTATCCTTACAAGCCAATAAATATAGCTTACCATTATAGATAAAAGTGAAAATAAATTGCTTTTCAGCAAAATTGTTTATAAAAAAGTTTAAGAAACAAAATTGTATTAGCCATACCCCTTTTATGCTATTTTTATTATTCTGAATACTTTTTAGCACATCAATTTCCTTCCAATTCAAGCAAAATACTAATACTTCTATAATTTCTTTTTCTTCTTTATAAATACTATAAGAGTAAATAAGATTATCTATATCTTTAAAATAATATTCAATTTCTTCTCTAATAACTTTATCCATATAAGCTTTTTTTATCTTAGGTATAGTTATTAGCTTAACAAAGATTTTCTCCCCATCTAATACAAAATGTACATTTCTTTTTTCTATGTTTACTTTTAAATTTGATGAAAAGTTAGTATTTCCTATGATTTTTCTTTCAATATTTTCTTTAAAATCTTTTCTTAGCAGTCTTTTCCCATTATAGTCATTTAGATATATATACTTATCATCTATTTCTATTACACTATTTTTCTTAAACACTGTCTCTCCTCCATAAAAATATAATTCTTATTTTTCCATTATGTAATTTTTAATAAACTTATTGTTCTTTAGCTTCATTTGCTCTAAAGTAAGTAGATGAAATGAAATTGTAATACATATTGTACAGATTAATAGGGTATATATAAGGACAAATCCTGCTTTTTTCTTATGGCAAAACATCTCTCATATTCCTTTCCATACTTTGTCATTATTTTTACATACATGGTATTATTAACAGCTTCTACAGTAAAGTTTTTAACATCATACATTATATTATTGGTGTAGATTGAATCACTTTCATAATAAGCAATAACTAACTTATTACCCTTTAATTTTATATAATTACTTATATCATTTGATGTAATTTTTATTTCATTCTTATTTTGATTATTTGTAAAAAGTTCAATGTACTGATTTTCATCAAATTGCTCTTCAATAAAAATAAATGCTTGGTTTACATAAAATTCTTCTAAAGTATGTCTACTTTCCTTTTTATATAAATTTAAATATGTTACCAAGTTTTTTATGCCTAGTAATGACATAACTGACACTATGCTTATGGTTATTAAAATTTCTATTAATGTAAATCCTTTTTTCATTGATCTTTACCTTTATTAAATTCACATTTTATCTGTTTATCCTTTGACATCTTTAAAACAATATTTATACTATAATATTTATTTTCATCTTGTAATTCCTGTACATTCAAAACAACATATGGCTCTTCCTGGGGAATATTTTCTGATAAAATTTCTCTTAAGTTTCTTTTCTTTAAGCTTTCCATATTAATATTTCCCTTATGTATAAAATTTTGTTTATTTTCCTTCATATATAATAAATCCATATTTTCTGTATTATACAATATGTTATTTTTTAATCCTTCAATAAAATAAGTGTAATTTTTCAAATCTTCATTATATAGCTTCATTTTAAAAGAGCTGATAATTACAGTAGCAGCAGTTATTGTCATCAATGAAAATAGGGCAATACTGCACAATACCTCAATCAACGTAAAAGCCTTTTTATTTAATTTGCACATGGGCAGTTCCAACTGAGATTGTAATTTCATGAATTTTTCCCTTTCTATCTATATAATTCAAAGTTCCAGCATCACCGGTTATCCCCTTGCTATTTATGTTTATTTCCCTATTTCTAACGCCAACTTTTATGAACTTAAAATTTTTTGGCAAATTATATATATCTATTCTCTTACTGCCGCTATATAAAATCAAACTGTCATTATTACTTGGAAAATATATTCTTCCCATAACTTCTTTCTCTCTGCAGTACTGTTTGCCATTATTTATAAAACTAACAATGGCTTCATCACATAATATATAATCAATATCATTCATAATATTAAGATATCCTTTAATATTTATATTAATAAAAGTAGCTACCATTAAGAGTAAAGCTATTGATACTAATAATTCTATAAGAGAAAAACCTTTTTTAAGCTTAAAAACTTTTTTATGATTAATTATATTCTTAAATATCATAGCAGCTTCCCATTTATTGTTCTTTATAAGAATATCCATTGTTATCTATAACTACGTCATATGTAACTCCTTCTATGGTAAATGTAACTGTAGCAGAATCATTTGCAGCTACCACTTTAGTATTTACGCCTTCCTTTACGGTAATACTTGTTAAATCATTTATATCATTTTTTATTGCATCTGCAATAAATTTACCATTATTCTCTCCATAGCTTGCCATGGCAGCTATATATATTTGTCTAGCATAATTTTCTATCTTTAGCTTCTCTGCTTTCCCTCTATATCCATTTAGCTTTGGTATTATTAATCCCATGAGAATAAAGATTATAGACATGACAGTTAATAACTCTATTATAGTGAAACCTTTTTTGCTACTGTTTATACAATGCTTTTTCATTATTGTTACCTCCATAAACCATATATTAAATTACTAATCTAAATAATGATTTCTATAAAGCTATTGAGTCCATGATGCTTAGCATAGGAATCAATATAGCTACTAAAATAATTCCAACTAAAATTGATATTATTATAATAATCATAGGCTCTATATATTTAATCCATGTATTTATGCTCTGTAATACTTCTTTCTCATATCTTTCAGATATTTTTATAAATATATCCTGTAAGTTTCCCCTTTCCTCTCCTATGGCTATCATTGCAATAACACTATGAGAAAATAAAGATGAATCATTAAAGGATTTGCTTAAGGAGTTACCCTTCAGTATAGAGTTTTTTATTTCATTTACCTTTCCCAAAATTATTGTATTTTTTATTACCGCTGTTGATTTTTCTAAAGAATCTAAAATGTTCATGCCTGAACTATACATAATGCCTATTGTCATAAACAGTCTGGATATCTGTACTTTCTTATATATTTTCCCTATATAGGGTGTATTGATTATAATACTATAAAATCTTTGCGATCCCCTATGGGTTTTAAAGTAATATAATAGAAATAAAGTTAAACTTATTAGAATTAAAGAAATAAAATATATATTATTATTCAAATAATTTACCACTGAAAATATTATTTTAGAATACTTAGGTATTTCACTTTCAAAACTAACCAATAATTGAATAAAATTTGGCAGGATATTAAATACAAGAAAAATTATCACAGATAGTGCAACAAAAAACACCATAATAGGATAGGATAAGGCTTTCATTAATTCACTATTAATATCTTCTTCTCCCCTATAGTAATAAGAAAGCTTTTTTAATATTTTAGGTAATTCCCCGCTATCTTCTCCTATTCTTATCATTTCTATTAAAAATGTGGGATATATAAATCTATATCTATTTATGCTGGAATATAGAGTTTCTCCTGAAAAGAGCCCTTGATTTATACTTACCAAACTGTTTTTCACCATAGTATTTTTAAAATATTCTCCCAATAGTCCTATTGATTGAGGTAAATTTACTCCTGACTCCAACAAAATAGACAATTCATCACAAAATATATATAAATCTTTATTAGATAACCTGTTATTGATTAAAAATCTTTTAAATCTATTTTTCCTTTTTATATAAAATATATAAAATCCTTTATGACGAAGATCATATTTTAACTTATCAATATTATCTCCACCATAGATTCCTTTTATTTTTTCTCCTTTTAGGTTCACAGCTTTATAATAATATATCCTTATCCACCTCCTAAAAAATCATAGACTCTCTATTTCCTCTAGAGAAGTTATACCTTTTCTAACTAATTTTAGGCCACAATTCTTTAAAGATTTCATACCTTTTTCTAAACTGTAATTTCTTAACCTTTCCACGCTGAAATCTTTGGATATAATCTCCTTATGTTTATTATCAATTTCCATCAATTCATAAACTATTGTTCTCCCTAAAAATCCGGTGTTATTGCATCTATTACATTCCTTTTTATATTCAGTTTTAATACTTTTGCTATTGCAATATGGGCACAATTTTCTCACTAATCTCTGGGCTATTACTGCAGTTACAGCATCTGCTGCTAAATACTTAGGTACTCCCATATCAATGAGCCTGAGTATGGAAGATGGAGCGTCCTTAGTGTGAAGAGTAGATAGCACTAGGTGTCCTGTTATAGCCGCTCTAACTGCTGTCTCTGCTGTTTCTTCATCTCTTATCTCTCCTATCATAATCACATCTGGATCCTGTCTTATAATGCTCTTTAATCCAGTATAAAATGTCAATCCAACTTTATTGTTTACATTTACCTGACTTATTCCATCTATGGAATACTCCACTGGTTCTTCTACGGTAATTACATTTTTATGTACTTTATCTAATTCATTTAACATAGCATATAGGGTAGTGGTTTTGCCGCTGCCTGTAGGTCCTGTTACAATCACCATGCCACGAGAATAATTTAGTATTCTTTTTATACTTTCTATGCCTTCTTCATCAAAGCCTAATGAATTTAATGTGTTTTTATTATGTTTTCCATATAATATTCTTATAGCTATTTTTTCTCCGTTAACTGTGGGTAGAGTAGACACTCTTAAATCATAATTTTCCTTTGCAAATTTATATTTTAGTTTCCCATCTTGAGGTATCCTTTTTTCAGCAGCATCCATAAAAGCCAAAACCTTTATTCTTCGCAGTATTTGATAATAAATGTCCATTGGTATCATTGAAAATTCATAAAGTATACCATCCACCCTAAATCTAATCACTGCTTCTTCTTTAAAAGGCTCTATATGAATGTCACTAGCTTTTTTTAATATGGCGGAAGTTATCAAATAATCAGTAATCTTGACTATAGGTATACCTTCTAGTGCACCCTTTTCTTGGCTGCCATATCTCTTCAATTCGCTTTTATTCCTTACCTGTTCTATTAAATCACCCATTCCCTTATTCTCATGTTCTTTATAATAAAATTTATGTATAGATGGACTAATAATATCTTTATTCATTCTTTTAGTTTCTATTTCCATACCTGAAATAAATCTTAATTCCTCTTCTATGGAAGCTGTAAATTTATCTGTCACAAATAGGTACAGTTTATTATTTTTTATATTGTAAGGAAGCACTTCATAGGTTAACGCAATATTCAATGGAATATATTTTAGGGCCTCATTATTTACCTTTAAATTAGCTGTATCCAATATTTTCTCTTCCAATTTAATAACCTCCTTGTAATAATCTTCCCCCTATTATTATTTGCATTATACCCAATGTAGGCTTTTATAAACATAAAAAACCTATTCTTCCTCTGTAGTTAATAACACTACAAAGAATAAGAATAGGTTTTAATTAATTGCTTCCATTTATCTTGTATTGAGAAGAATCTATAGAAATTAGATTGTTAGAATTTTCCTTAGGATTATACATAAACACATCATTATTATTATCAGTATTCTCTTCTAAGCTGGTGAATCCACAATAATATAACAAGCCATTAGAATCTACACGAAGCCCTCCATCTGGATCTACTATCTTAGGAAAATCATAATTAATTCTT
Source organism: Clostridium liquoris (assembly GCF_002995785.1). GTDB lineage: Bacteria > Bacillota > Clostridia > Clostridiales > Clostridiaceae > Clostridium_AO > Clostridium_AO liquoris. The sequence goes on along the minus strand of NZ_PVXO01000036.1, from coordinate 63,266 downwards.
TCAATTTTGTATGAAGTTAAATTTATTTTATATAAAGTTGGTATATCCACATTTTTCTCAGAGGCTATAATATAGACTAAATTATTATTTCTATCAAAGATTCCGTCATACACATTTTCTATATTATTACTGATATTAATACTTTCATCTTTTCCTTTATTGTATATATATAATTTATTTTCTTCTATATCTCTAGAAAGAATCAATATTTTATCTCCTAAAGGCATAAAATAAGTGCAATAACCCTTTATATTGCCTACATACATTTCCTCTTTATGTTCTTTTGTATTATATTTAAATATGCCTGTATTTTTTCCATCTTTAACACTAGCTCCATAATAAAGAATTTCCTCATCACTAATCCACGCATATAGATTTCCAGAAGTCAGTACCTGGCTTTCAAAATCTATTTTTTTATTATTTTCTACACTGTACAGCGATAGTCCCTGTGCACTATCTAAAGATTGATCCTTAAAACTCCTATAAGCCAAATTTTCTCCATTAGGAGAAAGTCTTAAATCTTTAGCAAAATAAAAACCATCTATTGTATTTTCTCCCTTGCCGCTTATTACTCTTATTGTATTTTTCTTTAAATTATCTTTGTCAGGCATAAGCAATCCAACTATAGAGTTATTATTGTTATATACTATTTCCCGTACATTATCCATTGAGCCCATTTTTGTCATGCTGTCCTGATCTGCCTTATAAAAATTTATCTTATCACTTTTATTTTCCATAATCATAATATTTGGATACTTAGGCACATCAAAATTCTTTTGATTATCTATAGCTTTATTTTTTCCTTTGCTGCAGGATGAAGCAGTTAACATTAATAATAAAAAACATATTGTTAATACAATTCTTTTTTTAACAGACATTTATATAATAATCTCTCCTGAAAATACAACTTCAGCAGGTCCCGTCATTAATACTCCAGCATGAGTAATCTCTATATAGAGTATTCCTCCTGGCAGCTCAACTTCTGCTTTACTATTTATTAACCCAAGCTTATTAGCAGCAATTACACTAGCACAGCTTCCCGTACCGCAGGCAAGAGTAGGGCCTGCTCCCCTCTCCCAAGTTTTAACTTTTATTTTGTCTTTATTAACTATTTCGCAAAAGTTTACATTGGTACCTTTAGGAAATAATTCGTACCTTTCTATAAGACTTCCTTCTAAAATATGAAAACTATCTAATTTCCCAAATATTACTGTATGGGGCACTCCCATTAACATAGAAGTTATTTCATATGTGTTACCTTCTACCTCTATTGTTTCTTTTATTATTTCATTTTTAGAATTAGCTGGTATATCCTTTGGGTTAAAGGAGGAATTTCCCATGCTGATAGTTATATTCTTTACTTTATTCTCTTCAATATCTAAAGTGGCTTCTTTAATTCCATCTCCTGTTTCTATTTTCATAGTTTTGTCTTTTACTATACCTTTATCATAAACATATTTTGCAAAACATCTTATCCCATTTCCACACATAGAAGCATAGGAGCCATCAGCATTGATTATTACCATTTGAACTTGGGATATATTACTTTTCCTAACTAAAAGTAATCCATCTCCGCCTATACCAAAATGCCTATCACAAAGCTTTATTGCCAATTCCTTTTCTCTATTTAAATATACGTCATTAAGATCTTCTATAACTATGAAATCATTTCCATTGCCTTGCATTTTAGTAAAATACATATCTCTCCCCCTCCTAAGAAAATATCAGAATTAGTTTACTACTTTAGGCTAACAATATCAATAATAAATATGCCTTTATTTTAAATTTTTATAATGGTATACTATATACTACAATAATAGCAACAATTTAGGAAAGACTTTCTAAAATTTCTTTCCTAATTCTCCACATAAATCAACATACTGAAAGGATGATAACTTTGGCTTTAGATGGTATTTTTCTATATAGCATAGCAGAAGAATTAAAAAATTCAATTTTAAATGGAAAGGTTGAAAAAGTTAATCAACCTGAAAAAGATGAAATCATTCTATCCATTAAAAAAGATAGAAATAATTATAAATTGCTAATAAGTGCAAGTCCTGTTTATCCTAGAATACACTTAACAAATATATCAAAAGAAAATCCTATGACTGCGCCCATGTTCTGTATGCTGCTTAGGAAACATTTAAATAGTTCTAAATTGGTTAATATAAGACAGCTAGATACAGATAGAGTATTGTTTTTAGATTTTGAAAGCAAAGATGAATTAGGATTCAATAGTATATATTCATTAGTTATTGAGATTATGGGAAGACATAGTAATATCACCTTAATAAGACATAGGGACAATATTATAATGGACAGCATTAAGCATGTTACTCCAGAAATAAATAGCATTAGATGTCTTTATCCTGGTATACCTTTTGTTTTTCCTCCTGCTTCCGAAAAATTAAGCCCTCTAAATTATACATACGATGATCTAGTAACTTTTGTTAGAGAAAAAGACATAAAATTAGATAAAAATTTTTGTTCAAAAGTTTTTACTGGTATAAGTACTCAGTTTTCTAAAGAAATCTTTTATAGAATTTCAAAATCTAATATTCAATTAAATATTGATAACTTAAGCGAAATATATATGGAATTAGAAAATATATTTAAGGAAATAAAAAATAATAACTTCTTCTTTGCTCTTTACTCGCAGGAAAATGAAATTAAGGATTTTTATTGTTTGGAACTTACAAATTTAGAAGATACTCAGTGCAAGAACTATTCCAGTGCCTCTGAACTTTTAGACCATTATTATTCTTGTAAAGATAAAAAAGATAGATTAAATAGTAAGAGTTCTAATCTTTTAAAACTTATTAATAACAATCTAGATAGATGTTATAAAAAGCTTAACATATTAGAGTCCATCTTAAAAGAGTGTGAAAAAAAGGATAACTATAAAATATATGGAGAATTACTTACTGCTAATATATATAATATAAAACAAGGAGAAGAAAAAGTAAGTGTATTAAACTACTATAGCGAAAATGAAGAATATATAGATGTAAAATTAGATCCAAATAAAACTCCTTCTCAAAATATTCAAAGATATTTTAAAAAATACAATAAATTAAAAAAATCTGAGGAATCTGCTTTCATTCAGATAAAGGCTGCAAAAGAAGAAATAGATTATCTTCAATCCGTATTTACCAGTATTAAAAATGCTGAAGATTATAAAAGTATAGATGATATAAAAAAAGAGCTAATGGAAACTGGCTACATTAAATTTAAAAAGCAAGGAAAGAAAAAAGAAAAACTTAGCAAGCCTATGCATTTCTTATCTTCAGAAGGTTTAGATATATATGTAGGAAAAAATAATATACAAAATGATTATCTAACTTTAAAGTTTGCTAACAATCATGATATATGGCTCCATACAAAAGAAATACCAGGTTCCCATGTAATAATAAAAACAACAAAAGACTTTTCTGAAAAAACCATTGAAGAAGCAGCAAATCTTGCAGCTTACTATAGTAAAGCAAAAGATTCCTCAAAGGTAGCTGTGGATTATACTGAAATAAAACATGTTCACAAACCTAATGGAGCTAAACCTGGAATGGTAATATATTATACAAATAAAACTATTTATATCACTCCAGAAAAACCAATATTAGAAAGAATTGATTAAAATATTAAAAGTTTTTTAAGAGAAAATGGTTAGCAGAGCTATGCTAACCATTTTGATATAACTACAGATTCCTTTCGTAGGCTTCTACCATTCTCTTTACCATTTCTCCCCCTACTGAACCATTTTGTCTAGAGGTTAGATTCCCTTTATCTATATTTTCATAATCTGTAAATCCTAATTCATTAGCTACTTCCATTTTAAATCTGTGTAATCCCTGTCTAGCTTCTGGTATCAATACTCTATTTGTTCTTGCCATAAAGATTACCTCCTCTTTGAATTTTTTTATTATGCTATTTAATTATGTACTATAAGTTTGTACAAAAAGGCACTTTAATATAATATAATATTGAAGGTAATTATAACAATTTATTCTTTTTTAATCTTAAGCATTTAATATTTTTTATTGTTTTTATTTATATATATATTCATCACTTGCATTGCTTTATAAGCAGCAAATATAAAAGCCATTTTAGCCATTATGGTCACCACAGGATCTATTACAGCGCATACTGATATTAATTGCGTCATTGTGACTTTCCTCCTTTATTCATAGTTTCTTCTCAAAACTATGGAATTCATACACCTCACTACCTATATTATACATTATTTAAATAATAAATAAAAAAGAAAAAGAATAAATATGAAGGATTTTCTTCCGCATTTATTCTTTATTCTCTACTATTTATTATTTTAAAATTACTTCGTAATTTTTTTAAATTGCTTTTTCAACACTTGCTTCTTTGTCATTATTATTTGGAAATTCATCATCTTCTGTTCTGCTTTTAGCTGGCAGTATTAAATTAAGTATTATTCCAACTAAGGTTGCTAAGGCAACACCTGCTATTTCTACATCTGCACCATTGAACTTAAACTTAACTGACGCTCCACCTATTCCTAATACTATTATTACTGAAGCTATGATTAAGTTTCTCTTTTTGCTAAAGTCAACCTTATCTTCTACAAATATTCTAAATCCTGATGATGCTATTATTCCAAAGAGTAGTATACTTACTCCTCCCATTACTGGCATTGGCATAGTCTCTATTATAGCAGATACTGGACCTATGAAGGATAGTATTACAGCAATTATTGCTGCTCCACCTATTACCCATACACTATATACCCTAGTTATAGCCATAACGCCTATATTTTCTCCATAAGTAGTGTTTGGAGGGCCTCCTATGAATCCTGCAAATATAGTTGCTACACCATCTCCTAAAATGGATCTATGAAGACCTGGATCTTTTGTAAAATCTTTTCCTACTACATTGTTAGTTACATAAACATGGCCAATATGTTCTGCTAAAGTTACAAAAGCTATAGGAGCCATAAGTATGATTGCATTTATATTGAACTTTGGTGCCATAAAAGGTGGCAGCTGAAATAATTTTGTTCCCATAATCTTGTTTAAACTTTCCTGGGATATAACTCCTAGCGCTAAAGCTGATATATATCCTGTAATCATTGCTATAAGAATTGGAATTACTCCCAAAAAACCTTTAAAATACATGGTTCCGAATACACCTACGCCCAAAGTTATAAGTGAAACTGATATCCAAGCCCATCTTGGTACACTAGCCATAGCAGGGACTGAGAATGATGGGTTTAATCCTGCCCAGTTTATAGCTACTCCCGCTAATCCAAGCCCTATAACTATTACTACAGAACCTACAACTACTGATGGCAATAATTTGTTTAACCAATCCGTACCTGTTAAACTAATTATAAAGGCAACAATTATATAAACTAATCCTGCTGCTATTATACCTGACATCATTGCATTTGGTCCATAAGCTGCTGATGCTACTGTCATAGGTCCAATAAAGGCAAATGAAGAGCCTATATATGCTGGAAGTTTAGCTTTAGTACACAAAATGTATAGAAGAGTTCCCACGCCGCTGCAAAATAGAGCTATTGATGGACTCATTCCTGTTAACATTGGTACTAATATTGTAGCTCCTACCATAGCAAACAAATGTTGCAAGCTTAAAGGTATAGTCTTTAAAATAGGTAATTTTTCATTTACATCTATATAATTTTTCATTAATCTTCCTCCTTTTTAGTCTCACTGGACTATTTTAAAAGTTTTTATAGGTCAAATATTTTTACAGCATCTTCTCCATCGATTTCTGATACTTCTACAGAAATCATCTCACTTTTTGATGTAGGTATATTTTTCCCCACATAATCTGGCCTAAATGGTAATTCCCTGTGTCCTCTGTCTACTACTACTGCAAGTTGAATCATATTAGGTCTTCCTTGGTGGAATATAGCATCTATTGCCGCCCTTACAGTTCTTCCTGTATATATTACGTCATCTACTATTATGACTATTTTATTCTCAATATCTACATCTATTTTTTCACTATTCATATGCGGCTGATCATATTTTTTTGTTAAATCATCTCTATATAATGTTATATCCACACTGCCTACAGGAACCTTTACGCCTTCAAAATACTCAATATTTTTACTTATTCTTTGTGCAATGGGTTCTCCTCTTCTCCTAACACCTACAAGTACAACATTTTCTACACCCTTATTCTTTTCTACTATCTCATGAGATATTCTAACTAAAGCCCTTTTAATACCCTTATCATCTAATACTGAAGCCTTTAAATTCACCATTTCACCACCATTCTTAAATTATTAAATAAAAAAGCACCTTTACACAGAGGTAAGGCGCAATGCACTCATTAAAATAATATTTTACGCCTTATGATCTCTCTGGATCACTTAAAGGATTAACTTAATTAATGATATCATATTCATATTACTGTTTCAACTGTTTCTCCAAATTTTCTAGTATTTTTTTAAAGTATTCTGGTAAATCAGTATCAAACTCCATGTACTCTCCAGTAGATGGATGTATAAAGCCTAGTTTTTTAGCATGAAGCATTTGACCTTTCAGCCTAAATTTCTGTTTTTTATATCCATAAACAGGATCTCCTACTAATGGGTGACCAATATGAGCCATATGTACTCTTATTTGATGAGTTCTTCCTGTTTCTAATCTACATTCCACTAGAGTATTTGAAGGGTATCTTTTTAAAACTCTATAATGAGTAACAGCATTTCTTCCATTGGGAACTACAGCCATCTTTATTCTCTCCACTGGATGTCTTCCCAATGGAGCATCTATTGTGCCCTCTTCATCCTTTAATACACCTTCCAGTAGTGCTATATAAATTCTAGTCATAGAGTGATTCTTTAGCTGCTCAGCAAGCTTATTATGAGCCAAGTCATTTTTCGCCACAACCAAAATCCCTGAGGTATCCTTATCAATTCTATGCACTATCCCTGGACGGGTTACTCCATTTATTCCAGATAAGTCTTTGCAATGATTCAAAAGTGCATTAACTAATGTGCCATTATAGTTTCCCGGGGCAGGGTGTACTACCATTCCCTGAGGCTTGTTTACTACTATTACATCTTTATCCTCATATAATATTTCTATAGGTATATCCTCTCCAGCTATATCTAAGGGTACAGCTTCTGGAATATTAAAAATCACAATATCGCCATGTCTTAGCCTGTAATTACTCTTTTTTAATTTTCCATTTACCTTTACATCTTCTCTTTTTATTAATCCTTGTATATAGGATCTTGACTTCTCCTCAAATCTAGAACTGAGGAATACATCTAATCTCATTCCTTCATAATCTTTACTTATAAGAAATTCTTTACTCTCCATGCACATCTTCCTTTATTACAAAAATTGCTAATAAAATAGTTCCTACACTTACTAAAATATCTGCAACATTAAATGTAGGAAAATAATATATATCTTTGTAGTGAAATAAAATAAAATCTACCACATATTTGCATTGTATTCTATCTATGAGATTACCAATTGCTCCACTTATTATAAGCGATAAACTTATCCTTATAAGTTTTGAAGCAGGTTTAAATTTAAATAGATAAAACAAAGTTGCAGATACAACAATTAATGTAGTAGCAGTGAGAAATAATATTTTATCTCTAAAGATTCCAAAAGCTGCCCCGCTATTTTCTAAATAGGAAAACTGAAAAAAGTTCTTGATTATTACTATATCGTTGCCTGAAGATAAAGTTTTTACAGCCCAAAGCTTGGTTACTCTGTCTAAAACTACGCCCAATATTATTATAGCTACTTCCATAGGAACACCCCCACCCTTTTAAATGAAAAATAAAATATAAAAGCTTTTACTTTTATGACATTGTATTTTTATACTGTTGATTACTTATCTTTTCTATTGGCTCAACATAACCTGCATCTTCTTCTTCACCAAAATCATCATAGTAAATTTTTTTACGCTGATTAAACATTCCTACACTTTGATAACTGTCTTCACCATCAAATCCTATCTGATCTTCATAATCAAAATCATTATTTACAAAACCTCCTGAAGGCCCTAGTACTTCTTCTTCTATGGCTCTATTTTTAGGAGCAAAGCTTCTAGCATCTAAATCATAGTTAGCAGAAGCATTTATTTTTTTTTGACAATCTACACAATACTCTGCATAAGGAATAAACTCTAATCTTCCTAAATTTATTTCCTTACCGCAATTTTTACATGTACCATAGGTTCCTTCATCTATCATTTTTAAGGCTGAATCAATCTTATTTAAAATATTAATTTCATTTTCCTTTAGAGCAGCACCGCTTTCTTTAGCATACAACTCTGAAGCTAAATCAGCTGGATGATTATCGTATAATGATAATTCTTGCGTATCCGTTATATTTGAATCTATAGTTTCATTTTTTTTCATAAGAACAATAATGTCTTTTACATTTTTTCTTTCTTCTAACAATCTAGCTTTAAACTTCTCCATACTTTGCTTATTCATAATTATGGCTATCTCCTCTCTGTAAAATCCTATTTTAATAACTATAATTATTTTATCGCTAATCCAGTAAAATTATTCTTTGGATTTCCATGAAGAAGTTTTATATTAAAATAAATTATTTGCTTTTACTCTCTCTATTATTTTTCCCATTGTATCTATAGATATGGTTTCCCTTGCATCAGATATAGAATTATCAGGATTTACATGGCTTTCAATCATAAGACCGTCTGCCCCTGTGGCTATAGCAGCAACACTCATAGCAGGAACAATTTCCCTTAGTCCCGTTCCATGGCTAGGATCTACTATTACAGGAAGTCTGTATTTTCCCTTGATTACTGCTACACTGTTTAAATCTAAAGTATTTCTAGTATAGTTTTCAAAGGTCCTAATACCTCTTTCACAAAGAACTACATTCATATTGCCCTCAGCCATAATATACTCAGCCGCATATAGCCATTCCGCTAAAGTAGCACTCATTCCCCTTTTAAGTAGTACAGGCTTTCTCGTTTTGCCAACTTCCTTTAATAAACTATAGTTATACATATTTCTTGATCCTATTTGTATCATGTCTACATATTCCATAGCCTTCTCCACATCCCTTGTATCCATTATCTCTGTTACAAAAGGCATATGAACTTCTTGACTAACTTCTCTTAAAATTTTCAATCCATCATATTGAAGACCTTGAAAATCATAGGGAGAGGTTCTTGGTTTAAAAACCCCTCCTCTTAACATATGCACACCTGCTTTTTTTAATCTTTTAGCAATACTAAGCATAGTATCTAAATTTTCCACAGAGCAAGGTCCAGATATAAATATTTTTTCCCTTCCGCCTATAGTTACATCTTTTACCTTTACCTTAATTTTATTTCCACTTTTTAAATCTACTAATAAATCTTTCATTAAATATCACCTACATAGTTTCTAACATGTTTTTAAGAATACCTACTGAATTTCTCACTGCTACTGGCTTAAATTCTTCATACTCTATATGAGCACCATTATTAGCATTATCTGAAGCAGATCTTATTACAACGAATGGTACTTCATTTAAATAACATACCTGTGCTATACTGCCGCCTTCCATTTCACATGCCAATGCATTAAACTCTTCACTTAACCATCTTATTTTTTCTGGATCTGCTATAAACTGGTCACCTGTAACTATTCTTCCTATAAAGCATTTACAGTGAGTGATTTTTTCACAAGCTCTTTTAGCTTTTAATACTAAAATCTCATTACATTTAAAGTCAAAGGTATCAAGCCTTGGAATTTGACCTTTTTTTTCGCCAAATACGCTGGAATCAACATCATGTTGGACTAAGCTTTCTGCTATTACTACATCTCCTGGATAAACTTCTTTCCCAACTCCTCCAGCTACTCCAACATTTATAACTGCATCCACATTAAAATCATCTATTAATATTTGAGCGCACACTGCAGCATTTACTTTAGCTACTCCACTCTTTACTACAACAACATTTTTCCCCCATAGTTCACCTAGATTAAACTCCATTTTAGCTTTTACAAGCTTTCTTTCTAGTTTTAACTCCTTTAATAGAGGTTCTACTTCTTCAATCATTGCTCCAATAATTCCAATAACCAATTTTACTCCCCCTTGCCAATGCTTTGTTTTATAGCTTCTAAAATTTGCTCTTTATTTACTTCAATCTTTATTTTTCCATTTCCTATATCTTGAAGTAAAACAAATCTTATCTTATCATTATTTTTTTTATCATGATTAATAGCATACATAAATAAATTATAATTGTCAACTTTGTACTTAATAGGTAATCCTAACTTTTTATATAGTTCTATTGTTTCTTTAAATACTTCTTCATTTAAATTAAGCATACTTTCCGAAAGTTTTAAGGAAACTAATATTCCTAAGGCTACAGATTCTCCATGAGTTAGTTTACCTCCTGAAGTCATTTCTATTCCATGTCCTACGGTATGACCAAAATTTAATAAGTTCCTTATGCCATTGTCCCGAAAGTCTTCTTCTACTATATCTTTTTTTAACTTTAAACAAGTTCTAATAATATGAATCATTTTATCGTTTTCTCTTTCTAAAATTCCTCTATAGTTTTCATTTAGATAGTTAAACAACGCACCATCTTTAATTAATGCATATTTTACAATCTCTCCTAAACCATCTATAAAATATTTTTCATCTAAAGATTTTAGAAAATTGGTGGACACATAAACAAAATAAGGATTATAAAAACTTCCCACAACATTTTTTATTCCATTGTAATTATATCCAACTTTTCCCCCTATACAGCTGTCTACTTGGGAAAGCAGTGTAGTAGGTATATTTATATACCTTATTCCCCTCATATAAGTAGAAGAAACAAATCCTACTATATCTCCAACTACTCCCCCGCCCAATGCTATTATTACACTATCTCTATTAGCATCATTGTCTATTAGAAAAGAGTAAATCCCTTGTACTGTATTTATGTTTTTATTTCCCTCTCCATTCTTAAAATAATATAATTTAACATTAAAGCTTTCTTTAAGTTTTTCTATTCCATTTTTGTATAGAGAAAATACCCTATCATCAGTAATTAAAAAAATATTATCATTATGTTTTATTTTATGTTGAAGTAACATCTGAAAAAGTTTATCTATAGTGCTGTCTATATATACTCTATAGCCCTTTACGCCACTCACTTCCAATTCCTTCATAAAACGCCTCCATTTTTTTATAAACTCTTACTTTTTACCTATTACCTATTATCTATTCTTCATGATATAATTATTAACTTTACACAAAAAAAACTCACTCTTATTGAGCGAGATTTTAATCTTTAACATAAAAGCTTTTTATTTCTTCTAAATTGTCATTTTGAGAATCCTCTAAGGAAGGTTTCTTTTCCTCTAACATAAATCCACTATCACTACTAGTATTATTTGCATCATCTTCAGTATAAGTAGTATCTATATCTTTTTCTTTTAAATCTGTTTCTTCTACCTGGCTTCCAATGTTATATTTTTTTACAAAATCTTTTTCCATGTTTTCGAACATTTCTAACTGAGATTGTATAAAGTTTTTATACTTGGTTCTAAACATAACAAATTCATTTTTTGTTTTTTCAAAATCATCATTTATATTTATAACGTCATCATGTGCCTTATCCAAGATTTTTTTTGATGTTTCATTTGCATTTTTTATAATAAGATCTGATTCTTTTTGTGCGGCTTTTTTGGATTGATCTGCTGCATTTTGAGCTAATAGAAGAGTATTTTGTATAGTTTCTTCCATCTTGCTATAGTGATGTAAATTTTCTTCTGCGGAAGTAATTTTTTCTTTTAGAGATGAATTCTCTTTATATAGCGCCTCATAGTTTTCTGCTATTTTATCTAAGAATTCATCTACCTCATCCATATCATATCCTCTAAAGCCCTTTTTAAATTCCTTACTTGTAATATCCATTGCAGTTATTTTCATTGTCAACACCCCGAATCAAATAAATTTTTTAAATAACATCCTTAACCTTCCACTTCCTGTAGATCCACATACCTCTATAAATTTATATTTACCAAAACCTCTTATGGTAATAATAGATTGCTCTTTAACTATTTTATCCTTATTCTTTACAGGTAGATAATCTATCAACACCTTACCCGAAGAAATTAAGTCTAAAGCTTTACTTCTAGAAAGATTAGTAATTCCACTTAAAATACAATCTATTCTATTAGAAGAAGCAATTATATTTAAATCTTCAAAATTATACTTGGGCAGCCCCTCTGTGTATATATCTACTATTTCTACAGTACATGGACAATTGCCTACATTCTTTAAATTATAAATTACATACTCTATTAATTCTTCCTGTATAGGAACATAACATTTATTATCCTCTAATATTAGATCTCCAAACTTTTCCCTTATAATTCCTAAGGCCATAATGGAGCCTAAATAATCTCTATGACATAATGTTCTAAATGAAGATTTATTCGTTATTTTTATTAATTCCATGGGGTAGTGCCATATTTCATCAGGTGAAAATGCAATTATCCTTCTTTCAGATCCTTCAAATATACCATTACTAAATATATTTACTGGTATAGACTCTTGAAGTTCTTCCAAACTTCTCCACACATTAGGAGGGTAAAATTCATCAGAAAATGCAGTATTCCCGGTTTTATTGCATAGCAGTATTTTATCATATAACTTAGATATCTTGTTCTTATCTTCATATTTTATGCTATCTACAAAATTTTTCTTATCTATCATAGCATTATTGAAAAAACGACTTGTTTTAATATATATACCATAAAGTAGGCAATAATTGGTGAAAAATCAATCATAAGTCCCGGCATTAATTTATCTTGAATTTTTCTGCCTGGTGATAAAAGAGGTTCTGTAATAGCATGAACTAATTGGGTAAAACCATTTTCTCTACCAATAGGAATATATGATAAAATCACATCAATTAATATGGCATACTCTGCAACACCAAAACAAATATTAATAATACGAAATAAAGCAGTGTCCATTGTTACCTCCAAGTTTTATCTATTCCAATTAAACATACTCTTATTTGACAATTCGTCTTTTAGCTCACTATCCACTTCCACATTTGAAGGTGAAACTATATAAATACCTTTTTCTATTTCTTCAAGGCTTCCCCCTAATGCATAAGTAGCTCCACTTATAAAATCTAATAGTCTTTGAGCAGTTCTTGGTTCTAAGGATACAGAGTTAACTACTATAATTTTTCTGCTCTTTAAATTATCACAAATATCTACTACTTCATCATAAGTTATTGGTTTTACTATCATCACTTTAGCAGTAGAAGCTGTATGTATACTTACAACCTTCCCTGGTTTTTTAGAAGATTGAACGATTGGTTCATACTCTTCCCCATTTTCATTTCCCATTTCTTCTGATCCCTCATTTTCATCAAATTCATCCATTTCATCTTCCAAGCCTAAAATTCCCATAACTTTATTTAATACTTTACCTGCCATTTTTTCTCCCCCTATAAATTATAATTTCTTTTTCCAAAGATTCCTTCTCCAATTCTTACCATATTAGATCCTTGCTCTATAGCAATTTTATAATCACCTGTCATACCCATGGAAAGATATTTCATTTCTATATTTTTAAACTTTCTTTCTTTTAAGTTATCGAATGTTGTTTTCATTTCTTTAAAGTACTCTCTACAACTTTCATCATTTCCTTTAGGAATTACTGTCATAAGTCCTTTAACTTTCACGTTACTACAACTTTCACAGGCTTCTATAAGTTCTTCTAAATCCTCAAGGAAAATTCCAGATTTATTTTCTTCTTTCCCTATATTTATTTCAATTAATACCTGTGCTATTATATCTTTACTTTTATACTGCTTTTCTATTTCTTCTAAAAGGCGCAGGCTATCTAAAGAATGTATCAATTGAACTCTGCCTGCAATATATTTAACCTTGTTCCTTTGCAGATGTCCTATTAGATGCCATTTTACATCATCATGGTGAAAGTTATCCATTTTATATACTAATTCTTGTACTTTATTTTCTCCAAAATCCCTTAGTCCTAAATTATATGCTTCTTCCATATCTTCTAAAGGTTTGGTTTTAGAAACTGCTATTAAAGCAACATCTTCTCCAATGGAATCTTTTATATTCCTTATATTCTCATTCATTGACAATATTATCGTCCCCTTAGATTAATTTATCTTAATTTTATTATTCTTCATAAAATTTAAAATTCCTTCATTATATGCTATTTATTTTCAGATTTAATATATTTATTTTCTATATCTCCACTAAAAGCCGGAATCTTAATGTTATCATCTTCTTCTACATCCACAATAATATTTCTCAACATTAAAGATTTTAAATGATTTTCATCTGCTAGCATATAGTTTTTCAAGGTATCTTTATTTCCAATAGCATTAACATAAAAGGGCGCACATACCTGAATGCCATTTATTCTTAAAAAAGCTCCATTACAATATACTCCTGTAGAACTCACTACTCTAAGTCCATTTATTGAAATAGCCTCTGCACCAGCATTCAAAAGATCATTTATTACCTGAATCATATCAGTGTTATGTATTAATCTTAATTCATATTCAAAAGGATCCTGGACAAATTCCATACTGGCATCCTGCAGAGTGATTTTTATTCCTGGGCCCTGTAAATCTGTGTATCCAATAATTTTTTTATTATCCATAATTTCTGAATTTATTTCTTCTATTATTTTTTTCTTATTCTTAGCATTATTCTCATACTTATGAAGCTTATTTGAATACTTTGTATATTCATCACTTAAATTACTTATATCGTTAAGAAGTTCATTTCTATATGAATAGGCATCTTGATATTGCTTACTGCTTAAAAACATTGTTTTGTTTTCCCTTGTAAAACTTATATTCATAGCAATCAATATACCAATTATTATAGAAGCTATAAATACAAACACATTAGCTTCATTATTTCTCATTGATTTCACCTCATTGACGTGACTTAGCCTTTTCTATTAAAAGCCTTCTAACTATAGCAAAGTTATCAAATATTCTTCCTCCAAATACAATAACTGCTGCTATATATATAGGTACACCTAACTTGTCACCCAGGTAAGCTAATCCAGCTGCTAGCACTGAATTGCCAAAAAAACCTGATATAAATATATCTGCCTGAAAGTTTTTTGAAAGGCTTGCCCTTATGGCTCCAAAAACAGAATCTAAACAAGCCAGTATGGCAACAGACATATAGGGTGAAAATTTTTCTGGAATATTAATATTCCATATAGCCCCTACTATTATTCCAATTACTAAACCTAAAAATGCAATCATTCACAACTCACCCCTATATAAATTATTGACTTTTTACTGGTTTTGCATATTCAAATTTATAAGGTTTGTTATATCTATCTATCTTTATATTATCAGATGTCTCATATTTTACATCACAAATACCTTTAAAGTCAGCTAAAGTTTCAGGGAAACTTAAAGTAGCCTCCAAATTCTTTTTGTATCCTATAGCCTTTATTACAATTCTTTTCGAAGGGGAAACTCTGTCTTCTCCATTTATTGATATACTATTTCCTGAAATTCTTATTCCAGTTCTTCCTGTAACCCTTATGTCATTTATAGAAATAGCTTCTGCTCCAGCATATTTCAATTCATTTATTAAATATATCAAATGCTTATCAGTTATTTTGGCTTCATTACCACCACCGAATATAGTACTATTAGGAGTTAAATAAATAATAACACCTTCCCCTTGCACATCAGTGGTTCCTGTTAATATTCTAGTATCTTCTAATTCCTTTAATAAGTTTTTTGTAGCGTCATCTCTTCCTGCAGCTGCTTCTTCATAATTTTTAACCTTTCCTTCAAGTTCATTTACCTTGTTATTTAAATTATCCTTTTCTTTTTTATACTGTTCAATTTCTGCCGTAATATCCGCACTGTTATATGGATTTACATTTATTGTTTCTTGTTTGTGAAGCAATTTAAACTGATAAGTCAGCATAAAACCTAATATAGCACAAACTAAAGCTACACTAATTTGAGAACCCCACTTACGCATATAGCTATTTCCTCCTATTTTTCTATAAATACTACAGGATTTCCATCGAAGCTAACATCTATATATGCCTTTTTAGCATTTTTTATTTCTTCTTTTTGTGATAAAATATTAAAAGCCTTATTTAGCTTTTTATCTAAATCATCGCCATTTCCTACTTTAATTAATACATTTCCATAATAGAACTGTATATTATTCATATCCTGTATATCTACCAAAGCAATTTTATAATTATCCTTTCTATTTCCAATTAAAGAACTAATATTGTATACTAGCTGTAATTTTCTATCATCATCAGTGGCAATAGGTTTACCAATCTGACTTTTTTCTACATCAAATCCCTGAAGTTTAACTAAATTCATATTTTTAATATCTTTTCTAATTTCTAATACAATGCCATTTTTATCTACAATAGCAAATTTTCCATCTTTTTCTCCATAGAAAACAGCTTCTCTTTCCTTTACATTTATCAATATAGTATCAGGGAGCTCTCTTTTTATCTCAACTTTCATTATATATGGATTGGTAATTATACCATTTTTAATATTATCCATATTGGTATAAAATATATTATCACCTTTGTTAATCCCTGAAAGCTTTATTATTTCGTCTTTAGATATATTTTTATTGTTTATAACTTCAATATTTTTAATATCAAAATATGGATGTTTTAAACAAAGAATAATTAAAGTAGAGAAGAGTAATATTAATAATAAACTACATTTTTTTATGAATTTTTTTTTTCTTCTTTTAATTATAAGTTCATTTTTATCTTTTCTATTAAAGTCAATAGCTTCTCCCATAACATCTCCACCTCTTAAATTATAGGCTATATATATAATAACACGATATATAATTAATTTCATTAAATTTATTATTAAATTTATTATTAAATTTTTAATTAATTTTATCTAATAGTTTTTCACATAATTATAGCATTGCTTTTACGCAATGCTATTTTACTAAATATTACTTTTCTGTCTGGAAATATTTAATAATACTCCCATGGCTGTCATATTAACAAGAAGTGAAGAGCCTCCATAACTTATAAAAGGAAGGGGTACTCCTGTTACAGGTATTGATCCTGTAACTACAGCTATATTTATTAATGCCTGCACTGCTATAACTGAAGTTATGCCTGTGGCTAGTAAAGTTCCAAAGGTATCCTTGGCTTTAACTGCTGTAACCACACCTCTCCAAATAAATATAACAAAAAGAATTATTACAAATGTACATCCAATAAGGCCTAATTCCTCGCCTATTACCGCAAAGATAAAGTCATTATGGGGTTCTGGTATGTAATAGCATTTCTGTCTTGATTGTCCTAATCCCACTCCCCATATTCCTCCAGAGCCTAATGCTAAAAAGGATTGGATGAGTTGATAACCGGTTTTTTGCGGATCTACCCATGGATTTCTATAGGAAAAAAATCTATCTCTTCTAAAAGGTACTAAAAGTATTGCTGCCATTCCTGCTAATATTACAGGAAGTACCACCGTGGCAAGATGCTTCAGCTTAGCTCCTGCTACAAAAAGTATAAAAAAAGTTACTGCCATAATTACTGTGGCTATACTTAAATTCTTCTCAAGATAAACCAAGCCAGCATAAAAGCCAGCCACTAAAAGGTATGGAATTACGCCATAGAAAAATGACTTTATTTTTTCTCCTTTTGCATCTATGCTTTTAGCAAGATACAATACTACAGCATATTTTGCTATTTCCGAAGGCTGGAGCGAGGCTGGTCCTAAGGGTATCCACCTTCTAGCTCCATTTCTTTCAGGAAATAAGAATACAACGCACAATAATATTGTTGTGATTATCATAATTAATTTAGTATATTTTTTATATTTATGATAATCTATGTTTATTGTAACAAACATAGCAAAAATACCTATTGCTGCCCATAAAGCCTGCCTTTTTAAAAAATACATACTATCTTTATATTTATAAAATGCAAAATATGAGCTAGCACTATAAACCATAACTACACCTAAGGCTACTAAAAGCATTATTACAGAAAATAGTAAAAAATCTATACTGCTCATTTTATTCTGGAGTTTTTTCATGGTTACCTCCTAAAAATAATTATTTAAAGGATAAGAATGCAATCATGCATAATATAACTGTAATTATTGAAAACACAGACACTACCTTGGTTTCATGCCAGCCGCTCAATTCAAAATGATGATGCAGCGGAGCCATTTTAAATATTCTTTTCCCAGTTAATTTAAAGGAAGCTACTTGCAATATTACAGAAAGTGTTTCTATTACATATATACCACCTACAATTATAACCAAAAGCGGTAACTTTAATATCATAGCTACAGCAGCTACTGCTCCCCCTAAAGCCAAAGAACCGGTGTCTCCCATAAATACTTGAGCTGGGAAAGCATTATATCTTAAAAATCCTAATAGTGAACCCGAAAGTACTGCGCAAAACACTGATAAAGTATAGTGACCCATAATATAGCTTACTATTGCAAAAAAGGTCATAACAAGTATTGTAATAGAAGTAGCAAGGCCATCTAACCCATCAGTTAAATTTACAGCATTAGTGGTTGCCGAAAAATATATTATTATAAAAGGTATATAAAGTTTCCCTAAATCAAAAGATTTTCCTGTAAAAGGTATTATTATTGAAGTTCCTATATCAGGATTATTTGCCGCATAATATGCAAAAGCAAAAGATACAATAATTAATAAAATCATTTTTTGATATGCTCTTAATCCTAGATTTTTCTTATGTACTATCTTTAAGAAATCATCTATGAATCCTATAAACCCAAAAGCAATAAAAGCATAGAGGGCAAACATAGCTTCATCACTGGGCTTTTTCACTAATATCATCATAGAAATTAATGAAGCTAATATAAATATTATTCCACCCATAGTTGGGGTTCCTGCTTTTTTCTGATGGCTTCTAGGCCCTTCTTCCCTTATATTTTGACCAAATTTCAATTTATGCAAAATTGGTATTAATAACGGGCCTCCAAGTATTGATAAAAAGAATGCTACAAGTACTGAATATATTATTTTACTGTTCATTATTATATGCTCTTAAATTAGAGCAAATTCACCTCCTTAATCATTATTAATCTTTAGTTTTTCAATAATTTTCTCAAATTTCATAGCTCTAGATGCCTTAAATAATACTACATCTTCTTTTTTTAAATAGGATATTAAAAACTCTACTACTGAATCATAATCTTCAAATTGTAAGAAGCTTTCATCAGATTCTTTAATCTTCTCATGACTTTCTCTTTCTTGGAAACCTTCCCTATAGGCCTTTCCAAATTCTCCTAAGGCTATAAGTAAATCTATTCCCTTTCCCTTGGCATATTTCCCAACTTCTTTATGAGCCAAATAGGATTCTTCCCCTAATTCTTTCATGGTACCTAAAACTGCTATTTTTCTTTTACCTATAATGTTCATCAAAACGTCTATAGCTGCTTTCATAGAATCAGGACTAGCATTATAACAGTCATTCACTATGGTAAATTTATTTCCTCTTATTATATCCAATCTCATATCACTGGTTTGAAGATTTCTTAATCCTTCTTTTATTTCTTTTAAACTCATTTTTAACACTGTTCCACAAGCTATAGCAAGTAAGGCATTCCATACATTATGTTTACCTGGAAGGTCTATGTGTATTGACTCTTCCACCTGCATTTTTTCTTTAACTTTAAAATCTATACTATTTTCATTTACTACTATATCATATGCATAAAAATCCCATTTATTTTCAAAACCTGTTTTTATTAATGAAAAATTTTTCTCTTCTAATAAGCTTAATAAATCATTATCTCCATTGACTATTAAAGTATTTTTCTCTTTAAAGAAATCTGTAATTTCAAGTTTTGCTTTTAAAATATTTTCTCTAGTTTTTAGATTTTCTATATGAGATATTCCCACATTTGTTATTATGGCTATATCTGGCCTAGCTACATCTGCCATACTATGTATTTCACCTAAATTACTCATACCCATTTCCAGTACTGCCACTTGGTAGCTATTATCCAATTTAAATATCATAAGAGGAAGCCCTATCTCATTGTTAAAATTGCCCTCTGTTTTAAACACCTTATATTTTGCTCCTAAAACCGCAGCGGTTAAATCCTTAGTAGAAGTTTTCCCTGTAGAACCAGTAATAGCTACAACTTTTATATCCAACTTACTCCTATAATACTTTGCTAAATCTAAAAGTGCCTTTTTTGTATCCTGAACCTTAATTATTGAAGTATAATCTTTAATATCTTCACTTTTATAAATCACTTCATCTATTATACAAATCAATGCTCCCTTTTCACTGGCCTGTTTTACATAGCTGTTTCCATTAAAATTTTCACCTTTTAAAGCAATAAAAATACTTTTATCATGGATTTTGCGAGTGTCTGTAGAAATATTATCATAATCAAACCTATTGCCTTTTCTCAACACTTCTCCATTTACAGCTTTAACTATTTCTTCAAAACTTAAATATTCCAATTAGAAAACCCCTTCCTAATATAATTCTTCAATTAATTCTTTAATTATTTCTCTTTCATCAAAGTGTATAGTCTTATCCTTTAATATTTGGTAGTCTTCATGCCCTTTTCCAGCCACCACAATAACATCATATTGTCTTGCTATTTCCATGGCCTTTTTTATGGCTTCTCTTCTATTTTCAACGACTATATAATTATTATTTTTTATACCACTCTTTATATCCTCAATTATATCCAAAGGTTCTTCGCTTCTTGGATTATCCGATGTAATGACAGCTATATCACTAAGTTCTGTTCCTATTTTACCCATAATAGGTCTTTTAGTTCTATCTCTATCTCCTCCACATCCAAATACACTGATTAATCTGCCTTTGGTAAATTCCCTAGCAGTTTTTAATATGTTTTCCAAACCATCAGGAGTATGAGCATAGTCAACTATAATTTCATAGCCTAAATTATATTTTTTAGTTACTATTTCACATCTTCCTGGAACCCCGCTCATATTTTCAAAGCCTCTTTTTACAACTTCCAAGCTTATTCCCTCATTTAAGCAAGCAAGTGCACTACCCAGAGCATTTTGAATATTATATCTTCCTGGTATGTGCATATTTATCTCTGCTTCTTTTCCTTCATAGTTTATACTAAATTCCACACCTGTAGAGTGCATTTTTATATTTTCAGCTTTAAGATTTGATTTTTCTTCAATAGAATATGTTAGCTTATTTCCTTCTATATCATCATATACCCTCTTTCCATATTCATCATCTATATTTATTATTGAGTTTTTACTATTTTTAAACAATAATAACTTTGCTTGATAATAATTTTCAAAGGTTTTATGAAAATCCAAATGATCTTGAGTTAAGTTTGTAAATATGCTCTGAGAAAAATTGATTCCATAAACCCTATCAAGATAAAGAGAATGAGAGGAAACTTCCATAACACAGTAGTCTACGGCTTCATCCACCATGTGTTTAAAAAGTTTATGTATTTCTAAGGATTCTGGAGTTGTTCTATCTGAATGAATTTTTTCATCTCCAATGTAATTAGCAATGGTTCCTAAAAGCCCCACTTTAAAACCTGCTTCTTCTAATATAGATTTAATCATGAAAGTTGATGTAGTCTTACCATTTGTACCGGTAACCCCAATTATCTTTAATTTATCTTTGGGATTTCCATAAAAGTTTGAAGATACTTTAGCCATGGCCTTTCTACTATTTTTTACCTTTACCATAGTACATTCAGGTAAATTGTCCATGTCTTTGTCATAAATTATTGCTATTGCTCCTTTTTCATAAGCTGTTGGTATATATTTATGCCCATCAGTATTATATCCTTGTATAGCAAAAAACAGATCTCCCTTTTCTATGCTTCTAGAATCATATTGAATATTATTTATGTTTACTTCATCTGTTCCTTTTACAATTTCATAATTTAAATCTTTCAACATTTCCTTTAACTTCATAAATTACACCTCTTTAATTAGATTAATTTACAGGCAGTCATTGATTAATTGTCACTTTAACAGTACAACAGTGAACGGCTGAGCCGTTCACTGTAATCTTAATCTCCTACTTGTTCCAGTTTAACATGAATTGTAGTTCCTTTTTTCACTTCTTCCCCTTCTTGTATGCTCTGATCAAATATTAAGCCGTTTCCACTATAGTCCATATTAAGACCAAGACTATTTAAAAGTTCAGAAGCTCTTTCTAAACTGTATCCTTTCACACTAGGAACAACCACTACTTTATTATAATTTGATGTACTTCCTGTGTAAAGGACTATTTTGTTGCCTTCTTTTACAGTATAACCAGGTTTTGGATTCATATCCACTATATAGTCACCATTGGAATCAATTTTATAATCTAAACCCTTTTCTTTTAATAATTTTAAAGCTTCATTTTTCTTCATGCCTCTTACTTCAGGTATTATAACATCCTTTTTAAGGCTTTCTGCTATTTTCTCTGAAGATGCATCAGAATTAAAAGGTAAATAATTAAAAATATCATTAAAAACCTGTTGAGCTACTGGCGCTGTTATTTGTCCTGCATAATAATTTGATGGGTCAGGTTCATCTATAGAAACAAATAAAGTTATTTTAGGATTATCTGCTGGAGCCATGCCTCCAAAAGAAGATATATATTTTCCTTCCCCATATCTTCCTCCTATAACCTTTTGAGCAGTACCAGTCTTTCCTCCTATATGATAACCCTCTATAAAGGCTTTTTTTCCGCCTCCTTCAGATACTACTTTTTCAAGATAGCTTCTTAATACAGTACAAGTATTCTCATCAAGTATTTGTTTTCCTTCAGTATTATTATATTTTTTATCTGTTTCTTCTTTATTAGTCCTTTCATCATAATGAGCTACTTCCTTTAAAACATGAGGTTTTATCAGTTTGCCTCCATTCGCTACTGCATTTAAAGCTGTAATATATTGTATTGATGATACAGTATTGGTTTGCCCAAATGATATAGTTGCTAAATCTAAATCTGTCATTGATTCAGGCTTTTTAATTATTCCCTTTGCTTCTCCAGGCAGATCTATGCCTGTTGGCTGACCAAATCCAAATTTTTGTATATAAGAATAAAGCCTTTCCTTACCAATTTTTTTTCCAACCTCGGCAAAACCAACATTACATGAATTCTTAATTATATCTACAAAGTTTTGTGTTCCATGTCCTGATGTTTTCCAACAATGTATGGTATTCTTTCCGATGGTTATGGATCCATTACATACAAATTGATCATTTTCTGATACAGCATTTTCCTGTATAGCTGCGGCTGATGTTATAACTTTGAAGATTGACCCCGGTTCAAAAGTATCACTTACTGCTCTATTCCTCCAAGCAGCTTGAAGCTCATCTCCAGTTTTGCCTTCAATCCATGGATTATTAGGATTATAATCAGGTTTATTCACCAAAGCTAATATTTCACCATTATTGGGATCCATGGCTATTATGGTAACAGCCTTTGCCTTATTATCTTTTAAGGCTTGATCTGCTGCTTTCTCGCAGAAATGCTGTAGCATTTCATCAATGGTAAGCACCACATCTTTACCATCCTCTGGTTTAGTAAATTCTGAAATAACATAAGGAAGTTCCCTAGAACCAGTACTATCCACCTCTGCTATTTTCTTACCAGGCTTTCCTGATAATATTTTATCATACTGCAATTCTACTCCAGTCAGTCCTTTTCCATCTGAATTAGTATGTCCTAATACATGTGCTAAAAAATTGTTATTAGGGTAGTATCTCTTGGTGTCTGGGGATACCATTACTCCTTTTAGTTTTAAATCTTTCACTTTATCAGCCATAGGTTTTTCTATTCTTCTTTTTAAAGTAGCTGAACCGTATGGTAATCCATTAGGAAATTTTTTATTGATAATTTTTGCAACATCCTCAGTGTTCATTTCCAGAGCTTTTCCTAACTCAGATGATACAGTTTCCACGGACAGGTTTTCATCTTCCATAGTATGCCTTAGAGTATTTAAGTCTAAATCTACTCTATATACATTTGCACTTACAGCTAATTCATTTCCATTCCTATCCAATATTCTACCTCTTTTGGCAGAAATTTTAACCTCACTTGTCCATTGATCTACCGCAGCCTTTTCATATTCTGGACCTTTTTTAATCATTAAATAAGCGAGTCTCCCTATAAGGCAAATAAAGCAAAATACAAGTCCTATAAGAACCATAAACATTCTTTTCTTAATTAGAACTTTGTCCCTATATATTTTTTTATTCAAACTTTATACCCCCGTTAAAATAGCTTGCTAAAAAATTCTTTTAAAGTATTATGGCTTACTTTGTTTTCATCTTTGTTATTATTGTCATATTTAAATATTTCTTTATTCATATCGCAGTAAATCATGCTTTGTTTTGTTGGTCTAACCATTTTTAATTTTTTTGTAGCTACATCCTCAATGTATTGAATATTACTGAACCTTACTAGCTCTACCTTAAGGTTTTCGTTTTCCCTGCTTATGGAATTTACATTTTGATTTACAGTATTTAATTGTTTTTGTAAACTATATATTTTCCCATACCTGCCTATCAAAGTAACACCAATTATAAAAATAAGAGAAATATTTCTTAATACTTTTAACTTATTTTTAATTCGCAGGTTTCTTTTCTTTATTACTTTCTGTTTTTCAGCTTTACTTTTCTTATTATTTTCTTCATTATGCTGAATTTCCGGGGCAAGAGCAGTATTCCCTTTTATATAATTTCCCTTATCTGTTATTATCACTTTATTCACTACCTTTCATAATTAGAACAGTAAATTAAAGCTTTTCTGCAACTCTAAGTTTTGCACTTCTACTTCTAGGATTAGCCTCTACCTCTTCCTTTGTAGGTTCTATAGGTTTTCTTGAAATCACCCTTATTTGTGGCTTTTTTCCACATACACATATAGGAAAATCCCTTGGACATGTGCATGGGTTTTCCAATTCCCTATACTTATTTTTTATAATTCTATCCTCCAGGGAATGGAAAGTTATTATAGCCATTCTTCCTTCAGTATTTAAATGCTTAACCCCGTCTTCTACGGATTTCCCTAATATTTCTAGTTCCTTATTCACCTCAATTCTTATGGCTTGAAAAGTCCTCTTAGCTGGATGAGGTCCTTCTCTTCTAAACTTTGCCGGAATAGCAGATTTAATTATTTCTGACAATTCCCCTGTGGTTTTTATTTCCTGTTTATTTCTACTTTGTACTATAAATTTAGCAATTCTTTTAGCAAATTTATCTTCTCCATAATCCCTTATAATCTTTGCTAAATTTTCCTCACTATATGTATTTATTACTTCATAGGCAGACAAACTATTTCTTCTATCCATTCTCATATCTAAAGGTGCATCCTTCATATAACTAAATCCTCTTTCACCTTTATCTAGCTGATAGGAGGATACTCCCAAATCTGCTAATATTCCATCTACCTTTTCTATATTCAAGCTCTTCAATATTTCTTCTATATTATAAAAATTATCATGGACATATATTACATTATTGTAATCCTTTAACCTTTCCTTAGCAGCTTTCAAAGCTTCTTCATCCTGGTCAATTCCTATAAGCTTTCCCTTTGGTGATAGTAGTTTTAAAATCTCTGAAGAATGTCCCGCCCCACCTAATGTACAATCTACATATATTCCATCTTTTTTAATATTTAATTTTTCTATAACTTCATTTAATAAAACCGATATGTGTTTAAATTCCATATGTATTTCTCCATTTCATTATTTTAAATCCCTAGTTCACACATTTTTTCTGAAATTTGTTCAAAGTCTATATTGGATTCATTATATTCTTTCCATTTTTCTTTACTCCAAATTTCTATTCTATTAGAAACTCCTATGCTTACTATTTCCTTTTTTATATTTGCATATTCTAAAAGGTTTTGTGGTATTAGGGCTCTTCCCTGTTTATCAATGACAATTTCGTTGGCACCAGAGAAAAAGAATCTTACAAAAGCCCTAGCATCCTTGCTAGTTAGTGGAAGCTTCTTAAGCTTTTCCTCTAGAATATTCCATTCATCTAAAGGGTAAATGTATAGGCAGCCATCTAAGCCTTTAGTCAAAATAAACTTTTCCCCTAGTTCTTCCCTGAACTTCGATGGTATAATGATTCTATTTTTTGGATCTATTCCATGGGCGTATTCACCTATAAACATTTTCCCACCCCTAATTTCTATTTCACTCCACTTTAAGCCACTTTAAACCACTAACTTTACTATTCTATAATAACCCAAAAATTCCTTCTTTTAAAGTGCTTTTTAATAAAAAGTTTAAGAGCATTAAAATTTTTTATGAGATAAAAGTTGCAAATAGTAAAAAAGCATAGTATAGAATTAAATTTCCTATACTATGCTTTTTCATTTAACTAATTATTTCTTATAAAAATCTTTAATCTTTTTACACACATAATCCACTTCTTCTTCAGTTATTTCAGGATATATTGGCAATGCTAATATTTCCTTACAAGTTCTTTCAGCTATTGGAAAATCTCCTTCTTTATATCCCAAATAGCTAAAACATTTTTGAAGATGAAGAGGCATTGGGTAATAAATATTTGTTCCTATTCCATTTCCCTTTAAATATTTATTTAGTTCATCTCTCTTTTCACAAAGCAAATTAAATACATAATAAACAGGCTTTTGATCTCCCTTTACTTTTGGAAGCTTAATATATTCAATATCCTTTAATCTATCTCTATACCAATTGCTTATAGTTTCTCTTTTTTCTATGGCTTTATTTATATATTTCATTTTTACAAGAAGTATTGCTGCCTGCATGGTATCCAATCTTGAGTTATATCCTATATAGTCATAGTGATATTTTTCTTTTGCTCCATGCACTCTAAATATTTTTGTAAGCTCTGCTAATTCATCACTATTAGTGGTAACCATTCCTCCATCACCATAGCCGCCCAAAGTTTTAGTTGGAAAGAAGGAATATATACCCATATCCCCTATAGTACCTGCAGTCCTATAGCTTTCTCCATTTCCTTTCCACTTCATTCCAAAGGCTTCAGCTGCATCCTCAAGCACATATAGATTATGTTCTTTGGCATATTTCATTATATCATCCATATTAGCCATTTGGCAGAATAGATGAATAGGAAGAATTCCTACTGTGTTTTTAGTTATTCTTTCTTCAATTTTTGTTGTATCTATATTAAAGGTTTCTTCATCAATATCAACAAAAACAGGTTTGCCACCATGTTTAGCAATACAGGAAGTAGACGCAAGAAATGTAAAAGGTGATGTTATTACTTCCTTTCCATTTTTAAAGCCTAAAATATCTGAAGCTATAACTAAAGCATCTGTACCTGAGGCAACCCCAATGGCATGTTTTGCTCCGCTAAATTCTTCCACAGACATCTCTAAATCCTTAACTTCTTTTCCCAAAGTTTGTATCCCATTTTCCAAAACCTTATCGATTGCCTGTTGAAATTCACTTTTCTTTTCCAAGTATTCTCTTTTTGAAGTGTAAAAACTCACTTCCATGAATATACCTCCCTCTAAAGTTCAAATTATAAATTATAAAGAATAAATAATAAATATGGTAGAAATTCCTCTACGGAATTTCTATAATCTTGGAATTTTTACACAGTAAAAATTCTTCCCTTATTTTTTATCTATTATCTATTATTTATTATTTATTTTTTCCACTGCTTTTATAAGTTCTTTTACTAAATAATCAGCATCTTCCAATGAAAGTGTTGAATAAACAGGAAGTGTTATTTCATTTTTATACTGATTATATGCATTTGGATAATCTTCCACTTTATATCCTAAATTCTTGTATAAAGTAAACATTGGCAGTGGGATAAAATGTACATTTGTAGCTATATCCATGTCTGCTAAGGACTGTATCACAGCATTTCTATTTTCTTCTTCAAAGCCTTTTATTCTCAATGTGTATAGATGATATGAAGTCTCCATTATTTCATTTTTTGCCACAGGAATTATGGCCCACTCTTTTTCCTTTAAGGCATTAGTATAAATTTCAAATATTTTTCTTCTATGTTCCAGCATATCTTCATAACGCCTCATTTGAGCTACTCCAATAGCTGCCTGTAGGTCTGTCATATTGCATTTAAATCCATCAGTTAAAATATCATACTTCCAAGCTCCTGCCTTCATTTTACTAAAAGCATCTTTAGATTGACCTTGTAATGAGGTTATCTTAAATTCATGTAATAAATCCTCCTTGCCATGGAAATTATTATCATTGTAAGTAATTGCCCCGCCCTCTGCAGTAGTTAAATTTTTTACTGCATGGAAGGAAAATACATGAAAATCACATTGAGATCCTACCTTTTTACCCCTATATGAAGCACCATAAGAGTGAGCTGAATCTGCTATAAGTATTATATCTTCTCTGCCTAACTTTTTAAGCATAGCTCTAACCTTGTCATAATCTACTGGCACCCCTGCAATATCTACCGTTATTATAGCCTTTGTTCTAGGAGTTATTGCCTTTTCTATGTTATCAATATCTATTAAAAAACTTTCTTTTTCTACATCTACAAAAGTAGGCTTTATCCCTCTGTGTACAATTATATTAGCTGTAGCAGCATAAGTATAAGGAGTAGTTATTACCTCATCTCCTTCTTTTATATCAAAAACCTTTAATATAAGTTCCATACCAGCAGTGGCATTGCCCAAAGCTACTGCATAATTTGAATTGCAATATTTTTTTATATCTTCTTCAAATTGTGCTACCCTTGGTCCTGAAGTAATCCAACCGGATTCCAAAACTTTTACTACCTCATTAATTTCTTCTTTAGTAATATCTGGTGGTGAAAAAGGTATTTTCTTTCCCATTTAAACACACTCCTTTTAATTTTTATAAAATATTTATATTAAATTTTAATTGATAGCATTATAATAGCTGCTTTTTTCTACCTATAAAAAATCCTGTGTCCTTTGTTATATGGATATAACCTTTATCTTTTATAATATCTCCCAATATATTCTCTAATTTTTTAAGTTTATATTTATTAAATCTTTCCTCTATATTTCCCGGCATAGAAAAAATATAATCTATTAATGGGGTTACTTCTGTCAATTTTAAGCTATCCTTATATCTCTTCATAGAAATATTATTAAACCATGGATTTAATATTTCCATACCATTTTCTAATTGAAACTTTTTTGTTAAAGTAAAGCCTTCTAATTCCAACATACTTTCATCAACTAACCTGATTTTATCTCTCATTTCCTTCATATGGTTCTTCCCAACAGTAGAAGCAAAAAAGTATCCATCCTTTTTAAGCACTCTATTTATTTCTTTTAAAGCCTTATCTATATCATTTAGATGATATAGCATATGATTAGCAATTACCACATCAAAACCTTCTTTTTCATAGGGTATATTTTCCGCATCTACTATATTAAAGTTAAATCTATCCTTATAATTTGCCAAGTTTTTTTTAGCATCCTTTAACATACCTCCTGAGAAATCTGTAAGGGTAATATTCCAACCCTTAGGTATTCTATCCAAGTTTTTTACCCATAGGCTTCCATCCCCACAGCCTAATTCTAATATGTTAATTTTGCCTGGCAGGTTTAACTGTTTAAAAAACCAGTGCATCCATCCCTCTTTATTTGTGCTAAATCTTTCATGTAGGTTTATTCTAGCTCTTAAATTTGACGCATTTTTATATTGTTCTAACCATTTTTTATCCAAATTTATTAGGTTAATTACATTTATAAACTTATCCCAATTAAGTGCATCTTTTTTTTCTACCATTTGAAGGGTTTCATCAATAGCTTTTATAACAGTAAACATATGCTGTATTTTTTCTCCAATAATTTCTTTTTGTATTTCAAGGGATTTTTTAAAATCGTTATCGTTTATATCATATTTCATAATATCCCCTATTTCATCAAGGGATAAACCAATAAATTTTAGTGTTAATATCTTTTGAAGTATTCCAAAATCTTGTTTGCTATAAAGCCTATAACCTAATGAGTTATATCCGCATGGCTTCAACAATCCTATTTTATCGTAATATCTTAGTGTTCTAATTGTTACCCCCGCTTTTTTAGCAAATTCCCCTACACTATAGAATTCCTTTGGATCACCTTCCAAAATTATCACCCCTACAATCTTATTGTAACCCATGACGTAAGGTAATGGTCAATAGATTTTTTAAAAAATTGTAACCAATTTTTTTTAGTTGACAATTGTCAACTGTCCTCTGTCAACTAAAAAATGGAGCTGTTGCATTAAGAAATTTACATACTATATACTGTAGTATTTATTCTTAGCACAACAGCCCCATTTTTTACTGCCCTCTTTTAGCAGATTGTTTTTTAGTAGTTCTATTACTATTCTTTGCAGATTCCCTGGTTATAGGTGTATCCCAATTACATTTTTCCATTCTAGCTTTTTTGTTATCTGGTTGGCTATCCTTTGGCATAATATAATCTTCCTTTCTTTAGTAATTAAAAATACTATCTTTAATATTATGCCTATTTATAAATTAGTTAATACAATAATATTTATTATACATTGAATCTAAACATTACTATGTCTCCATCCTGCATTATATAATCTTTTCCCTCAAGTCTATAAAATCCTTTTTCTTTTGCAGCTACTTCAGAACCACATTCAATTAATTTATCATAAGATATTACCTCAGCTCTAATGAAACCTCTTTCCATATCTGTGTGGATTTTTCCAGCTGCTTGAGGTGCTTTAGTTCCCTGTTTTACAGTCCATGCTCTAACTTCATCAGAACCAGCTGTTAAGAAACTAAGTAATCCTAAAAGTTTATAGCTGGAATGAATTAATTTATTAAGGCCTGGCTCTTCTATGCCATATTCCTTTAACATCTCTGCCTTTTCTTCTTCTTCTAAGGTGGACAATTCTTCTTCTATTTTAGCACTTATTACTGCTACCTCAGAGTTCTCCTTACTAGCATATTCCCTAACTGCTTTTACATAATCATTTTCCATATTACCTGAAAGTAAATCTTCTTCAGATACATTAGCAACATACAGTACTGGCTTTGAAGTAATTAGGAAGAATCCTTTTATTATTTCCTTTTCCTCATCTGTTACTTCAAGGGTTCTTATAGGTTTTTCTTCTTCAAGGTGAGCCTTTGCTTTTTCCATTAAAGCAAGTTCTTCTTTCGCTTTTTTATCTCCACCCTTAGCAGCTTTAATGGCTTTTTCTATTCTTCTATCTAAAACTTCTATATCGGATAGTATAAGTTCAAGATTGATAGTTTCTATATCCCTTATTGGATCTATAGACCCTTCTACATGAACTACATTTTCATCATCAAAGCATCTTACAACATGTACTATAGCTTCAACTTCCCTTATATGTGAAAGAAATTTATTGCCTAATCCCTCTCCTTTACTAGCTCCTTTTACAAGTCCTGCTATATCATAAAACTCTATAGTTGCATAAATCTTCTTTTTAGGATTATACATTTTTTCTAATACATCTAATCTCTTATCAGGTACAGCAACTACTCCTACATTTGGTTCTATAGTACAAAATGGATAGTTAGCAGCTTCTGCTCCTGCGCTAGTTATAGCATTAAACAAAGTACTTTTGCCTACATTGGGTAAACCAACAATTCCAAGCTTCATATATGTACACAGTCCTTTCCTCTCCTTAGTTAATTCTTCCTAAATTATACTCTACTCCAAAATTTATTTCAACAAACTATTCATATTTCCCTTTTTATAGTATAATATAAGAAATATTTTTGGATTATAATATTCAATTACTAAGATTTAAAGGGAGGTCTCATGGAAACTTCAAAAAATTCTAACATTAAAATAAAAAAATCTCTATTTGATGACTTTATAAATAAAGTTTATTTGTCCTATAGCAATATTAAAGAAAATAAAATATTTAAATATAGCTTTATATTATTATTTATTAAAACTATATTATTTATTTTATTAATATCCAGTGATAAAGCTGTAAGTATAGGTACCAATATAACATTTCATAGTGTCCTGCCAATATTAGTCTATATTAGCTTTATTTCATTATCTCTATCCTTTGCCTTTTTATTTAAGGGATTATGTCATTTATGGTTTTTTACAGTATTAGATATATTAATAACTACTATATATATTGCTGATCTATGGTATTATAGGAGCAATCATGCATTTTTAAGTTATCATATGCTAAAGGCTACATCTAATTTAAACAATTTAAGTGATAGTGTACTAGCCATGGGCAGAAGGATTGATATACTATTTATTCTAGATATTTTGGTTTTAATAATTCTATCTATTAAATATAGTAAAATTTATAAAAATACCAAAAGAAACCTTTTATCTTTCCTGATTCTTTTTTTGTTACCTGTTTTGTATCTCACCTATGTTCACTACAAAGTAGATATACTAAAAAAAGGCTTCGAAAATGAATTTATTTTTAAAACCAGTTGGTCTCAAAATCAAACCATGGCTTCTTTAACTCCTATTGGTTACCATATTTTTGATCTATATAGGTATTACGAAGAATGTCAACCCTATAATTTAAGTAAATCTGAAGAAAATGAAATTAAAAATTGGTTTAAACAAAAGCAGGAAGTTCTTCCAGACAATAAATATAAAGCAT
Organism: Clostridium liquoris; assembly: GCF_002995785.1. Classification (GTDB taxonomy): domain Bacteria; phylum Bacillota; class Clostridia; order Clostridiales; family Clostridiaceae; genus Clostridium_AO; species Clostridium_AO liquoris. Next base: position 30,677 of record NZ_PVXO01000036.1, on the reverse strand, counting down.
TATTTAAAGGGAAAAATTTAATAGTGCTGCAGGCGGAATCTTTAGAAAACTTTGTAATAAATAACAAAATAAATGGTGAGGAGATCACTCCAAATTTAAATAAACTATTAAGAAACAGTTTGTATTTTAACAACTATATAGAGCAGACTTATAATGGTACAACCTCCGATGCGGAATTGCTTTCCAACACCTCACTTTATCCTATAAGGAGTGGAAGTACATTTTTTAGATATCCAGATAACACTTATAAAAATTCCCTGCCAAATATAATGAAATCATTGGGTTATAATACCCTGGCAGTACATCCAGATAAGGGTTCCTATTGGAACTGGCTTCCGGCATTAAAATCAATTGGGTTTGAAAACTGTTATGATTCTAGTTATTTTAATATTGATGAAGTAATAGGATTAGGTTTAAGTGATAGAAGTTTTTTAAAACAGCTAGCTCCACTTATAGAAAGACAAAAGAAACCATTTTATAGTTTTTCTATAACTTTAACCAGTCATTCTCCTTTTAGCCTTTCAAAACAGTATAAACAATTACATTTAGATAATTCTTTAGAAGGAACTAGAATGGGTGGTTATTTTCAATGCGTAAAATATACAGATACACAAATAGGAGTATTCCTAGATAACTTGAACAAAAGTGATCTGCTAGATAATTCTGTAGTTGTAATATATGGTGATCATGAAGGAGTACATAAATTCTTCAAAGATGAAGTGGATTCTATGAAAAATAAAGAATCCTGGTGGGATAATAATGATTTAAGAGTTCCACTGATAATATACTCTAAGGGTTTAAAAGGTGAGACTATTTCCACAACTGGTGGACAAGTTGATTTCCTTCCTACAATTAGTTACTTAATGGGTGCTGATTCTTCACAGTACACTTCAAGTTCCATAGGTAGAAATCTTTTAAATACAAAGAGAAGTTTTGCAATAACCTCTACTAGACAATATATAGGACAGGATTCTAAGGAAAATGATTTTTTCCTTAAAGGTATTGATTTAAGTGATAAAATAATAAGAGCCGATTATTTCAAATAGGAGGAAGCTATGTATTTTACAATTCCTAAATGGTGTTTTATTTTTATAATAATAAATTTATTAGTTCCTATACTTTCTATAGAAAGTATATTCCCTTGGATTATATTTATTGTATCTTCTTCCAAATGTATAAAAATCTCTAGGAATGATTATATTTGTACAAAGTTAAAATTAACTAAATGCAGTACCTACTGCACACTAGCTGTACTTTTAGGAGTCTTCTTTAACTTCCTAGTTTTAAAAGGTACTACTTTCTTTATGAATAATGTACTCTAAATTAAAAACCAGGTTATAATAACACAACCTGGTTTTTACTATTTATTTAGCGTTCTTCTTATCATTATATTTTTTAAGCTCTTTTCCTATAGCATCTAAAACATCTTTATAAGTGTCACTACCATTGCCCATTAGTATATTAACTGCATCCTTGATATTTTCCATAGTATATATATGGAAGTTTCCATTTTCTACTTCCCTCTCCACCTCTTCGCTTAAAACCAAGTTATCCCTATTGGAATATGGGATTAGCACTGCCTTATCCTTAGTATTATCTAACTTTTTGCATACTTTAAAAAATCCTTCTATTTTTTCATTTATTCCACCTATAGGCTGTACTTCACCTAGCTGATTTATAGAACCTGTTACTGCTATATTATTTTTTATTTCAATTCTACTCAATGAAGAAAGCATAACTATTGCTTCTGCCACTGAAGCACTATCTCCATCTATTTTCCCATATACCTGCTCAAAACTTAAATTAAAATCCACTGGAATTTTACTATATCCTCCAATAAGATTATTTATATATCCTTTTAAAATATTTATTGCTTTGATGTGTATCTGGCCGCTTAATTGGCTATCCTTTTGTACATCTATTATATTCCCTTCTCCATTATAACAATTACAGGTTATTCTAACGGGTTTACCAAAACAATAATAGCCTGTATCTAAAACAGTAAGTCCATTAATCTCTCCCACTGATTTTCCCTTTAAATTAATAAATATTTTGTTTTCTTCAAATGCCTCTAGTATTTCATTTTCTATTTCTTCTTCATTATAAGCTACAGATATTATATCCTTTTTGTCTATAAAATCTTTGCTTTCACTTTTTGATTTACTATTAGCTAAGGTTAATATCCTATCTAGTTCATCTATATTAAAATACATTTTATTCCTGTTTTCAGCCTTTCTTGAAAGAAATTTAGCTATTTCTTTAATTCCATCCTCTTTAATAGACTTTAAATTATTGTTTTTACATATGTTATTTATATTTTTCATAAGAGAGGCTTTTGTTTTTTCATTAATTTTAACCACTGGATTAAACTCTGCTTTTATCTTAAATATATTTTTGAAGTCATCATCATAAGAATATAAAAGGTTATAGGTTTCATAATCACCAATGAGAATTATCTTTTCATTTATGTCTATGTGTTCGGGATGTAACCCATTGAGAGATAAAAGCTCCAAATACCCTCTATTATAATCTATATCTACTTTTCCATTTATTAAAGTTTTCTTTAAATAATAATAAGCTGAAGGATTGGCTAGAAGGTTATTAACCCTTATTATAATACAACCTTCATTTGCTTGTAATATAGATCCTGCTTTTATAAGATTTACGTCTGTAATGTAAACACCATTTTTATTTTCATACTCTATATTTCCTAATAGATTGCTTAGGCTTGGATCATCTTCATATATGCAAACAGGTTTTTTATTGTTTCTATTGTCCACTATAACATTAACATCATATTTATATATAATTTCATGTACGCCTTCTTCATCATCTTCATAGCTCATTGAATAATTATCTAACAAGCTTTTTTCTATTTCACTACACATATTATCTAAAAAATTCATTACTAGTTCTTCCTGGCAAAATTCCTTTTTATAAGAATCTTTAATTTCTTTCATAACATCAGCATAGTATTTCTTCATAAGTTCTTTAATGCTTTCAATTCCTTCTTCTTCTCTATCCTTTATTTGGTCTAAAATATCCTGAGCTTCTACCTTTAGGGTAGCAACCTTAGTGATTATATCATCTTTTTCCTGATTCTCTAATGAATCATATTCATTTTCGCTCATGGCATTTCCATCGCCTCTTATGGGGATAAATGTAAAGCCAGATGTAGTGAATTTTATATTAAAACCGTTATCCTCTGCTATCTTTACCATTTTGCTTACCAATTCACTTCTACTCTTTTGTACTATTTCAAGCAGCTTTTCCTTTTCCTTATTTTCAGAAGTATTATAAAAATCATAGGTTTTTTGTAAATAGATTCCCTGTATATCCTCCACATATTTATCAAAAACTTTTCCTTTACCATTGGATACAAATATGGTTTTAGGATTTTTACTATCCACATTAACCACATAACAAATATCTTTAGGTGGTACATCCTTCATATTATCATTAATAAAATTCATTATATTTTCTAACTTTTTCTTTGAAAAATCATCTATTAAATAAACATTATATCCTTCTTTATCAATTTCTAAAGCCTTTTTTATTTCCTTATACACCTGTTTATATTCTGGTATATAATCATTTTCCTCTCTTTCATCTAGATTGGTAAATTCTATACAATACTTTACCTCATCAGATTTAAGTTCCCTCATTACAATCCCCCCTTTTTATCCCATTAATATAATAGTATTCTCCTCCTATATTTTTAGGAACAAAATTTAAAAAAACCTAAAATAAATAAAAAAAAGATAAAACCTTGCAAAAACACAAGATCTTATCCTACTGTAAAAGTATATATTTATATCTTAATACAATCCTTATTTTCCATTATTAATTTCTTCACATATTTTAATGGAGGCAGAAGCACCTATTCTCGAAGCCCCTGCTTCAACCATAGCTATAGAATCTTCATAGGTTCTTACTCCACCAGAAGCTTTTACTCCCATATCCTTTCCTACGGTTTCTCTCATAAGTTTAACATCTGATACTGTAGCCCCACCTGTTGAAAATCCTGTAGAAGTCTTAACAAAATTTGCCCCTGCTTCTTTAGAAAGTTTGCAAGCAGTTACCTTTTCTTCATCAGTTAAGAGACAAGTCTCAATAATCACCTTAGTTAGAGCCTTACCTTTTGCTGCATCAACTACAGCTTTTATATCATTCTTCACATATTCATAATCCCTATCCTTTAGCCTTCCTATATTAATTACCATATCCACTTCCTGTGCACCATTTTTTATAGCATCTTCTGTTTCAAATGCTTTCACAGCTGTAGAAGCAGCTCCTAAAGGAAAGCCTATAACAGTACATACCTTTACCTTACTTTTCTTTAACATTTCTGCTGCAAATGCTACATTACAAGGATTTATACATACTGAAGCAAAATTATATTGAATAGCTTCCTTACATAACTTTTCTAAAGCATTTTTTTGTGCTTCAGGTTTTAACAATGTATGATCTATCATTCCTGCTAGTTCATTCTTATTCATAATTCCTCCTCCAATTTTTCATTAAGTTTCATATATATTCTATAATAAGGAAAGGTAATTTACAACATTACTAAATTTCTTAAACATAAATTATTTACATATAATTTATGTTTTATTACTTTTTTTCCTCTATGACCTTTTCAGGAGCTTTTTTCTCCACTTTTACAGGTAACTTTTTGATAAAGCTTCCTCTTTCATAAAGATTGCTTTTATCCCTAGTTATTAAAGAATAATCCTTTGTAAGCTTTATACTTTTTTTAGGGCAGAAGTCCTCACACATTTTGCAAAAAGTACAAGAACCTAAATCAAAATTCATAGTTACCTTTTCTTCACCATCTAATTTTTCTACCTTTTTTGTTATGGCTTCCGGAGCACATACTCTAATACACATTCCGCATCCTATACATGAATTTTCATCGAACTTTATTTTCCCCCTATAGGATTCTGGAGCCTCTACTAACTTGTGGTGTCTCTTTTCTGTTTCTGCAGGCATGAATATATGTTTTATTGCATACTTTAAAAAGGGTATTTTAGCCACGTTTATCCTCACCGCCTTTTTCTTTCAGTATCTTTACTGCTTGGAGTATTCCTTCCATCATAGCTTCTGGTTTTGGAGGACATCCGCCTATTGAAACATCCACATGGGTCCATCTATCTAAAGGTCCCTCTACACAATAACTTCCTTTAAAAACATTACAGGACATAGGACAAGACCCTAAGGATACTACCACCTTGGGTTCGGGAATCTGAGATAGTATTCTCAACATTCTATCCTTGGATTTAGTAGTTACAGGTCCAGTAACTACTACTATATCTGCATGCTTTGGAGTGCCAGTAAGCTTTATTCCGAATCTTTCTAAATCGTATTTAGGGCCCAATAAAGCCATAAGTTCAATATCGCATCCATTGCAGGATCCAGTATTTAAATGATATATCCAAGGAGATTTAGATCTACTCCACCTTAATAACTTTTCCATATATTCAAACCTCTTTTCAGCACAACTATTACTTCTTGGTCTCTTACCTCTTACTTATCTACAAAAAAGCATCTTTAACTGTCAATTGTCCTCTGTCAACTGTCAACTAAAAAATTGGTTACAATTTTTTAGATATAGGCAAGTATTAAACTTATAACTGCCAATACAGTAGGTATAGTCCAAAAAAATTTTAAAGTTTGTTCTATCCTTATCCTTCCTACTACTGATCTCACAAATGATACTGATACCACTATTACTAGTATTATAAGTAATATATTAAATAATACATTTAATATTGTATTTCCAAAATTAATTCCACCTAGGAATAAACTCACAAATAAGTTTCCCATGATAAACATTTTTACTGCTTGAGTTAACTTATATATTCCAAGATAAAATCCACTATACTCTACTAAAGGGCCTTCACAAATTTCTGTTTCCGCTTCAGCTACATCAAAGGGCACTGTGCCTACTTCCGCTGGAATTACAAATAAAAATGCTAAAGCTGCTGGTAATGTAGCTAAATTTGCTAAATTAACCCCATATAGTTTCTGATAATCCTCAATAACCTTTAGAGAAAAAGTTACATTGCCGGAAATAGCAATGCCAGCTTTAGCTCCTACAGCTAATACTATTATCACTAAAGGTACTTCGTAGGAAAGCATGGTTACCATTTCTCTTGATATTCCAATGCTAGCATAAGGTGATCCTGAAGCAGCACCACCTATTATAAGAGCTACTGCTGGAATAGTTAATAAATATAATATTACAATTATGTCACCAAATTGCCCTGAGAAAAAATATATGCCATAAAAAGGTATGAATAAAGAAATAGTAATAACACTTATAAGCCCAATTAAAGGTGCTAATATAAAGGTTTTTTTAGCTGCTACCCTTGGTATCAGGTTCTCCTTACCTGCCAATTTTAGAATATCATAAAAAGGCTGCATTATAGGAGGACCAATTCTTCTCTGCATTCTAGCTACCATCTTTCTATCTATACCAGAAAGAATTAATCCAAAGCATATGCTAAATAGCAATCCAGGAAAAATTAAAATATAAAATAAACTCTTTAGTGTTTCCATACAAACCACCCTTCCTCTATAGTACTGCAAAAAGATATATACTTAATACTGCAGTACAGGAAATAACCCAGGTTACATAATCATTTACTACTCCACTATGAGCCTTTTCTAAAAATCCAAAGTATCCCTTTAAATTATGTCTAAGTCCCCAAAAAAGATCTCCTCCAGCTATAGGAGCAAATTCTTCCTTTTCTCCGCCGGTAAACACTCCATATTTGTCTCCAAAATTGCAGGTTGTGTCTATATTATTTTTCTTAACAAAGTTTAGACTTATTCCCACTCCTATAATAAATCCTATAAGTATTACTATAAACAATACAAACCAAGCCTCAGGTCTCCAATATCCTGCCATTTCATAAGTCATATTAGGGATTGGAATCTTATTTTTGAACATTTTTTCTGCAAAACCCTTGGTAAACATAACATCTATATAATTATGTAAGTTATATATAGAATAGGCTGCAGGCTCTAAAAGATACTTGGATATAATTTTAGGAAATAATCCTTCAACTAAACAAGCCAATGCAAATACACCCATGGTAATACTCATAGTCAAGGGAACTCCCTTTACTTCCTCTAATTTTTTGGGCAATTCTCCAAAGAAAACCGATTGAGCTAACTTCATCATATAAGCTAAGGTGAAAACAGACACAATCAAAGCAATAATGGTCACAGGAGCATAACCTGCCTCATAGGTAGCTTGATATATCATCCATTTAGATACAAAACCATTAAAAGGAGGAAGCCCGCTTATAGAAAAAGCTGCTATTAAAAATAGTATGGTAGTATAGGGCATTTTTTTTGACAATCCTCCTAATTTAGTAATATCTGTGGTTCCGGTAGCATGAAGTACCGCTCCTGCACACATAAAAAGTAAGCATTTAAAGGAGGCATGATTTATCATGTGATAAAGTCCGCCTAATGTTCCTAATACTCCTATACTGCTTTTAGAAGAAAGCCCCACTCCAAAAGCAACTATTATGTACCCTATTTGTGAAACTGAAGAAAAAGCTAATAGTCTTTTAAAATCTGTCTGTATTATAGCCATTGAAGCTCCCACTATCATGGTTAATGTACCCCATATTATAATAAGTAACTCCATTTTGGCCATTCCCACACTAAAAAATATCATATATAATAACCTTACAAAGCCATATATTCCCGTTTTACTCATAACTCCTGAAAGCAGCATGGATACAGAAGATGGTGCGGACATATGTGCATCTGGCGGCCAAGTATGACAAGGTACTAAAAAAGCTTTTACCCCATAACCTGCCATCATAAAAGCTAAAGCTAATATAGTTACAGGAGTATAATTATTATGAATTAAAGCAGATATTTGAGCCATGTTTAATGTGGCTGTTTGAGCATATATAAGCACAGTACCTAATAAAATCAAGGTAGAGCCTAGTGAACCAATTACTATGTATTTAAAACCCGCTTCCAAAGATTTATAAACATTATTTCTAAAAGCTGTAAGTGAAATAGCCGCAAATGTCATAATTTCTAACATAACATACATATTAAATAAATCACCAGTAAGGACAAAGCCAATCATACTTCCCAGCAATAAGAGAAATAATGTATAATATTTATCTATGGCATTGTCCTCTTTCATATATGTTACGGAATATATGCTGGACAAAAAAGATGAAAATGTTATTATAAGTCCAGTAAAAAGACCAAAGGAATCAACTTCCAATCCTATTCCTATAGCCATTTGTTCCTGAGGCATCCAATTACCTAACCAGTAAGTAGCCACCTTACCTTCCAGCAATATAGGCTTTGTTAAAAATAGAAGACTTACCAAAGATACTAGAGAACTTACTATGGCTATACCTTTCATTGCTGGCAATAACTTCTTGTTACTGCTTATAGCCCCAATGAGAAAAGCGCCAATAAATGGGGTTATTATAGCAATTATAGGTAAACTGCTTACATAATTCATCCTCTCAGCCTCCTTACCTTATCCGCATCTATAGTGCCATACTTCTCCTGTATTTTTATGATTAAAGATAGTGCTAAAGCGGACACACATGCCCCTATTACAATAGATGTAAGTGTCAATGCTTGAGGTACAGGATCCACAAAAAAGGCCCCTGGTTTTAAATCTGTAATAAATATAGGTGCAGTACCACCGGGTCTAAATCCTACAGATACCAATAATAAATTTAGTCCTGAATCCACAAGGGACATTCCTATAACTATCTTTATCAAATTTTTTTTACTCATCATAATATATAAACCTAATATCATAACTATAAATGCTCCAATATAATTTATAAGCATAATTACACCTCTATTCATTTTCCTCTGCATTTAAGGTACCTATCATAGTAATAAGCAAAAATCCAATACCTGCCAATACCTTATAGCCAACTGCAAAGTTCATCCAAAATATGGTTCCAGAACTATAAAGCATACCTGGCTTTCCCTGATTATAAATTACATTTTTAAAAAAATTATAGCCATATACCACACCTAAAGTTCCCAATAGTAAAAAACTTAAAGCTCCAACACTTTCATATACTTTAATTCTTTCTGCATTAAATACCTTTGATACCCTATCCATGCCATAGGCTAAGAATACTATGGCTACAGCCCCAGCTATTAAAACTCCTCCCTGGAAGCCTCCCCCAGGGCTTAGATGTCCATGAAGTATAACATAAGCTCCTAAACTTAGACTAATTGGTAAAACTAGATTTGCTGTGGATACTATTATTGAATCCCTTTCTATTATACTGTCTCTTTTTTTATCTATTTCTTTTATTATTTCTAAATTACTTTTGTTCTTTTGACTATTCTTTAAATCTTTCTCTAAGGGAGTAACAGAATTCTTTTTATAATTTCTTAATATTACAGCTGATCCTGACACTGCCGTAAAAAGAACAAAGGACTCTCCCAATGTATCATATCCCCTAAAGTCAAAAACAATTGCAGTTACAGCATTTATTGCACCAGTCCTCTCTATAGTATTTTTTACAATTATGTTACTTATTCCATTATAGGTAGAGGGTAATGCTGCCATTACAAAACTAACATATACTGAAAAAACCAACAGTATACTTAATGAAAACCATACCAAAAATTTTTTCATTACCCTTTACCCTCCTTTTCATTGACCTTCTTTAAAGTGATTACAAATATAAATGGGGTAAGTATTGCTCCTACAGCTCCTTCAGCTATAGCAACATCTGGTGCTCTTAAAAGCAAAAATTCTAAAGCAATAAAGGTTCCTACTACAGAAGAAGCAATGACACAGGGTAAAATATCGTCAATGATTACAGTAAATATGGCTGATACTACAATCCCTATAATTATCAAAGTATTCAGGAAATTTGTATTAAACAAAGCACTCATCAATTTCCCTCCCTATTCTTTGGGTAAGAGCTTTTATTAAACATTGGAGTCCCTATTTTATATGCTGCTTTCGTCATAGCATGGGAAGCTGCTGGATTTGTTAAAATTATAAACACTCCTATTATTATTGACTTTATTCCTATGGCTATATTTCCTATATAAAATCCATAAATAGCCGCTGCTATTAGTATGGGCAATCCACCCATAGTTACTATATTAGTAGAGGATTGAAGCCTGCAAAAGGTATCTGGCATTCTCAACATTCCAACTACCCCTGCAAATATGAAGAACAAACCTATTATTAAAAAAATATCTATAATTATTCGTGCTATCATATTTTCCCCTCCAAATATCTTGAAATGAGGACAGTGCCAATAAACCCCAGTAAGGTTATTATGAGTCCCAAATCTATATAAAGAGATCTTCCTTCATAGCAGCCGAATAAAACCATTACTAGTCCAATCATAACATCTATGGAATCCGCCGCTACTACTCTATCAATTATATTGGGGCCTTTAAATACCCTATACAATAGTAAAAAACTAAGCAATACTATTAAAATTGAAATAAAAATAAATTCAAAGGACATATCTATCATATAAATATCCTCCTTACCCAGGGTTCAAAGGCACCTTTAATTATGTTTGACGCTTCCTCTTCTTCTTTGGTTTTTACATCAATCCAGTGTATATACATATATACACTTCCTTTTTCCTCCACTATATCCATGGCAATAGTCCCTGGAGTTAAGGTTATACAATTTGCCAGCATTGCTAGACCATAGTCAGATTTTAACTTGGTTTCTATCTTAACAATACCTGGATTAATGTTTAGATTTGGAGAAAGAGCTCTTTTAGCCACATCCCAATTGGCCTCAATGAGTTCCACTGCATAATAGGGAATGAATAGTATTAGCCATAATATTCTATTTTTCTTAAACATCCAAAATGCATCTTCCTTTATTAAAAAAGATGATGAAAATACCCCTATGAATAAGGATACTATAATTCCCCCTGCAAGTTCTTCTCCTATATTGGGAGCTGAATAGCTTCCAATATAAATAAGCCATAAAAGAAAGGAGAGTATAGCTGTTGAAACTACAGATTTAACCCTCATATTATTCCTCCTTTGCTTTAACTTTTCTCCTATCCATCTCCCTTTCTAACCAATGCACAAAGTTATCTATGCCTTCCCCGGTAATAGAATTTGCATTAAATATTTGCAGATTAGGATTAACTTCTTTTCCTCTTGCTTCCACCCTTCTTTCATCAAAATTAAAATATTCTTTTAAATCATATTTACTAAGTATTAAAGCATCTGCCTTAGTAAACATAAGAGGATATTTTTCTACTTTATCATCTCCCTCTGGAATACTTAAAAGGGCTATCTTTAAATGTTCCCCAATTTCAAATTCAGCTGGGCATACTAAATTACCTATATTTTCAATTATTAATATATCCAATGTATCCAAATTAAATTCTGGCAGTATTTTCTTTATGGACATTGCCTCTATATGACAGGCCCCTTCGGTGTTCAATTGCACTACAGGAATCCCCATAAGACCAATTGTCACTGCATCTAACTTTCCCGCTATATCTGCCTCTATTACACCTACTCTATATTTATCCCTTAATTTTTCTATTAATTTAATTATAAAAGATGTTTTCCCACCACCTGGTGAGCCCATGACATTTATCATAAATATGCCTTTTTCATTTAACAGCTTTTGTATCTCATCATCACATTTTTCATTCCATTCCATAATCTGTCTCACAATTTTTATTTCCATAATCTACTCCCCTTTTATAGAATCTATATAAAATTCATTCCCGCTTATAACTTTAATATTAAAGCTGCCACAGTTAGGGCAGCAAAAATTTATCCTATTAGTACTGCATATATGATTACAATCTTTGCATTGAATCTCCATTGAAATTTTCTCTATGTTTATCTTTGCTCCCTTTAGTATGGTATCTTTACTTATTATGTCAAAATAGTACTGTATACTCTCAGATACTACCCCTGATAACTCCCCCACCTTTAATCTTATTTCCTCTACTTTTTTCAAATTATTTTTTAGTGCTTCTTCACTGCAAATCTTAATTATACTTTCAGTTATGGACAATTCATGCATATTATCTATCCAAACAAGAGAAGCAAGGATCTATACTTGCAACTATAAGCCCTGCATCTGCTACGGTATTGCCTTTAAGCATAGCTGGAACTGAAGCTGCATTTCTAAAGGTGGGAACATGTATATTTACTCTTCTGTTGCCCTGACTGCCATCTGTAACTACGTAATAAGTTAGCTCTCCTCTTGGAGCTTCAATTCTTGTGCAATATTCCCCTGCTGGAACCCTTGGAATTTTAACTCCTAAATTTATTGGGGTGTCTGGCATATTTTCCGCTGCCTGAGTAATTATTCTTATACTTTCACCTATTTCTAGAAGCCTTACCAATACTCTTGAAAATACATCTCCATCCTTTTGTACAACCATATTAAAATTAAAATCTTCATAAGAGCAGTAAGGATCTATTTTTCTAGTATCACATTTAAGTCCTGAAGCTCTTCCATGAGGGCCTGAAAGTCCATATATCCACGCTTCATCATAGGTTAGTTTACCTACTCCTTTGGTTCTTAATGCTACAGTTTTATCTCTTCCAAATATATCTATTATTCTTTCATAGGGTTCTTTTAACTCTTCTATAATCATTAAAAGATTTTTAAGTCCTTCCTTATCTATATCTCTTCTAGCTCCTCCAATTATGTTCATAGCATAGTTAACTCTATTGCCTGTTAGTGTTTCTAATGCCTCCATAACCTTTTCTCTAGCAGAAAAAGTATACATAAAAGCACTGTCAAATCCTATTATGTGGGCTGCTAATCCCAAAAGCAGAAAATGTGAATGAAGTCTTTCCAATTCGCATATTATGACCCTTATATAAGATCCTCTTTTTGGCACCTCTAATTCTGCAATATTTTCAATGGCTAAACAATAAGCTAAACTGTGAGAATGAGAACAAATACCGCAAACTCTTTCTACCAAGGTTATAGTCTGTATAAAATTCTTTTCCTGAGCCAACTTTTCAATGCCTCTATTGTTGTATCCAATATAAACCTTTGCATCATCTACAAATTCTCCATCAGTATATAATTTTACATGTACTGGTTCCTCTAAGGCTGGATGATATGGTCCTATAGGAATTACATAACTCATACACAATCCTCTTCTTTCTGCTATTTATTTTCCTCTTCATCAACTTTTTCTTTATATTTATTTCTTAACTCTTCTATAGGAGTTACAAGTATTTGACCTGATCCATCGAAATCATCTGGTAAAAACAACCTATCTCCCTTTTTTAATCCTTCAAAATCCACTTCCATTACCTCACATATATCCTCTTCACACCATTGAGCAGAACCTTTATATATGTGAGTGATAGTTGGAAATGTTTTTTCGCCTTTGCATATATATGTTTTTAAATTTCCATCTATATCAAAATTATAGGCAATCACATTATTTCCTTCTTTATCTACATATCCATTCATAATTACAAGTCTTCTTTTTTCACTTAACATTTTTTCTGCCATACTAACAATTTCATCTTTATTTATATAGGTTATATCCATTTTATGCATAACTTTTCTCCCCTTTAACATATTCTAGGTAAAAGGTCATAGGTGATTTTATCCAAAATTCTTCTGCCTCCAAATAAAGTTTTAAGCAATACTTTTGAAGAAGTATAATCCACCACTTCTCCAATTATTGAGGCTTCATTACATCCTATGTTTCTTAAATCCTTTATTATATCATCACTAACCTCTGGAGAAACAATTGCTATGATTTTCCCCTCATTAGCTATATATAAAGGATCTAAACCTAATAATTCACATGCCCCAATCACTTCTCTATCTACAGGTATTTTTTCCTCCTCTATCTCTATTGAGAAATTCTCTCCTTCTACAAATTCTTTTAGTGTAGTAGCTGCCCCACCCCTGGTAGGATCCCTCAAAATCTTTACTTCCTCTCCATATTTAAAAATAGTGTATGCTATTTTATTTAAAGGAGCACAATCAGATTTTATTTTGCTTTCCAATAAATTTTCCCTAGCACAAAGTATAGATATACCATGATTTCCTATACTCCCAGTTAATATTACCTTATCCTTTATTTTTATTCTTTTTTTCCCTAGATTTATTCCTTTAACCTTTTCACCAATACCTGCAGTATTGATGTATATCCCATGACCGTGTCCCCTATCTACTACCTTAGTATCTCCAGTTACAATTTGTATTCCAGCTTCCTCTGCTGTATTTTTTATGGAAGAGATTATTTTTTTTAAATCTTCAATTTTAAAACCTTCTTCTAATATAAAGGATAAGCTTAAATACTTTGGAATACTTCCACACATAAGCAGATCATTTACTGTGCCACACACACTTAGCTTACCAATATCACCCCCAGGGAAAAAATATGGATATATTACAAAGCTATCACTAGAAAAGGCTATTTCTCCTGAAGTTCTCAGCAATGCTCCATCTCCCAGTAAATTTAATTTATCATTTCCTAAGGCAGGTATAATCATTTCCTCTATAATCATGGAGGTTTTTTTCCCGCCATTTCCATAGGACATAGATATAACATTCTCCATAAAATCATCTCCTAGTTATCTAATAATACTTATAATAAGCAGCGCAGCTTCCTTCTACAGATACCATACATGGTCCTATAGGGTTTTCTGGAGTGCATACCTCTTTAAATAGATTGCATTGCTCAGGTTTTATTATTCCTTTTAAAACTTTACCGCATTGGCACATACTGTTTTCTTCAAATTTGTTAATCTCCAAAGGATATATATTTTCTATATTGTATTTTCCATACTCATCTCTAATCTTAAAGCCACTGCTATCTATAGCACCAATGCCCCTCCAATAATCCTTTTTTTTATAAAACACTTCTTCAATAACTTTTAACGCCACAATATTTCCATCTTTACTTACTATAGATTTATATGCATTTTCTACCCCTATATCCCTTTCTTTTATCATTTTCAAGAGCTTCCATAGACCAACAACTATATCTTCAATTTTAAATCCAGTAATAACGCCTGGGCAGTTAAAATCCCTTAAAAAGTAAAATCCCTTCTCTCCTATAATAGCTGCCACATGACCTGGACATAAAAAGCCTTGTATATTTAGTTCTTTGTCCCTTAATAGAGATTTCATCACTGGTTCTACACTTTTATGCATAGATAAGACATAAAAATTTTTAATATTATTATATTTTGCCTCCTTTATAGCCACTGCAGTATGAGGAGCAGTGGTTTCAAAACCTATACCTAAGAAAAGCACCTTACTCTGGGGATTATCTATTGCTAAAGAAACAGCATCTATACTGGAATAGACAATTCTAATATCACCCCCTAATGCCTTAGCTTTTTCTAAGCTTATACTTGGTGTTGAACCAGGGACTCTTATCATATCTCCATAAGTGGCAATTATAATATTTTCATTTAATGCCAAATTATATACATAATCAATATAGCTGCTGTGAGTTACACATACAGGACAACCTGGCCCAGATATGAGATTAAAATTATCATTTAATATGCTTCTAAGTCCAAATCTACCTATAGCTTCAGTGTGAGTGCCACATACTTCCATAATATTTACTCTTTCTTCAAAGGAATTTATTTCATCTAATAAGACTTTTAAATATTGTTTTCTTCTATTAAAAATAAAATCACCATCCTTATAATTGATATAGATTAACTTATATTTAATCTTGATTAAATTTTGCTGTTTACTAATTTTATTGCTTCTATAATTTCATTAGCATCTTCCTGCTTTATCAAATCTAAAGCAAATCCTGCATGAGTCATTACATAATCGCCTATGTTAAGATTGGGTAAAAAATCTATTCTTATTTTTCTTTTTACACCACTGATTTCTCCTATAGCTTCTTTATCTTGAATTTCTAACACCTTCAGGGGAATACCAACGCACATATTCTACCTCCACATATTAAACTTACTAATAGATTATATTTTTTCCACAAAACCAGCTTATATACTATAATTATATGAAAGATATCCTCTCTTAATAATATATGTTTCCTATGGATAAACTATAAATATAAAAAAGTCTACTAGTTTTAAATTCCAAAAGACTATGATATAATATATTTGAGTATTACCATAATTACTGTAATGGGAATTTTAGGAATTATAATTTATTATTAATTAAACAATAAAATATAATGCAAAGGAGTCATACATATGGGTTTTACAGACAAGGTAAATAAGTATTATGCACAAACTTATATAAAAAAATATGGGGATAGGCTGTGTCAGGTTCAGGGTAATGTAGTCTCCGTTAAAGTTGAAGAAAAAACCATACTATGGATTTTTCATAAATTAACTGTTACATTATTAGTAAGACCAGATAGAAGTAAAAATATTGCTAAATGTATTTATAAAAAGCGTAGATGGTTTAAGAAAATTGATTTTATTTCCATATCTCAAGGAAATTATGTTTTAGTACAAGGACTTAAAGGTAAAAAAGGAAAAGAAAACAGAGAACGAATAGAAATTTTGAATATAAGAAATATGACCACTCGAAAAGACTTAGTTCCTATAGAAGGCAAGGAACCTAAAGTTCAAAAGGTAAAAACCAGATTTAAATAAAGAATAAGCAAGACAATTTTTGTTGTCTTGCTTATTCTTTATTTAGGATACTTTTTTAATGGACAGAAGACAGTTTAGGAAAGCTTCTCCAAATAATAAATAGAAAATAATAAAGAATAAATAAGGAAACCTTACCCAAATAGTAAGCTAAATTAAATTTTAAATTTGACCTAATGTCAATGGAGAAAAATTATCCATATTTATTATTTATTCTTTATTATCTATAAATTTAAGCTTTTCTGTAGCGTCAGCAGAAGAAAAGCCTCCATAACTGTCAACTGTACTCTGTACTCTGTCCTCTGTTCTCTGTACTCTAAATCACCTGTTCCTATGAAAAAAGAATAAATATGTGCTATTTATAAATGCTATTATTCCAGAGAAAAATATTACAATAGCCCATTGTGATAAACTCAGTGCTACAGTATGAAATACTTTTTGTAAAAATGGTATATAAAGTATAGTCATAATCATTATTATTGAAAATGCAACTGCTCCCACTAAAGCCATATTAGTAAATAACTTTATTTCAAATATTGAGTGTCTTTCAGATCTACATTCGAATACATGTATAAGCTGTGACATAACTAAAGTACATAAAGCTAAGGTTCTACAGGTTCTTAAATCCATTTTATACATATATCCCATTAAAAAAGCTGCCACAGTACAAATTCCTATCAAGGAACCTCTGATCAATATCTTTTCTTTAAGTCCCCTGGCAAATATACTTTCATTTTTAGGTCTTGGTCTTTGCTGCATTATATCTATATCTGCTGGATCTACTCCTAAGGCTATAGCTGGAAGTCCATCTGTAGCTAAATTCACAAATAGAATTTGTATTGGTAAAAGTGGTATAGGCAAATTTAAAATTGAGGCTATAAACATAGTTAAAACTTCCCCTAAATTGCAGGATAGCAAATATCTTATAAACTTTCTTATATTATCATATATCACCCTTCCTTCTTCTATAGCCGCCACAATGGTTGCAAAATTGTCATCTAAAAGTATCATTGAGGAGGCCTCCTTTGTTACATCTGTCCCAGAAACACCCATGGATATTCCTATATCTGCTTCCTTAACTGCAGGGGCATCATTAACTCCATCTCCTGTCATAGCTACAATATTATCTGCATTCTTAAAGGCTTTTACTATTCTTAATTTATGATTAGGACTTACTCTAGCAAAAATTCTTAAGTTATCAATGTTTTTCAAAAATGCTTTATCATCTAATTTATCCAATTCTTCTCCTGTTATTACTTGAGTTTCATCTTTAACTATGTCCAATTCTTTTCCTATGGCATAGGCAGTATTCTTATGATCCCCTGTAATCATTATAGGTTTTATTCCTGCCATTCTACATTTAAATACTGCTTCCTTAACTTCCTTTCTTGGTGGATCAATAATCCCTGCTACTCCTATAAGTATTAGGTCATTTTCTAAGGAACTGTCCCCATAATTGGAAGTTTCCTTATAAGCTGCTGCTATACATCTTAAAGCTTTAAAGGACATGGTTTCTACAGCTTTTAGCACCTTATTTTTGTATAAAGAAGTAAAGGCCTTTACTTCACCATCTACCAATACATACTTACATCTATCCACTATCCTTTCCGGAGCTCCTTTTACATAGACAGTGGTTTTAAATCCCTCTCTAACTACTACTGACATCATTTTTCTTTCTGAAGTAAAAGGCTTTTCATATACTTTTTTACCTTTACTTAAAAAATCCTTTAATTCACCAGTATTCTTAAAAAAAGCCTTTATTAAAGCAGTTTCAGTTGGATCTCCAAAGAGAGCTTTTTCTGTATTTTTCTCACTGTAGTCAATATTACAATCGCTGCAATATGTAACTGCCTTTTTAAAAACATAATTTTGCGGCATAGTGTCTTTATCCATATTATATAAATAATTATTAAAAAATAATGCCTTTACCGTCATTTTATTTTCTGTTAAAGTACCTGTTTTGTCACTGCAAATTACAGAAGTACACCCTAGGGTTTCCACTGCTGGCAGCCTTCTTATAAGTGCATTCTTTTTCAACATTCTGGATACTCCTAAGGCTAATGCCACTGTTACTATGGCAGGCAATCCTTCAGGAATTGCTGCTACAGCAAGGCTAACACCTAAAAGAAACATTTCATACTTATCATTTCCTCTACTTATTCCTGTTATAGTTACTATGATGCAAATAATTATACATAATACAACCAATATCTTTCCTAATGAATTTAATTTTTCTTTTAGTGGTGACTTGTCCTTTTCTATACTTTGAAGCATTCCAGCAATCTTTCCCATTTCAGTTTTCATTCCTGTGGATATAACCTTAGCTTTAGCTTTACCCGTTAGTGCTACAGTACCCATATAAATGGTATTATTTTTATCACTGCAGCTTTTATTTACCCCTACAGATTCTCCTGTAAGTAATGATTCATCTAACATTAAAGAAGTGTCTTCTACAATTATACAGTCCGCAGGTATCCTGTCCCCACTTTCTACAATTACTAAATCTCCAATAACTAAGTTTTCAGCATTTATTATTTTTAGATTTCCATCTCTTATTACTTTTGCAGTAGGTGCAGCAAGGCTATTTAATGCTTCTAAGGATTTTTCCGTTTTAAACTCCTGTATAAAACCTAAAATTCCGTTCATAATAATTATTACTAATATAGTAATTGCATCTGCCTTCTCTCCCATAAATCCTGAGATTACAGTAGCCACAATAAGCACCCATACTATAAAATCATTAAATTGCTGTAGAAAAATTTTAACTGCGGATATTTTCTCCTTTTGTTCCAAAATGTTTGGCCCATATTTTTTAAGCCTTCTCTCTGCTTCCTTTGAATCTAGTCCGGAGAAAAGCTCTTTTTCGTTAATCACAATTAACACCCCCATGGTATTTTTCTAAGAACTAAAAACCAATGTGATAAATTACAATAATTAATTGTAATTTTGATCTTTAATTCTTAATTATAATAAATATATGTTACAACTTAATAAAATATTTTTAATTTTTGAAGTAGACCAAATCTTACATTTTCCCCTTTAAATCCAAATATTACTTTAAACTTTTCTGTTTTTTTGATATTATTAATAGGTGATTAAATAGGTGTAAAAATAATATTTCACCTTAATATAAATATGTATATACCAAGGAGGTTTTTTTATGAAGGACATTATATACATAAGCGGGCATAAGAATCCGGATACAGATTCCATATGTTCTGCTTTAGCATATGCAGAATTTAAAAATAAAACTGGCAGCATAACTGCTGTTCCTGTTAGATTAGGAGAATTAAATAGAGAAACTCAATTTGTACTTGATTATTTTGATGTTAAACCACCAGAATTAATAGAGACAGTAAGGGCTCAAATACAGGATTTAAAATTTGATAGTGTAGCTCCAATATGCCCTGATATTTCTTTAAAAATGGCTTGGTCCATAATGAAAAAAAACAATGTGAAGACCTTGCCAGTAGTTGATGAAAATGACAAACTTATAGGTCTTGCTTCTCTTTCAAATATAACTTCATCCTATATGGATATTTGGGATAATAATATACTTTCAAAAAGTGGTACTACACTAGAAAATATAGTTGAAACTCTTTCAGCAAAATGCATATATGTAAGTGAAAAAATAAATAACTTAACCGGGAAAATAGTAGTTACTGCTATGCAGCCTGAAAGCACTCGTGAAATTATTGATGAAGGAGATATTGTCATTTGTGGAGATAGGGAAGATGCTCAGGAAATAATTCTAGACTGTAAGGCGTCCCTTATGATAATAACAGGTAAACATGAGGTAACTGAAAAAATAATAGAAAAAGCTAAATCTATAGCATGTTCTATTATTATGACTCCTTATGACACTTTCACTGCAGCTAGACTTATTCCTCAAAGTGTTCCTGTAAGTTATGTAATGACTAAAGATAACCTTGTACTATTCAATAATGAGGATTTAGTAGACGAGGCAAGAGAAATAATGCTGAAGACTAGATTTAGAAGCTATCCAGTAGTAGATAATAATAATAAAATACTAGGAAGTATTTCAAGATACCATTTAATATCAAAAACTAAGAAAAAGGTTATATTGGTTGATCATAATGAGAGAACTCAATCCATACCTGGGCTTGAAGATTCAGAATTACTAGAAGTAATAGATCATCATAGAATTGGAGATATTCAGACAGGTTCTCCTATTTACTTTAGAAATGAACCTGTAGGTTGTACTGCAACAATTATAGCTTCCATATTTTTCGAAAATGGTATTAGACCATCAAAAAAAATAGCTGGCCTACTATGTTCAGCTATAATTTCAGATACCCTATTATTTAAATCTCCCACATCTACTGCTACAGATAAATTGATGCTAAGAAGACTTGCAGAAATAGCAAATATAGATCCAGAAAAATTTGCCCAGGATATGTTTAAAGCTGGCACTTCTCTTCAGGGTAAGACTTTAGATGAAATATTTAATCAGGATTTTAAAATATTTAATATAGGTTCATTAAAAGTAGGTGTAGGTCAAGTAACTACTATGGATACTGAAGGCTTTGCATCTATGAAAAAAGATATGATTAAGTACATGGAACATAGAGCTAATGATGAAAACTTCAATCTATTAATACTTATGGTAACAGATTTATTAAAGGATGGATCCGAACTATTGGTAGCTGGAGATGAAAAATATCTAATAAACAAAGCCTTTAATGTTCAGTTAAAGGAAAATTGCGTATATATGCCTGGCTTAATGTCAAGAAAGAAGCAAGTTATCCCTCCTTTAACTAATGCAGCTGCTGAAACAAAATAATTTAAATTAGTGGACAGTATACAATTTACTGTTCACTTTTTATTTGCTATTATTTTTTATTTACTATTATTGTGTAAACTTCTTCCTCTTTACTTCATATAATATTACTGAAAAAGTTTTAGGAGGAATTTTTATGTATAATAATTATAGTACTTGCTATAAGCCCTTCACTTCAATGCATAGATCTTATTGTATGATGTATCCATACTTTTGCCCAATGATGAAGATGTATTGGAGAAACACTTCATCCATGGTTCAACAGGATAAATACCCAAAATTTTTTGATAAAAAAACTTGCAGTGAGGACAATTCATCTTTTGAACTGCCTTACAATGTAAAAATGAGAAAAGTAAGTATAGAAGAAATAGAAGATTAGAATTAAAATAAAAAAACCTGCATATTAATTAAGTAATAAATGTTAATATGGAGGGATGAAAAATGGGGTAGGTTATTTAATTGGTTGTTTACTTAGTATAATATTGTGGAAAATTGATAGACAAGAAATATATTATAAATTGAATTATAATTTGAAAAAGATAATAAAACATAATGCTTTGCTTTCAGCAGTCTATATAGGTGTAATCATATTAATTTGTTTGTTACTGCATAGTATTAACAATGCAGAGCTAGCAAATGGAATAACTACTTTTTTAGTAATTGATATAAGTAATACTGAAAGGAAAAACTTAAAACGAAGAGAAAAGATACATTTTTATGATTCTATTTCCATAATAACTCGCTCCATAGTTTGTGGTTTTGTAGCTCCAATTCTTTATATTTTGATTTTCGGAAATATAGCAGCTTTAATTTACTCTTTTGTTTATAATATACATCTTCAAAATCAAATTAAATTATTTAAACTTTCTTTTAATGTAATGACTATAATTCCTGCTATTCTATCACAGCTTTTTTTATATGCTGTATATATTACAAGAAATAAAAAATTCACTGTGGACTTTAAAGGTGATTATATTACAAATTCCTATACTAAACCTTTGCTAAATGTTGATATACTCGCAGCCTATGTAGAATCAGTGAACTTTTATCATTATTTTAATAGTGACCATACAGATTATATAAAAAGCTACGGAGATTACAAAAACAAAATAAATGATATATGTATTAAAGACTATTTAAGTATAGCCTATGGCATATGCATGATTAGTTTTATAATCTTCTTTATTATCATAAAATTTTAGCTTACCCAAAGGGTAAGCTTTTCTTATTTATTCTTTATTATTTTTTATTTGAATTTTTATCTTCCTCTTAAATTATTAACCATTCCCCACATATCATCTGCTGCCTTTACTGCTTTGGATCCAAATTCAAAGGCTCTTTGAGCCATTATCATATCTGTCATTTCCTTAGCAATATCCACATTGGAACCTTCAATGTATCCCTGCATAATACTTGAATCTGTTGCTGTAGGGTTTACCCCATTTTTAGGCATATATAGATTATCACCTACGGATATGAAAGCATCCTGTCCTATTGCATTGTATATATTTATTTTTCCTACTTCCCTAATTGTAGTTACACCATTATTGTTTTCCTTTATTGATACGGTACCATCTTCCTTTATGATGAAATTATCCTGGGTAAACTCAGGTTTTCTTCCTTTGTACTCCATATACAATTTGTTACCATTTTTATCAACCAAATTTCCTTTATTATCTACATTGAAGCTTCCAGATCTTATATACCTAAAATCACCATTAGAATTTACAACTCTAAAATACCCTGGACCATCTATAGCTAAATCTGTGTTTATTCCCGTATTGGTTAAATTTCCTTGTTTATTGTCCCTTATCCAATTTCCTGCTTTAACACCTGAACCTGTTATCAAATTCTTATCTTTACCTTCATTTACGGGATATCCTCGTCTTTGGAGGCTTTCATACATTAAGTCTTGAAATGTTACATCTTCACTTTTATAGCCTTCAGTATTTACATTAGCTAAATTATTAGATATGCAATCCAGCTTTTCCTGTTGAGCCATCATTGCACTTCTTCCATTCCACATAATTCTAAGCACTTTAATACCCCTTTTCTCTTATACTATCTCACGCTTCCAACCTCGTTTACAGCCTTTCCTAAGGTTTCATCTATTGCCTGTATAACTTTGCTGTTAGTTTCAAAGGTTCTCATTACTGTCATGAGCTCCATGGTTTCCCTAGCTACATTTACATTTGATCTTTCAAGGCATGATTGTTTAACAGTTATATCATTATATTCTCTAGCATTATTACCCATATATAGATTGTCTCCAATTTTTTTTAAGTTCTTATAATTATAATTATTACCTCTAAAATCAACTAATTGAAGCTTATATGTAAGTGTGTTATTAACCATTATATTGCCATTAACATCTACTGTTGCCTTATCATCTTCTAATCTTATTGGTTCTACAGCACCACTTCTTAGATTTCTTCCCATAACATTATCTCCGCTGTCATTTACTAAGAAACCTCTACTATTTATATGAAAATGACCATCTCTAGTATAAAAGTTATTTCCTGTAACACCATCATTTCTATTAACTACAAAAAATCCTCTTCCTTCTATGGCAAAATCAAAAGGCTTGTCTGTTCTTTCTATGGTGCCTTGAGTAAAATTTGTAGCCACATCATCTATTCTACTGCCTAAACTTATATTTCCAATATTCTGCCTAACATTTTTCCCATGTACCTTTTTGTCATAATTATATAAAAGGACTTCATCAAACTGCTTAGCTGCAAGATTGTCACCTTTAAATCCTACAGTATTTACATTGGCTAAATTATTAGTTATTACATCCTGTTTTGCTTCCTGAGTTATCATGCCAGAAACTGCAGTATAAAGACTTCTTATCATTTGCTTACTCCTTTATCAATTATAAATTTAACTTCTTCTGGATATTTCATTCCCATTGCCCTTGCTCGTTTTTCCACCTGATAATCACTAATTTCATAATTTATCTTTACCTTTGTCATTATAAGGGTAGAAATAACTATTCCTATTCCCACTCCTAATAAAAGTTTTTTATCACTTAAAAAATAAATAAGGTGCTTTATTTTAGATATAACTCTTTTATTAATAGTACTTCCCCCTTACCAATATTTAATTTTTTCGATATCTCCTCTATTGTCATACCTGAATCTATCATATTGCCTACTTGTTCTATTTTTACGCTATTTCCTTTTGCAACAGCTTTATTTTCTTCTTCGTTATCTTCCTCTTTTTTATTTTCTTTGTTATTTTCTTCTTCGTTATATTGAATATTTTCTTTATAGTTTTCATCGCTATGATTTTTTATTGTATCTTCAACTACTTCTTTTTCTTTCTTTCCCTCTTCATGTGAATCACTATTCTGAATTATTTGTAATGAATTTTTAATATCTTCTATTTCCTTTTGCAAATCTAGTACAGTTTCTCCAATTTCTTTTCTTAATTTTCCAATTTCAACTTGAAAATCCTGCATATCATTTTCAGTATTGTCTAAGGTGTATTTAAATGAGCCCTTTTCTTTTTTTATTGCTACAATATTTAATGCAATTAGAATTACTCCAATGGTTAATAATAATACTGTCATAATAATTAGCTCCTTAATTTTTTATAAAAATTTATTTTAATTATCTATTTCGTACTTTAATTTTTTTAATTCCTGTCTTAAGTGGATCAATGCTCTGCTGTGAAGCTGGCATACTCTAGATTCAGAAACATTTAAAATTTTCCCTATTTCCTTTAAAGTCAATCTTTCATAATAGTAAAGTGACAAAACTGTTTTATCCTTCTCTTTTAAGTTATCTAAAGCCTTTGCTAGAAATTCTAGCAGCTCCTTTTCCTCCAAAGACTTTTCAGGGCTTGGACTTTTTTCATCTACCACTGTTCCAATTAAAGGTATATCGTCCTCTTCTGAAAATATTAAGTCTTCTAGGGATATTACTGAAATATAGTTAATATAATTCTCAATTCGAGATACCTCTTCTAAAGAAATATTAAGCTCTTTTGATATTTCTATGATATCTGGTTCTCTAAAGTTTTCCTTTTGAAATTTTTCTATGGCATCATTGTATCTATTGAGCTTGTCCATAGCACCCTTTGAAATTGGACTTATCTTTCTTAATTCGTCTATCATAGATCCCTTGATTCTTATAGATGCATAAGTAGAAAATTTCATTCCCCTTTCCTCATCAAATTTGTTTATTGCGTCCATAAGTCCAAGCATACCATAGCTAACTAAATCCTCATACTCAATATATTTTGTTTTACCCATTATCACCCTCGAAGCAATATATTTTACAAGGGGTATATATTTTTTTATAACTTGTTCCCTCACATCAAAATCCATAACCACTGCCACAGCTAACCCTCCCTTGGTGTGTTTTTCCTTTGATCCCTCATAATTCGAAATAATAAACTTATAATTTTTTCAACAGTCTTCTTATCCATATCAATAAAATTTATTCCACATATATTTCTATTTTCTACTCTCTCAACCCTAATTATTTTACCCTTCACATTAATTACTTCATCTTTAATAGGCAATGTTGCTACTATTACATCTCCTACATTTACATCTTTATCCGTTGAGATTCTCATTCCACCTGCACTAATATCTAAAGAAACAGCATTGAAAAATTCAAATTGATTGTCTGTTATGTTTTTCAAGGAAGATTTTTTATCTACTAATGCACAGCATGTATTTGCGGATACTGGAACCCTTACATAATTTCTCCTTTGAAATTTTATAAACTTTTTTGGATGAGCTAATAAAATCATCATTATTCTGTCTATCTTTCTTCCCACCACTACTGTATTAAATTTATATAAGCCTCTTTTGGCATAATATATTCCTTCAACTTTTTCACCTTTTTTTAATGGCAGATATGTTCCATCTCTTACTGGTATGCTAATACCCGCATACTCTTCCTCCACATCCTGGATATTGCTTAAATATGTGGTGTCATCCATCATTATCTCTACCCTATGATTAAGTAAAAACTTTATTGTTTCCGCCATGGCAATCAACTCCTATACTGAAAAAATACTAAATATTTTTCTAAATAATCCCTGGGCACCCATTCCAGCAGTTTCTTCTTTCAATCCTAATATTTTATTTCCTATGTCTATTATCTCTTTAGATATATTGGAATTAGGAAAACTAATTATAAAAGGTTCTTGTTTTCTTACCGCTTCCACAAGCTTTCTATCTTCAGAAATACTTCCCAAGTGCTCTAGTTTCATTTTTAAAAAATTATTCACTGTATTGTTGAATTTGTTATAAGTTTCTATACCCTCTTTACTGCTTAAAGTTCTATTTATTATCATTTTTGCAGATGACTTTATTTTAAAATAATTTACTGCCTTTAAAAGGCTATAGGCATCTGTAAGTGATGTAGGTTCTGGAGTAGTTATTACGATTAATTCTTCTGAACAGGCTATAAATCCTAAAACACTCTTGCTTATACCAGCTCCTGTATCCATAAGTATATAATCCAAATCCTCTAAATCCTGTATCTTTTTTATAAAATTTTCTCTTTTATCCTCATCTATTTCTTCTATTCTAGTAAGTCCAGAGCCTCCAGGCAAAAGTTTTACTCCATAAGGGCCCTCTATTACTACATCTTTTATCTTCATATTATTAAATATAATGTCATATACATTGTATTTAGGTAAAAAGCCCATAAGTACATCATCATTACCCATACCAACATCTGCATCAAATATCATTACCTTTTGTCCCTTTATTTGAAGGGCTATGGCTAAGTTAACCACAAAATTGCTTTTCCCCACTCCTCCCTTACCAGAGGTAACAGTAATTATTTTAGGGCCTTTTTTCTTTTCCCCCGCAGCTCTATCTTTTTCATCTGCATCTTTAGCCAACTGTCTTAATGCTTCTGCCTGATCTAACATATGCTATCCTCTCCCAATATTAGATTAGCAACCTCTTCTCCTGTAATTGTTTTAATATCATCAGGCACATTCTGTCCTGTGGTTACAAAACTTATTGGTTTTCCTGCACTTTGAAGTATATTAAGCACAGAACCATAGGTTGTAGTTTCATCTAGCTTTGTTATTATTACATTGTTATATCCTAAAATTTTATATCCCTCAACTATAGTGTCTATATCCCTGTCTTTAGTAGTAGAACTAATTACCAAATGGATATTTTCCGTATGTATCTTATCTATAAAGGCCCTAAGCTCCGAAATTTGCATAGGATTTTTGGAACTTCTTCCGGTAGTATCTACCAATATTGTATCACAATCACTCATGGAATTTATTGCTTCTTCCATATCTTTTGCAGAGAGAACCACCTTGAAATTAAGATTCATAATATCTGCATAGGTTTTTAATTGTTCTACTGCTCCTATCCTATAAGTATCAATAGTTATAAGTCCAACTTTTCTTTTTTTTACTAATGCCAAATTTCCCGCAAGCTTTGCAATAGTAGTGGTCTTTCCCACTCCAGTAGGTCCTACAAATGCTATTACTCCATCTAGTGGAACCTTTGATACGGGTATCATTTCCTCTATAGCTATTTTACCTTTTTCCATATTATCAAGTTCATTATCCATGCTGTTGACCTTATTTAAAATATTGTTAAGAGTTTTTTCATTGATATCATTGTTTTCAAGAAGAATTTCTAGTTTACTCTTCTCTTTACCAGAGCTTGTTGAGGTACTTATGATTTCATTCATCATTACTTTCATTTCCTGTATTTCTTTTAAAATAGATTCTTTATTTTTATCCTCTTTTGTCTCTATATTACTTAAATTGCTATCTGATAATCTCTCATTATCCCTTTTTACTTCATCCTTTTTTATTTCTCTATTTTCTATAAGCTTTTTTATAAGTTCCTCATTGCTATCTATAGAACTTTCCTTTTCCTTTTTTGAGTTATCTATAGCAGCTGTGACTTCTATGATCTTTTTTTGGAAAAGCCCGGAGAAACCTGGCTTTCTAACTTTTCTCTGGCTAATTATTACTGCATCCTTTCCTAACTCGCCTCTAATCCTAGTCATAGCTTCATTCATATTTTTTACCATATATCTCTTAATAACCATTTTATATTGTCACAACTCCTTCAGTTTTTATTTCAATATCATTAGGAATCTCATTTATAGACAATACACATAAATTTGGGAAAACCATTTCTGTAAGTTTTTTAAAAGCTGGCCTTATTTTTGGAGAAACTAATAATACAGGCTGACTTTCATAAAAGAAAGTGGTTTCCAGAGTATTTCTAAGAGAATTCAATATTTTTTCCGTGGTATCTGGATCTATAGCTGGAAAAGAACCCTGCATGGATTTTTGAATGTTATTTCCTATAACATCCTCAATTTCTTGGGATAGTGTTATTACGGTCATAGCATTGTTTTCATCCACCAATGGATTACAAATACTTCTTCCTAAAGCAAACCTAACATATTCTGTAAGCAGTTCTATATCCTTAGTACTTCTTGAGTTATCTGCAAGAGATTCTAAAATTGTAACCATATCCTTTATTGGGACCCTTTCCCTTAATAGATTTTGTAATACCTTTTGTACCTCCCCAATAGTCATTAAATCTGGTATAAGTTCCTCTACTACAGCACTATATTTTTCCTTTACAGAATCAATTATAAGTTTAACTTCTTGTCTGCCAAGTAACTCATAGGAATGACTCTTTATAGTCTCAGTTAAATGAGTTACCATTACAGTTGTTGGATCTACTACTGTAAGTCCTTTAATTTCTGCATCTTCTCTTTCATCCTTGTTTATCCATTTAGCTGGTAAACCAAAGGCAGGCTCTGTGGTTTTGATACCCTGTATTTCATATTCCCCATTGGTAGGATCCATACATAATAACATATTAGGCATAAGTTCTCCCTTAGCTATTACGGTACCTCTTATTTTAATAACATATTCATTTGTCTTTAACTGTAAATTATCCCTTATCCTTATGGGCTGAACTACTATGCCCATTTCTATAGCACACTGTCTTCTCACAGAAGTTATTCTCTGTAGTAAATCACCGCCAGAACCTTCATCAGCTAAAGGTATAAGCCCATATCCTATTTCTACTTCCATAGGCTCTACATTAATAAGGCTCATTACATTTTCAGGTTCTTTACTTTCTATTTCCGTTACTTGCTGCTGCTCCTGATAAATTTGATCTACAGTTCTTTCTTTTTCATCCTTATATAAGAAGTATGCTCCTATACCTGATGTCACTGAAAGTATAAGAAAAGGCGGCTTTGGAAGTCCTGGTACTAAAAATAGGAAGAACAATACTACTGAAGCCATAGCTATTACCTTTGGAAATCCAGTTAATTGTTTTCCTACCACATCACCAAAGTTATCATCTGACCCTGAACGAGTAACTAATATACCAGAAGCTGTGGATATTAAAAGACCTGGGATTTGTCCAACTAA
The DNA here is from genome assembly GCF_002995785.1 of Clostridium liquoris. Classification (GTDB taxonomy): domain Bacteria; phylum Bacillota; class Clostridia; order Clostridiales; family Clostridiaceae; genus Clostridium_AO; species Clostridium_AO liquoris. Next base: position 868 of record NZ_PVXO01000036.1, on the reverse strand, counting down.
TCCATCTCCTATGGTAAGTCTTGTATATACTTGAGCAGCTTCTTTAATATCCATATTAAGCATTAAAGTACCAACTATTATTCCACCTAAAATATTTATTCCTGTTATAATAAGTCCTGCTACTGCATTCCCCTTTACGAACTTAGAAGCACCATCCATAGCACCATAAAAATCGACTTCCTCCTGAAGTTTTTTCCTCTTGTCTCTAGCACCATTTTCATCAATAAGACCAGAGTTTAAATCCGCATCTATACTCATCTGCTTACCAGGCATAGCATCTAAGGCAAATCTTGCTGAAACTTCTGCAACTCTTGTGGCACCACTAGTTATAACTACAAATTGAATTATCACTATAATTAAAAATATTATAATTCCTACTACATAGTTTCCCCCTACTACAAAGGAACCAAAAGCTTCTATTATTTTTCCTGCATTTGCTTGTGTTAAAATAAGTCTTGTAGATGAAATATTTAATGCCAATCCAAATAATGTGGTTATCAATAAAAGGGTTGGAAAGGATGAAAATTGTAATACACTGGTTGTAAACATAGTTAAAAGTAGTATTACCACAGACAGAGTAATATTAAGTGCCAAAAGTACATCTAAAAGTCCTGGAGGAACAGGAATTATCATCATCATTACAATAGCAATAACTCCAAAGGCTACTATTACATCCATATTATTTTTTATACTTATCTTTTTTTTCGTACCTTCCAAGACAAACACCCCATATTCTTTGATTAGTATTCTCGAAAACTCCCAAGGTACTGAAGTTTCTACATTAATTTTTCTATAGAAATCAGCTTCACCCCAGAGTTTTTTCAAGTTTTATATTGTACGAATAGCTTATATAATTTAAGATATTCGT
>NZ_PVXO01000035.1 GCF_002995785.1 Clostridium liquoris | reverse complement strand
CACAAAATCTCATTATTTAGTAATGCCCAAAAAAATAAAAATTACTACAGGAGTTTGTCCCCCATAGTAATTTCCAGTTAATCTAATCACATCTATAATAATTTACACAAATCTATGGACGTTCTCTAATAAAGAAGTGCACAGCACTTCTTTTAAATGTATTTATTTCTTCTTTTTCTATTCTTTCTCTTTTTAGTAGCTTTTATTATGATAAATACTAATGATACAGCGGCTAATATAGCAATAGCTGTTCCAATATAAAGTAGTATATTTGCTTTTATTATAGAAGCCTTAGAAATATTAGTATATAAATCATATTTTTGAGAGGCTTCTCTTTCTTTTATTGTTAATGTACCTATGCTTTTATTTTTATTTATGTTCCATATATTTGATGTTTGTACATTAAATTCTTGTTTCATTTCCTTTTTGTTAATTTCATTATCATAATATGATACATCTTGCTTAACCATTATTGGTACTTCCATGGTCTTAGTAGGCCCGAAGAATACTAATGGCTTATAAGTTAATTTTTCAGTTCTTAATATAGAGTCTTTTGGATATAAAGTAGTTTTCTTAGCATTGTAACTCCAATCTATGACTTTTTTCATATCATTAAATACAAAAGTATCATTTTGATCATAAACAGAGTTCATTACTACCCCTATGATTTTTCTACCATTTCTATCAAACATAGCAACTAGGCATCTTCCTGCATTAGATGTATAACCAGTTTTACCACCCACACAGTCATCTTTTCCTAATAATTTGTTTCTATTTTCTACATTAACAGTTGTCCCACTTGAAGTTTTAATAGTACTGGTTTTCTTATTCATAGTTTCTCTTACCCAAGGGTTCTTATAAGCTTCTCTACCTATAACAGTTAAATCATAGGCTGTAGTATAGTGTTTTGGGTCATGTAATCCATTGGGTGTAACAAAATGAGTATTTTTTAAACCTAAACTATTTATTTTTTTGTTCATAAGATCTGCAAATTTTACTGAATTACCAGATATATTATCTGCAATCATATAAGCTATATCGTTTCCTGAAAATAATAAAAGTCCATCCATAACATCTTTAGCGGTCATAGTTTCACCAACAGCTATAGGATGTAAATTTAAATTTATGGAGTACTCAGGCTGAGATTTTGCATCCTTAGTATACTTTAATAAATCTTCTTTTTGTTTATTTTCTGCTAAAAGCAGTGCAGTAAGCAGTTTAGTTGTACTTGCAGGATACATTTTATTATCTATGGATTTAGCGTATATTATTTCTCCAGTGTTCATATCCATAGTAACCGCAGCTTTACCATAAATATCAGGTTTATTTTCTTCTGCTGCAAAAACGCTTGTACATAGAGATAATACTATAAAAATTGCTAAAATTAATGATATTCTTTTTTTCTTCAACTTGCATCCTCCGATTTCTAAAATTAAATTTTTTATGTATAGTATAATATAACATAAAGGGTCAATACCTACTAAAGTATAGCATGGACTTTATAATTTGACAAATTTAAAAAGTACCTTCATATGCTAATAAATAATGGTATTTAATATAATACTAATATATAATTAATAGTTAGATAATAATGGTGGTGAAAAGTATATGTTAAATGAAATTAAAAAATTATTTTCGGAAAGGGAACCTAAAATATTAGGAGAATATGAAAAAAGTGCGGTGATTATATTTCTTATTGAAGAAAAGGGTAAATTATATATTCTATTTGAAGTAAGAGCTTTGAATTTAAATCATCAGCCTGGAGATATTTCGCTACCAGGTGGTAGAATCGAACCGAAAGAAAATCCAATGGATGCAGCTATAAGAGAATCTATAGAAGAATTAAATGTTGAAAGAGAGGACATAGAAGTGTTAGGATCAATGGATTACTTCGTTAGTCCCTACAATACCATAATATACCCTTTTATATGTAAATTGAATAGGAAAGAAATTAAGCCTAATAAGGATGAAGTAAATCATGTATTTAAGGTACCGCTAGATTACTTTATGAAGAATGATCCCATAGGATACGAAGTTAAGATAATGCCTGATTTTCCTGAAAATTTTCCTTATCACTTAATAATAGGGGGGAAAAGTTATAAGTTTAGAACTGGCAAAATGGAACAGTATTTTTATCAATATAATGGATATGTTATATGGGGATTTACTGCTTTAATAATAAAATCCTTTGTGGAAATTTTAAAACAAATTACTAAGTAACTTTTTTAGATTATAGATAAAAGAGCATAGATTTAAAATAAACATGGGCTGTGGCATTAAGAATAAATATTACAATATATTGTATGTAAATTTCTTAGTGCCACAGCCACTTTTTTACCCTGTGATTTTTTTCTTTGGTAAAAATAACACTATTGATATAACAATCAATGCGAAATAGATAAATGGTAACAATATAGATAGCAGTCCAGCCTTGTAGTAAAATTTTAGAAATATAAAAGCCAGTATTGAAATAATTCCCCAAAATAAGGATAGATATCCCATTACAATATTTCTATATCTCCAAGATTCAATATCTTTCATTTCACCTACAATTTTATCCTTATCATTGCCATTTGGAGAAGTTTTTATTGTTATAAATTTAAAATATGCATAAAAAATAATAGCAATTATACCAATGCAAAGAAAGAAGTATGAAAGAGAATTTTTAGTTAAGTACATGCCATCACCTTGTATAATGAACATATAGTAAAAATTCATTATACTTTTCCTTTCTTAAAGATTTTTACTATAATTATCATAAGACGCTGTGGATTAGTTTTATCACCTATAGCTAGACTATTTTAATTGAG
>NZ_PVXO01000034.1 GCF_002995785.1 Clostridium liquoris | reverse complement strand
AAAAAATTAAGGGGATAAGTACGCCCTTTCGGGCCGCGGGCGAAGCCCTATTGGATAAAATTTTCAACTGAATTTATAATGGGAAAAATTCAAAAAATAAATTGCCCACTTTAACTTGACACAAACATTGTCAATTGTCAACTAAAAAATTGGTCACAATTTTTTAATATGGTATATAATAAATATAGAATTTCATAGTGAAATAGTTCAAGGAGGTGTACATGCTAAATGAAAATAATTCACACCGGAGATTGGCACATAGGAAAAATTGTAAACGAATTTAGTATGATAGATGACCAGGAATTTGTTTTGAAACAATTAGTAAAGATTATTGAAGAAGAAAAGCCTGATGCTTTGTTAATAGCAGGGGATTTATATGATAGAAGTATACCACCCATAGATGCAGTGGAACTTTTAGATAGAACATTTACTAAAATTTTATTGGAATTAAAAACACCAATACTAGCCATAGCAGGTAACCATGATAGTGCAGAAAGGTTATCCTTTGGCAGCAGAATTTTAACTAAAAATGGACTTTACATAGCAGGGGTTTTTCATAAAGAAATAAAAAAAATAACTCTTCAGGATAAGTACGGTCCAGTAAATTTTTACTTGGTTCCTTATGCAGATCCTAGAGAGATAAAACATATACTTGAAAATGATGGAATTACAACTCATGATGAGGCAATGAAAAGCATTATAGAAAGAATAAAAGAACATATGAATAAAAGTGAGAGAAATATTATGGTTGCCCATGGATATGTTTCTTTCATAAAAGATTACAAAGCAGCAGCAGCAGAAGAAGAAGAAGGAAAAAAAATTAGAGCAGGACTGCAAATTTCAGATTCTGAACGACCTTTAAGTATTGGTGGCACAGATTTAATAAGTGGGGAATATTTTAACTGCTTTAATTATACAGCCTTAGGACACCTTCATGGTCCACAGAAAGTGGGAAGTGACAGGATAAGATATTCAGGTTCCTTATTAAAATATTCTTTTTCAGAAACAAACCAAAAAAAAGGTGCCACTATAGTAAATATAGACGAATTTGGTGAAGTGTCCATAGAATTTAAAGAATTTATTCCTAAAAGGGATATGAGAATAATAAAGGGCCCTATGAATCAGCTTATCAATCCAGAGGTCTATAAGCAAGCCAATGTTGAAGATTATGTATATGCAATACTTACAGATGAGGGAGAATTAGTGGATCCTATATCAAAATTAAGAGCAGTTTATCCTAATATCATGGGATTAAATAGAGAGACCTTTGAGGAAAGGGGAGAAAGTAGAACCTCTGCTTCTTTAGGATATGAAAATAAATCAAAACTACAGCTCTTTGAAGAGTTTTATGGATCTATAGCAGGTAAGGAGTTAACGGAAGAAAAAATAAATATAGTGAAAAAAGTAATAGAAGAAGTAGACAGTGAGGTGAAATAATATATGAGACCAATGAGCCTGACTATGAGCGCCTTCGGACCTTATGCAGGGGTAGAAAAAGTGGATTTTAGAATGTTACAGGGTAAAAACATATTTTTGATTACCGGTCCCACAGGGGCAGGTAAGACTACCATATATGATGCTATAAGTTATGCGCTTTTTGGAGAAGCTTCAGGAAGCAGTAGAGATAAGGATACATTGAGAAGTGATTTTGCATCTCCAGAAGTACCCACCTATGTAGAGTTAGAATTTAGTCTTAAAGGAAAGAACTATACCATTAGCAGATATCCTCAACAGAATAGAAAAAGAGCAAGAGGAGATGGCTTTGTATTTAAAAGTGCTGAGGCCTATTTAACCCTGCCTGATGGAAAGGTAATATCAAAGGTTAACACTGTTGATGAAAACATAAATAACATTTTAGGAATCAATAAAAATCAATTTAGACAGATTGTAATGCTTCCTCAGGGAGAATTTAGAAAGCTATTAGAATCCGATAGTTCAGAGAGAGAAGTTATATTTAGGAAAATCTTTGGTACTGAAGCCTTTGAAGCTATCCAGAGAAAACTAGATGAACAGAAAAAATCTATTTATAAAAAAATTAGTAATACTAAAACTCAAAGGGATACCTATGCAAAGCATATAGAAGTTGGAGAGGATGAACTATTAGTTAAACTTATAAATGCAGAGGATTTAAATGTAATTGAAATAATAAATAGGACAAGAGAGCTGATAAAAAATGACGAAGGATGTAGAAAAAAATTCATTGAAGAAATTAGAAAGCTTAAAACTAAACAAGAACAGCTACAAAAAAGTATAATTAAGGGAGAAGAAATAAATAAGAAGATTAAGGAAAAGGCGCAGCTTCAAGAGCAATATCACTGTTATTTATTAAAAGAAAAGGAATATGGAGAAAAACAAATCCTATTGGAAAAAGGAAGAAAGGCTCTTCAGGTAAAGATGGTTGAGAATTCTTTTATACATGGGCAAAATAACTTGAACACAAGGAAACTTCAATATAACCAAGCGGAAGAAAAGCTAAGGCAGTGGGAAAAGAATATTATTATATGCAAAGAAAGATTAGAGAAGGAAGAAGCTAAGGAAAATGGAAGGAAGAAACTTTCAGATAGTATAGCTACCCTTAAAAATTTAGAGGACAAGGTTAAGGTCTATGAAGAAAAGAGCTTAATGATAATTAAATCAAGAGAAAATCTTAGGAATAAAGAAAATTTTTTAAAGGAGCTTAGGCTATCTGTAAAGGATGAAAAGATTAATTTAGAAAAAGCTAATAAAGAATTAACGGAGGCTCAAAGGGCAGAAACACTTAAGGAAAAGCTGGATAGGGCTGCATATGAGAAAGAACTTTTAATTACAGAAATGAGAAACTTCTATAAGAATAGTGAGGAATATATAAAGAAGGTTAATAAGCATAAGGAGAATAGTAAGAGTTTTGATGAATTTGATATGAAATATAATGAAGTAAAAACTCAATATGAGCTTATGGAAGAAAATTTTAGAAGAGGACAAGCAGGTCTTTTAGCAAAAAATTTAGAAGAAGGATTAGAATGTCCTGTATGCGGATCTACACATCACCCTAAACTTGCTAAATTTATAGATGGAGTACCTACAGAGGAGAAACTTAAGCAAGCTAAGCATGATTTTGATAAGTTAAAACAAAATAGGGATGAAAGGCTTCAAAAGCTTTCTGATTTAAATGGAATTATAAAAAAAAGTCATGAGATTCTAATAGAGCAAAGAGATAAGTTGAAAGCTATTTTTACTGAAGATATAACTAAAATTGAATTTAAAAATATGATGCATATTTTAACTTCCAAAGGAAAGGAAATAAGTGGAGAATTAAATTCTATAAAAGAAAAACAGCAAAATATTACAAAAATTCAGGAGAAAAAAGTAAACTTAGAAAATAATATAAAAAAATTAAGTGAGCATATAGAAAGTAAAGAAGATCTAATACAAAACACAGAAAAAGAATATACTGAGATTTATGGTAAGGTAAAAAGTGAAGAGGAACTCCTGATAAGTATAGAAAAAGAAATACCGGAAGAAATAAGATGCTTTACAAAGCTCTCATCTAAAATTAAAGAGCTTCAACAATGTCTTAGCACATTGGAAAAAGCTTATAGGTCTGCTCAGGAGGATTACAACAAAGCCAATACAACTTATGCATCTACTAAGGCAGATAAAGAAGTTAAATATAAGAACATAGAGGATGCGACAAGGGAAGTAGAATTGTGTAAGGAACAGTTAAACAATAAAATTAAGGAAGCCGGATTTAAGGATTACACCGAATATACCTCATTAAAAACTTCTGAGGAGGGAATTAATCTTTTAGAAAAAGATATATCACAGTATTGGCAAAACTTAAAATCCTTAAAAGATAGAGTAGAAAAGGCTGCAAAGGACACGGAGGGGCTAAGTCAGATACATATTGAAGAACTAATGGCGGATTTGAAAAAAACTAAATTACAAGAAGAGGATTTACAAGGGGAAGAAAAAAACTTATTCTCAAGGATAAATAACAACAACAAAGCATTAAAGGAGATTGAAAAGATAAATAAAGACATAGGAGAGGATGAAAAAAATTATGGCGTTATTGGAGATCTTGCTAAAATTGCAAATGGTGATAATAGAGATAAAATAACCTTTGAAAGGTATGTTTTAGCTGCTTATTTTGATGAAATAATCAATGCTGCCAATGTAAGATTACGTAAGATGGCAGGAGGAAGGTTTATACTTAAAAGAAAAGAAGAAAAGGGTAAAGGAGCAAAACAACAAGGTCTTGAACTGGAGGTTTTTGATAATTATACTGGAAAAGCTCGACATGTTAAGACTTTATCTGGAGGAGAAAGCTTTAAAGCTTCTTTAGCTTTAGCTCTTGGACTAGCTGATGTGGTTCAATGCCATGCTGGAGGAATAAGTTTAGATACCATATTTATAGATGAAGGATTTGGAACCTTAGATCCTGAATCCTTAGATAATGCAATTCAGTGTTTAATTGACCTACAAAATGATGGAAGATTAGTAGGGATAATATCACACGTTCCTGAACTTAAAGAAAGAGTAGATACAAGGTTAGAAATAATTCCTACAAAGGAAGGCAGTAAGACAAAATTCCATTATTAATTCTTCACTATTGCTATATAAAAGGGGATAAAAATCATGTGTTATGTTTATATATTAGAATGTGCAGATAAAACCCTTTATACTGGATGGACTAATGATTTGGAAAAGAGAATAGAGACCCATTCTAAAGGTAAGGGTGCAAAATATACAAGAGGACGACTTCCTGTAACCTTAGTTTACTATGAGGAGTTTCAAGATAAAATTTTGGCGCAAAAAAGAGAATATGCTATAAAGCAAATGCCAAGAAGAGATAAAATAAAACTAGTAGAATCAAAATAGCTTAACATATTTATGATAATTAGAATAGGCAGGATAAAACCTGCCCATTAGTTATTCCATAGAATTTCCCTTATTTGCTCTTGATTTAGCGTTTAATTTTTTAGCTACCTCTACGTCAGAACTATTAACGCTGCTAGTCATGCTAGAAGCTGCAGTACCGCTCATACCCTTATTGGCAGCAGATTCAGCATTTAACTGTTTTGTTTCCTGTAATGTAGCTTCATCAGTGCTGCTAGTCATATTAGCATTAGCATTTGCTGATGATGCCATACCTTTATTTGCTCTTGATTTAGCGTTTAACTGTTTTGCTTCCTCTAAATTTTTATTATTCATTTATATTACTCCCTTCTGAATATATAAATTTTTTATATCATGTACATTTGTAGTTTAACCATTTTGCAATAGAATATATATAAACATTAAGGATAATATGGAATATATTTAATATACAACATGAATATAATATTTATGTAAGTGTGCAGCAATGTTTTGTGATATTTCCAAATATCAGAGGAAATAAGGGGGATAATTAATGAATAAAATAACTGATAATAATGAAAAAGTTATAATTAGAAAGGCTGTTAAATCAGATGCTAAAGCCTTAATAGATTATCTAAATGTTATTGGGGGACAATCAGATTTTTTAACCTTTGGACAAGGCGAATTTAAAAAATCAATTAAGCAAGCTGAACAATCTATTGAAAACTGTATTAAAAAGAATAATTCTCTCCTTATTATTGCAGAAATTAATGGAAACATAGTTGGAAATTTGGACTTTTCAGCAGGGATAACACCACGAATTGCCCATGTTGGTGAATTTGGAGTAAGTGTACTTAAGAGATATTGGGGCAAAGGTATTGGTGAAGAACTTATAAAATATCTAATTGAATATAGCAAAAAATCAGGAATAATAAGAAAAATTAATTTAAAGGTTAGAATTGACAACATACCAGCTATTGCATTATACAGGAAGCTTGGATTTATACAAGAAGGAATAATAAGAAGAGATTTTTTCATAAATGGCAATTTTTATGATTGTTTAATAATGGGATTACTCATTGATTAAGATTACAATCTATAGTTTAATGGGGCTGTGGCTCTAAGAAATTTACATACAATATTTATAGTATTTATTCTTAATGCCACAGCCCCATATAAGATTTTAAAATGCCTAATTCATTTCATTTACTTTTGATCTTCTGAAGAATTTTCTTCATTCTTTTCTAGCATCTGAGTACTATGGTTTTGCGTACCATGTTCCTTTTGTTGACCCATTTGGTTTAATTGCTGTTCAGCCTGATCTATAATCTGATTCATTTGTGAAAGAACCTGGTTAGATACAATTTGTTGATTAGCTTCATTTATAGCACTCATTGCCTGTTGTACAGATTGCTGTAATTGTTGCTGACATTGCTGTTGCTGCTGCATAGCTTCCTGCCTAAAGTTTTCTATCTGTTTTAAAAGTTTAGAAGCTGTTTGATGACTTTGCTGATTCTGCTGATTTTCTGGAGACTGCATTTGTTTTCCTTGCTCTTGATTTGGAGCGGATATTGCAGTTGATTTTAGTTGATTTAATGTATTTTCCATAGCGTTAAGCTGATCCTTAAGATTGCCTAGTTCTGCACCAACTTCTGTATTTGTTTTCTTTTCATAAAAGCCTTCTAAAACTCTTTTGTTTTTTTCATCCATTAAAATCCACTCCCTATTTTATTTAAATGGAATACTATATTATATTTAGCAATTAGCAGTTAATTTATACTTTTGGGGTTTAATTCATAGTCAATGAAGGATTTTTATATTATTTTAAGGACAAAATAATATAAATATAATTATAAAGGAGAAATAATTATGGATTTACATAGGGCAATTGAAATAAAATAATCCTTAGGTGTAGCAAATGTAAGCTATAATGGAAACATTACATTAAATGCCTACTCCGTGTTGTAATGCCACTTAATAATTGTATTTCCAAGTTTCCCTGCGGTTTCATAACATATAGTTTTAAATTCAGGTAAAACTTATAATACAAAACAAAATAATATATAAAATAAAAAGGGAGGAATTAATTATGGCAAATAGTAATAGAGTATTAGTTCCAGAAGCAAAAGAGGGATTAAATAGATTTAAAATGGAATCAGCAAGAGAGGTAGGAGTTAACTTAACAAATGGATACAATGGAAATCTTACTTCAAGAGAAGCTGGATCAGTAGGCGGAAACATGGTTAAAAAGATGGTAGAATCCTACGAAAAAAATCTATAATAAAATTAATAGGTTAGTGCAATGCTAACCTATTTTCATGTTATAGAGGGTTGGAGTATTGCGGATGGTAGCTATGGGACAAATTTTACTCAGAGAAAAACAGTGTTTTTGCCATACCGTCCTTTCCAATTTCAGTATTATTAAAAATGCCTCTAGCTCTTTCTATATAATCTTCAGGATTAGCTAAACCTGGACTAAAGTGAGTTAACCAAAGTTCTTGTACTTTAGCATTTAAAGCTAAATTAGCTGCTTCCGAAAACAGCATATGCTTATTTGATAAGGCTTTATCTAAATAGCTGTCATCTCCATACATGCCTTCACAAATAAATAGATTACTGTTAAAGGCAAATGGAATTATATCATCTATAGGTCTGGTATCAGTTATATAGGTAACTTTTAAACCCTGTCGTTCATTTCCAAGCACCATGGAAGGAGAATAGGTTTTTCCTTCATAATCTATACATTGGCCCTTTTGAAGTTTACTCCATAGAAATTTTGGAACATTGTTTTTTATAGCTTTTGCAGCATCAAATTTAGCTCTTCTTTTAAGAATAAAGCTGTATCCATTACAAGGAAGAGTATGCTGTAAGGATAAAATATTAACGGTTAAATCCTTAATAGAAAATACATTTTCACAAGAATCAATATTTTCTATAATATTTATTTCATAGGGCAGCTCAGGACATAATACTCTAAGACAATTTATAACTTCTGTACAACCCTTTGGACCAATAATAGTTAATGGTTCTACTCTACCGCTATTGGCAATAGTAAGTAAAAGTCCAGGAAGACCCAATACATGGTCAGCATGAAAATGAGTAAAACAAATAAGATGAATGTCCTTAAAACCAGTTTTGTTTATTTTCATTGCTACTTGGGTTCCTTCTCCACAATCAAGGAGTATTTTATAACCACTATAATTAATTAAAAGAGAAGTTAAAAATCTATTTGGAGTAGGCAGACTACCTCCACAACCCAATAAAGTTATATTTAACATGTTATCACCTTCAAAATTTTATAATAAATTTTCCTTATATTATAGATATAGTATCAGTATCAATTTATTTATATTAATTTTACTCATATATCTGCAAAATTAATAGTTAAAAAAATAAAAATATACAAAGACTAAAAATCAAGGCAACTACTTTTGTAGCTGCCTTGATTTTACTTAGAAGGATTTTTCATACTTTTATTTTTAAAAAATGCATTTTTTTAGCTTCCCAAGTTTTTTCATAGGAAATATTTAAGGCTTCAAAGGAATGTTGGGATATTAATGGGTAACCATTTGCCATAGAAGTTACAATTGCAGAGTGAAATATAGCGCCATTGGCATCCTCATAGAAAATAAGATCACCAATTTGAAGGCTTCCAGCATTATTTACCTCAAAACCTTTAGGACCAACTAAATTTTTTGCACCATTTACTTTAAGGAGCCAATAAAGTGAATGTGCTACAGCCCAGGATACAGACCAAGTATCATTCTTTGTATTTGGACCACTATGTTTATACCACCAATAATTAGAAGCATTAAAACTCATAGGTGCTCCTCCAGCCTTTAAACATTGAGATAGAAAGTTTGCACAGTCACCACCATTGTTATTGATTATGGGAAAGTACCTGTAACTAGGATTAGGAGACAGGGCATATGTTATAGCATAATTTACAGCATTAACTCTTGAATAGGAGTTACCATCCATAAATTCTCCCTTCTATAAAATTATCTATACTTATAATGTATGAAAATATAAGATAATTGATATTAAAAATCAACACTACATATAGACAATATATAAGGCTAATGCATACTATGTATTATCTTAAATAATTGGGGGGATTATCAATTATGAAAATTGCTGTAGATTTTGGACATGGTGTCAATGGAGATAGAGGAGCAGAGGGATATATTAGCGAAGAAAAACTTATTAGGGAATATGGCCAATTAGTAGTAGATGGATTAAAGACTCTTGGACATATAGTTATAAATGTTACTCCAACTCAGTCAGTTTTAACATTAGGACAATCCTTAGCCTATAGGGTTAACGCTACTAATAATTATAATGCAGATTTATTTGTTTCTTTACATGTTAATGCATTTAAAAAGGATAAGGCTAGAGGATGTGAGGTGGAGTATATATCCAATAGGGGAAAAGCCTATGCAGATAGAATATGTAGCGAGATTAGTAAATTGGGTTTTATAAATAGGGGAAGTCAATTGAGAAACAATTTATATGTGCTAAAGTATACAACCATGCCAGCCATATTGATTGAACCTTTCTTTTGTGATAATAAGGAAGATTGTAATTTGTATAACCCTAAAACCATTGCCAATGCAATTATAAAGGGTATAACAGGAGAAGATGTATATATGGATAGTAAAAAGCCTTCAGAAAGTGAACAAAATAAAATGTCAGAGATTGATCATAGTATACCTAAGTCAGCAGGAGTGTATCCTTTTCCAGGAGGGTTAGGCTATTTTGAGATACTACCCGGAAAAGGAAGATTAGATTTGCATCTTGATCGCTATAACTATTTAACTATACAAGATGATGAAAAAGAAGGTAATAGAGTGATTATTACTACAAGGACTAAAGGAAGTAAGATTTTATTATAAGGAGGGAATGTTATGGAGGCTCTGCAAAGCGGAGTTATGCAAATATTGATACAAGCAGTTTTGAGTATTTTAGGCATAGTTTCTACTTATCTAATCACTATGTTAGTTTCTTATCTATCTAAAAAGAAAGAAGCCCTTATAAAGCAAATTGGTTCAGAACAGTATAGTATGATTTATAATATAGCAAAGAGTATATTCTATGCTGTAGAGCAGCAGTACAAATTTATTCCAGCATCTGCAGATAATAAGAAAGAATTATTTAATACTATGTTGTTAGAAAGGATACCAGGTTTAAATCAGGGAGATTTAAACCATTTTAGGGAAGCTATAGTAGGTGAAATAAATTTTCAAATAAATCAGTCCAAACTATTAATGCCAGCACCTGCCTTTGATGCCAGTATCCATGAAGCAGATGTAGTAATAAAAGAATAAATAAAAAAATGCTACTTAGTTCTATAATCTAGACTAAGTGGCATTTTTTAAATAGTGATCTATACTTGTTTATCTATGTTCTGAAAAAGTTCATACATGAACTTTTGCTCATGTGTTATATGATGTAATAGGGCTTGCCATATTTTATCTTCCATGCCGTATTTTATTAAATCAGCTAGTAGCTTTAGAAAATAATTATCATACTTAAAGAATTCCTTCATTATTTTATTTAATTCCATAACTATATAAGGTAATTGAAGTGATGAAGAAGTGACACGTTTTCTTAAATCTTGCACTTTCATATGCAAATTAGAAAACATTTTATTTACTTCCATAAGCCTATTTTCAATTTCTTTAGGCAAATTCTTCTTTGTTAATGAAGCTACAGTTTTAATAAAAATAGGATGTTCGCTAGAAATTTCTGTCCAAAGCATAAGCTCATTGAATACACAGTTTAAATTGTTCACTAATGTATAACAATACAAATTTGTTTCTGGTATATGGGCTTCATTTCGGGTTAAAGTATTTTCATCAGTATGATTTTCAGCCAATTCTATATTATCTGCATTTACGGTTATATCTTCATCTTTAGATGTGTTTTCTTTATCTTCTTTAAGGTTATGGTCTCTTGATAATGTTTCTTCTTTTGAAATATCTAAATCTTTTTCATCCATAGTATCATTCATGATTTCCCTCATAAGATTCATATTAGGTAATAACATATCCTCTTCCATATTAATTCTAGCCATTGGGGTCATGGGAAAGTTCATGCCATTGGGTGGGATTGGTGATATAGGATACATGCCTGGAACCATATTCATGGTACCTTGCATCATGGGACAGCACATATTGTACATACAGGAGTTGCACATTCCAAGCATAGGATAGTTATTCATATTATACCTCCAAAATATTTTAACTATAATAATATACTATGAATAAAATTATTTTATGACTTTTATAGAATAATGCATAAGTTAACTAAAAAAACCTGGAACAATATGTTTTTAGTAACATATAATAAATATGGAAACGAAGATTGTATATTGGAGGATATATGATGAATTATACTAATCCATATGAAAGATGGAATATGTGTTGTTCAAATTATGGTATGGATTTTACACAGGAGGGACTGAATAAAGCTCTTTGTTTAATAAAAGATGCAGTGCAAGGAGAAAGAAATGACGAATTGGAATATGAATACTTAATTTGCTTAGCCCCAACTAGGGAGGAAAAGGAAATAATAACTTCTATTAGGAATGATGAGAGAAATCATAGAAAATGGTATAAAGAAATATATAAATGCTATACTGGGAAAACAATTGAAAGCACAGATGGAGAACAATCTGAGAAACCAAAATCCTATATAGATGGAATTAAAAAGGCATTTTTCGGCGAACTAAGTGCCATGGAAAGGTATAGGATAATAAGAGCGGGATTGCCAAGCAGATGTCAAAGGGATATAGTATTTCAAATTTTAACGGATGAAATAAAACATGCTATAAAGTATAACTATATACTTACTATTAACTTATGTAAATATGGATGGACTGGTAAAAAAAGAACAGATTAGTATTAAAGAAAGAATAAAAAGGCTCCTAAAGAATATTTTTAGGGAGCCTAATTTTTTATATGAACAACTCATATATTCCAAGAATAATAATAATTAAGGCGGAAACTATTTCAGAGTATTTAGACAACCTTTTAGATAAGAACTTACTTCCAACATAATAGCCCAATTGTATAAAAAGCACACTAAATAAGAAGGAACACAGGGAAGTCAAATACATATTTAATCCTGTTATGCTAGCAGCAATACCTAATCCGATATTATTAATACAAAGAACCATTCCTAAGGATATGGATTCTTTAAATTCTATATTATTAGAGCCATCTGCATCAATAATTTCGGGATTATTTAATATATTATGATAATAATTTTTTTCTCCTATATTTATTTCACATATATCTTTATCCTTTATATAAAGATTTTTTAGTGAATTAATAAACATATATAGACCAAACAGAATTAATACTGAACTTCCCAATAGATTTGCTTTTTTAAGTGGAATTATATTAAGCAATACTTTACCAAAAACCATAGATAAAAATGTTCCAATACCAGAGATTAAAGCTATAAATATATTATAAATAAAATTAATTTTAATTTTATTTATACCGTAGCTTATGCCTACAATAAAGTTATCACTACTTGAAGATATTGCAAAAAATATTATAGGAAATATATACATAAAATCCTCCTAAACTTTAATGTTACATAATCATGTTATGAAATATTTTTAGGATTTGACATTAAAGTTTGGATATAAAATAGTAAAAAGGGAAAATTAATATTTATGTAAAATTACTTGAAATAATAGCGCATTTAGTATATACTGAATAATATGGAAATTTTTAATTCGTAAACAGAAGCTCTGGAAATATTTCTTGGGCTTTTTTTGTATTTTAACTAAATATGGGGGGAGCTATATATGAAAAGTAGTAAAAGGTTATGGGAATTTTTACATGGGAATAAGCTGCTATATTTAGGAGCAATATTTAGCATAGCTATGGCAACTTTTATATCTACATTAGTACCAATGGTTATTAAAGTTGCAATAGATTCAATTATCGGAGATAAGCCATTAAAAACATCACAATTTATTAATAGCATCATAAATAAAGTAGGTGGTAGATCATTACTTGCTGAAAACTTATGGATATGTTCCATAGTTTTAGTTTTATTAACGGTTATAAGAGGAATATTTCTATTTTTGAGAGGTAAATTGTCCGAAACAGCTTCAGAGAATATAACCAAAAATATAAGAGAAAGACTTTATAATCATATACAATATCTACCATATGAATATCATGTTAAAAGTGAAAAAGGAGAATTAATACAAAGGTGTACTTCTGATGTGGACACCATAAGAAAATTTTTATCTACTCAATTTGTGGAAATAGGAAGAGCTATATTTATAGTGATTTTTTCTATTATAGCTATGTTATCATTAAGTATAAGGATGACTTTAATTTCAACAGCTACAATACCATTTATATTTGCTTTTTCTTTTATATTTTTCTCTAAAATAAAAAACCTATTTAAAGAAGTTGACGAAGCTGAAGCTAAAATGATTACAGTACTACAAGAAAATCTTTCAGGAGTCAGGACTGTTAGAGCTTTCGGAAGGGAAAAGTATGAGATAGAAAAATATAATAAAAAAAATGAAAATTATACAAAACTGTGTCTTAAACTATATTCCTTATTGTCAAACTATTGGAGTATATCGGATTTTTTATGTATGTTTCAAATTGGATTGGTTTTGATATTCGGAGTATATCTTACAGCAAAGGGAGATATAACTTTAGGTACCTTAGTTGTATTTATAAATTATGAAGGAATGCTTTTATGGCCTGTAAGACAGCTAGGAAGAATTCTTTCGGACATGGGAAAAATGACTGTGTCTATAAATCGTATAGGGGAGATATTGGATGAAGAAGAAGAAAAGGAATTTCCATATGAAAAAAAGCCAGAGATTAAAGGAAATATAGAATTTAAGAATGTTTATTTTGAATATGAAAAAAATAATCCAGTGCTTCAAGATATATCTTTTGAAGTAAATAAAGGAGAAAAAGTGGCTATTATGGGACAGACAGGCTCTGGCAAATCTTCACTAACCTATCTTTTAACTAGACTTTATGATTATGAAAATGGCTCCATTAAAATAGATGGAGTGGAGCTTAAAGATATAAATAAAAAATGGATAAGAAAAAATATAGGACTGGTATTACAAGAACCTTTCTTATTTTCAAAAACTATAAAGGAAAATATAAAAATAGCAAGAAAAGAAGCTCAGGATGAAGAGATAATTAAAGCTGCTTCAGAGGCCTCTATACATAATGTTATATTGGACTTTGATAAAGGATATGACACTGTAGTAGGAGAAAACGGGGTAACTCTTTCTGGAGGACAAAGACAGAGAGTGGCTATTGCCAGAACATTAATAAACAAAACTCCTATTCTCATATTCGATGATTCCTTAAGTGCAGTGGACACGGAAACAGATAAAAACATTAGAAAGGCTTTAAAAAGTAGAAGCAAAGGAGTTACCACTTTCATAATATCCCATAGGATTTCCACCATTAAAGATGCTGATAAAATAATAGTTTTAGATAAAGGGAAAATCGTACAAATGGGTAAACATGAAGAACTAATAATGGAAGAAGGACTATATAAAAGGATTTGGGAAATTCAAAAAAATATCAGCGAAGAAGATGCAAAAGATGAAAAGGTAAGTTGATTAGGCGGTGATATATATGAATATTAATAGAATTAAAAAAGAAAAAAATAGGAAATTGGACTTTAATATATGGAGAAAGTTATTTAAATATATTTCTATATTTAAAGATAAGTTAAAAATTTTGTCCTTACTTATGTTTATAGTAGCGGGGATAGATGTTGTAATGCCATTCCTTACCAAGTATGCCATAGATAATTTTGTAGTTAGTGGAAACATTAATGGCATTGGCAAATTTGCAATAGGCTATCTTTTAATAATATTAACTCAGGTAATAAATATTAAATATTTTATCCTCAGCGCAGGTGAAATAGAAACAGGTTTGGCTAAACATGTAAGAAAGTTAGGCTTTGAAAAACTGCAAAAGCTTTCACTTTCTTATTATGACAGTAACTCTCAGGGATGGATAACCTCTCGAATGACTTCTGACATAACCAGATTAAGTGAAATAGTATCTTGGGGGCTTATAGATTTAGTTTGGGCTGTTGTTATGATGATAGGGTTTGCAATTGTAATGTTTATTCATAATTGGAGACTTACCCTTATAACATTAGCGGTAGTTCCTCCACTGTTTATAATAGGAATATATTTTCAAAAAAGAATTTTAGAATCCTATAGGAATGTTAGAAAGATAAATTCTAAAATAACTGGAGATTTCAATGAGGGTATATCTGGTGCTATTACAACAAAAACTCTAGTAAGGGAAGAGGAAAATTTAGAAGAATTCAAAATGCATACTGGAGAAATGAGGTATTCCTCCATAAGGGCAGCAGTATTTTCATCCTTGTTTTTACCAATTGTATTAACCCTTGGAAGTATAGGAACAGGCCTAGCACTTTGGTTTGGAGGAAATGGTGTTATTTCAAATAATATAAGCTATGGAACTTTAGTTATGTTTATTACTTATTCTGTTGAATTTTTTGAACCAGTAAGTCAATTGGCTACAACTTTGGCAGAAATGCAGCATGCTCAAGCTTCTGCAGAAAGGGTCATATCTTTAATTGAAGAGAAAGTTGATATATGGGACAGGGAAGAGGTAATAGAAAAGTATGGCGATGTGGTTAACGGTAAAATGGAAAACTGGGAAAAGATTGAGGGAAATATAATATTTCAAAATGTATCCTTTTCTTATAAAAATGGAGAAAAAGTACTGGAGAATTTTAATTTAGAGGTAAAAAAAGGTGAGCAAATAGCTCTTGTTGGAGAAACCGGTTCTGGAAAGAGTACTATAGTTAATCTATTATGTAGATTTTATGAGCCTACTAAAGGAAAGATTTTAATTGATGGCAAAGATTATAAGGATAGATCCTTACTTTGGCTTCAATCAAACCTAGGCTATGTGCTTCAAAGTCCTCATCTTTTTAGCGGAAGTATAATAGATAATATTAGATATGGAAAATTGAATGCTTCAGAAGAAGAAGTAATAGCAGCAGCTAAATTGGTAAATGCCAATGAATTTATCACTAAGTTAGAAAAGGGCTATTACACAGAGGTTGGAGAAGGGGGAGGAAAGCTATCCACAGGGGAAAAACAATTGATTTCTTTTGCAAGGGCTGTAATAGCTAATCCTGCTATATTCATATTAGATGAAGCCACATCTTCTATTGATACGGAAACTGAAAAAGTAATACAAGATGCTATTCATAAGGTATTAAGAGGAAGAACAAGCTTTATAATAGCCCATAGATTATCTACCATAGTATCCTCAGATAAAATATTAGTAATTAAAAAAGGAAAAATATTAGAAATGGGCAATCATAAAGAGCTAATGAAGAAAAAGGGATATTATTACAATCTATATACAAATCAGTTTATAGAAGAGAAAGAAAAAGAATTATTAAATGCTTAATGTATAAAATACGTGTTGGAAATACTTGAAAAATGATGAATAAGTAACCAGTGTTACTGTAAATATATTTTTAATCTGTTATAATATTTTTATAGATTAAAAATATTTGTGAAACACTGGAGGTATTAATATGGATAATTTGAGTAACTTAAAAAGACAACATATAGAAATAGTTGAACTAATAAATATAATAAAAGACCTTTCAAAAAATGAAGAAAATATAAATGAAGGAATAGAAATTGCTAAAAATATAAATATTCTGGCTGGTAAACTAACAGTCCATTTAAATTCAGAGGACAAGTATTTATATCCTGATTTATTAAAAAGCAGTGATTTAAAAATTAAAAAAATAGGTGAAGATTACATAAAAGAAATGGGCAATATCTGCGATGAATTTACTAAGTTTAAAAATAAATATAATACTAAGAGTAAACTATTAAAAAATAAAGAAGAATTTAAAAGTGAATTAGAAATTACATTTAAACTTTTAGAAAAAAGAATAGATAAAGAGGATAGGGAGCTATATAAATTAATATGAAGTGATTCTTAGGTTCAGGCGGATTTTCTCCATCTGAACCTTATTTAATAGATAAATATTGACACAGCAAAATTTTAGTATTATAATCATATTAAACATATAGGATTAATAGATTTAAGAGGTGCTAATATGAAAATTTCTACTAAGGGCAGATATGGATTAAAAGCTATGCTAGATATAGCAGTATATTCCTCATCAGAAAATGTAACATTAAAAAGTGTTTCTGAAAGAGAAAACATATCTGAAAAATATTTGGAACAAATATTTTCTGCGCTTAGAAAGAACGGGTTGGTAAATAGCAAAAAAGGTGCTCAGGGTGGATATACACTATCAAAGAGTATGTCTAAGATAACAGTTGGAGATATACTTAGGGTCTTGGAAGGAGATTTACTAGTTGTACAAGAAGATGAAACAGAAAAGGATATAATGGATAAGTGTATTCAAAAAAATATATGGGATAAATTGAATAGTTCCATTAATTCTATTGTGAATTCCATTACTCTAGAGGACTTATTTTATGAATATAACAAAGAAACAAATCCCGAATATATATATTATATATAATATATATATTTTTGAATAAAAGCCTACTAATCCTATAGGAATAATAAATGAGAGAGGATGTTATTTATGAAAATATACAATAATTTAATAGAATTAATTGGAAATACACCATTACTTAGATTAGGTAAATATGAAAAAGTTCACAATGTAAAAGCAAACTTAATTGGTAAAATCGAATATTTTAATCCTGCAGGCAGTGTTAAGGATAGAATAGCCTATGCTATGATAGATGCGGGAGAAAAAGCGGGATTAATTAATAAAGATACAGTGATAATTGAACCAACCAGTGGAAACACAGGTATTGGATTAGCCTTTGTGGCAGCAGCTAAAGGTTATAGAATAATTCTTACTATGCCTGAATCCATGAGTATTGAAAGAAGAAAGCTTTTAAAAGCTTATGGAGCAGAACTTATATTAACACCTGCTTCAGAGGGGATGAAGGGAGCTATAAAAAGAGCAGAGGAATTAGGTGCTGAAATACCTAACTCTTATGTACCACAGCAATTTAATAATGAAGCCAATCCATTAATTCATGAAGAAACTACTGCAATGGAGATACTTAGGGATATGGATGAAAAAGTGGATATATTTATAGCAGGGGTTGGTACTGGCGGAACCATTTCTGGTGTTGGAAAGGCACTAAAAGAAAACAATCCTGATGTAAAAATAATTGCTGTTGAACCAGAGGGTTCTCCAGTACTTTCTGGTGGAAAACCAGGTCCACACAAAATTCAGGGTATAGGGGCAGGTTTTATACCTTCTGTACTAGATAGTGATGTAATAGATGAAGTTATTAAGGTATCTAATGAAGAGGCTTTTAGTACTACAGCAGAAATAGCTAAATTAGAAGGACTATTGGTAGGCATATCCTCTGGAGCAGCCATATATGCAGCAGAGAAGCTAGGCATAAGGGAAGAAAATAAGGGCAAAAATATAATAATAATGTTACCTGATACTGGAATGAGATATTTGTCTACACCAGTATTTGATTAAAGAAAAAGGAGAGGGATTTATGGAAAAGATAATATATATGGATCATGCAGCTACCACCTATGTTAAAGATGAGGTTTTAAAGGAGATGCAGCCATATTTTACAAAGTACTATGGAAATCCTTCTTCCCAATATTCCATTTCCATGGAAAATAAAATGGCAATAGAATTGGCAAAGGAAAGAATAAGCAAGGTTATAAATTGCAGCCCTGAGGAAATATATATCACCAGTGGTGCATCTGAAGCAGATAATTGGGCAATAAAAGGATTTGCTTTGGCAAATAAACATAAGGGTAATCATATAATTACTACAAAAATAGAACATGAGGCAGTGCTAAACACTTGCAGATATTTAGAAAGCATGGGATTTGAAGTAACCTATCTGCCAGTGGATAAGGAAGGCTTTGTTAAAATACAAGATTTAAAAGAAGCTATAAAGGAAAATACTATATTAGTATCTATAATATTTGCTAATAATGAAATAGGTACTATAGAGCCTATAGAGGAAATAGGAGAAATATGTAAATCAAAAGATATAGTATTTCATACAGACGCAGTGCAGGCCTTTTGCAAAATTCCTATAGATGTAAGAAATAAGAATATTCAAATGGCTTCCCTGTCTGCTCACAAAATATATGGGCCTAAAGGTATAGGAGCCTTATATATAAAAAAGGGAATTAAAATACACAATTTAATTCATGGAGGGGCTCAAGAAAGAGGGAAAAGAGCTGGTACAGAAAATGTTCCTCTAATAGTGGGTTTTGGTAAGGCTGCGGAATTAGGAATAAAAATTATGGAAGAGGAAAGCAAAAGACTGAGTTATCTAAGAGATAAGTTAATAGATAAACTATTGCAAATAGATGGAGTTATAGTAAATGGTCCTGTTGGCGGAAAAAGGCTTCCCAATAATGTAAATGTTTGTTTTCAGGGAGTATATGGAGAAGATTTGGTATTCCTATTAGATAGGGAAGGAATTTGTGCTTCCAGTGGAAGTGCCTGCCAAGCTTCCTCCATGGAACCTTCATATGTGCTTACAGCCTTAGGCTTAGAGAAAAGCTTAGCTAAATCCTCTATAAGGCTTACTTTAGGATTACAAACTAAGGAAGAACATATTGATTTTGTAGGAGATAAACTGAAGGAAATAGTTGAAAGGATAAGGAAAAATAATTAGTTTATTTAAGTTTTAAGGCAGGTGATTCAGGTGGGAAAGAAAGTAGTATTAGGCATGAGCGGAGGAGTAGATAGTTCTGTATCAGCTTATCTTTTACAACAACAGGGTTATGAAGTAATAGGAGTCACTATGCAAATATGGCAGAGTGATGAGGAATATGAGGAAAGAGAAGGGGGCTGCTGTTCATTATCCTCAGTTAATGATGCAAGGAGAGTAGCTTATAAATTAGGTATTCCTTTTTATGTAATGAATTTCAAGGAAGAATTTAAGGAAAAGGTCATAAAAAACTTTGTGGAAGAATATAAGAAAGGAAGAACCCCTAATCCTTGCATTGCGTGTAATAAATATATAAAATTTGATTCTTTTTTAAAAAGGGCCATGAATTTAGGTGGTGATTATATTGCTACAGGTCATTATGCAAGGATAGAGGAAAATGAACAGGGAAGATTTATTATAAAAAAAGGTGTTGATCCAAGAAAAGACCAAAGCTATGTATTATATAATTTTACTCAATTTCAGCTAAAGCATACCTTGATGCCTTGTGGAGGATACAACAAGAATGAAATAAGAAGCATTGCTAAGGATATTGGCCTTAATGTATACAATAAAAAGGACAGCCAGGATATATGTTTTATACCAGATAATGATCATGGGAGATTTATAAAAAAGGAAATAGGAGAGGAAATAAAAGAAGGTTACTTCGTGGATAAAAGTGGTACAGTACTTGGCACTCATAAAGGAATAGTATATTACACCATTGGTCAAAGAAAAGGTTTAGGCATTGCATTAAAAAAAACTATGTATGTTGTAAAAATTGATGCTGAAAAAAATCAAATCACCCTAGGAGGTAATGAGGAGTTGTTTAAAAAAGAATTTATCTCCAGGGATTTAAATTTTATTCCCTTTGATAATCTATTGTCCCCTATGGAGGTAGATGTGAAAGTAAGATATTCTAATGGGTCTTCCAAGGGTTTAATATCACCATTAGAAAATGGAAAGGTAAAGATTCAGCTTTATAATCCTCATAGAGCTATTACAAAAGGTCAGTCAGTGGTATTTTATTCAGGTGAAGTTTTGGTTGGCGGAGGAATAATTGAACGCATATTACAATAGCTTGATAAATTAAATATTAAACAATTTAAACAATTTAAAAAACTGAATAAATAATAAAAAAAATGTAGACGGCGATATATAAGATTTGATAATATAATAATATAACATGAAATAATAGAAGGAAGGAGGGTACTATTCATGAAATATTGGATTATTTCGCTTTATTTTGGGTTTTGGATTATATTATGTGGTTTCCTAAATATGGAGACTGCTATAATTGGAAGTTTGCTTTGTTATTTTATTTTTAATTTTAATAAAGATATGATAATAGATGAAGAACAAAAAGGAATAATCAATGGAAAGACCATAATATGTGCTATACAGTATTTCATAATTTTAATAAAAGAAATATTCAAATCAAATTTTCATGTAGCAAAAATAGTTCTTAGCCCTAAAATGAACATATCTCCACAAATTATCACTATTGATACAAAAATCAAATCCCATTTATATAAAACTGTGTTGGCAAACTCAATAACTTTAACTCCAGGAACACTTACTCTTTTAATGGAGGAAGATAAATTAGTCATACACTGTCTCCAAAAGGAGAATGGAGAGGATTTAATTCAATCGGATTTTGAGAAGATACTGTTGAAAGCTGAGGAATGCGTAAATGGTTAAGATACTAGTATTTTCAATTATATTTCTATCATTAACAATTATGGGCTGCATATATAGAGCTATTAAGGGGCCTAGTTCTACAGACAGGCTTATAGCTATAAATGTAATTGGAACTAAAACTATAATATTAATACTAATGGTTTCCTTTATTCTACATGAAACCTATTTTGTGGATGTGGCATTAGTATATGCATTAATTAGTTTTATTGCATCTGTAGTGATATCAAATTACATTGAAAGCTTAGGAGGAAAAAGTAGATGATTAAAACTATTATAGCAGGAATATTTATATTTGGAGGGCTTTTCTTCTTTATGGTAGGAACCCTTGGAATATTAAGATTCCCAGATGTTTTTACTAGGATACACAGTGCGGCTAAATGCGATACTCTTGGAGCATTACTAAGCCTAATGGGATTGATAATTTTCAATGGCTTTAATTGGACAGCCTTAAAATTAATACTTGTTTTAATTTTTATATGGATAACTAATCCAACAGCTACACATTTAATTGGAAAAGCGGAATATTTAAGAACATTAGATGAAGGGGCGGGAATAAATAAAGATGAAAACATTTAGTGTAATAATGTTAATATTTTTAATTTTTTCATCAATTATTGTATCCTCTATGAAAAGTTTATTGGGAGCTATTATAGTTTTTATGGTTTATAGTTTAATAATGGCAATATTATGGCAGCAGCTCAATGCACCAGATCTTGCCATTACCGAGGCCGCAGTTGGGGCAGGCATAACTACAGTGTTATTTATTGTGACTTTAAAAAGAATTAGAGGGGTAAAAAGATGAAGAAAGTGATAGCTGTCATAGTTACTCTTGGAATAACTTTCATATTGCTTCTTGGAGTGGCGGAGCTGCCTACCTTTGGTAAAGAGGATACTCCAACTCACAATGAAGTTTCAAAATACTATATAGAAAATGCAGTAAAGGATACAGGTGCTACTAATATTATTACAGGAGTAATATTAGATTACAGAGCCTTTGATACCTTTATAGAGTCTAGCGTATTATTTACCTCCGCAGTGGTAGTGTTAATAGTTTTTAAAAAAGAGGTAAAGGAGTGATTATATGAAGAACGAAATATTAGAGGAAGTAGCAAAGGTAATAATACCTTTAATACAAGTATTCGGAGTTTATGTTATATTTCATGGACATTTAAGCCCTGGTGGAGGATTTGCTGGAGGAACCATAATAGGGGCAAGTTTTATATTGTATAGAATAGTATACGGTAAAGAGAAGGCTTCAATGAAATTTAGTTATAGAAGATTAATGAAAATAGTTTCCTTTGGGCTACTAGCCTATGGAACTATGAAGGGCTATAGTTTTGTATCAGGTGGAAGTCATTTAAACTGGCCATCGCCGCCTTTGGGCACTCCAGGTAAAATTCTAAGTGGAGGTTTTTTACTGCCATTAAACATTGTAGTAGGAGCTGTAGTATGTATTACCATGTACTTTTTTTACAGTTTATTTGATGAAGGAGAAATATAATTATGGAAAAACTCTTAACTAATTATTACGAAACTGGAGCAATAATTTTATTTGGAATTGGTTTTATGACTTTATTGTTAAACAATAATTTAATAAAAAAAATTATAGGTATGAATATAATGGATACCGCTGTATTCCTATTTTTTATTGCAAAGGGTTACATACAGGGGAAAGAAGCTCCTATTATATCTGGAAATTTTAAAGGTGTGGAAGGATATATAAATCCAATACCAACCTCACTTATGCTTACAGGTATAGTTGTAGCAGTAAGTACTACTGCCTTTGCCTTAGCTTTAACTGTAAAAATATATGAGAAATATGGAACAGTGGAGTTAGATAAAATTTTAAATAAAGGAGAGTAATAAATTTGCTGATTGATAGTTTTCCACTTTTAACGGTACTGCTTTTATTTATCACTGCAAGTATAATGCCTTTACTTAAGAAAAGTAATTTGGTTAAGGGTATATGTATAATATCTTTTATTGTAAGCTTTGTCATGTATTTAGCTACACTAAATAGAGTTTTGAAAACTGGAGACTATTTCTATAGGGTTGGACATTTTAATGCACCCTTTGGTATAGAGTTTCATGTAGGAACAGTGGAATGTATAATGGGAATATTATTTACCTTTGTAGCTATTATGGTTATTTGGAATTCTATTTACAATATACACTTTGATATAAGGGAGGACAAGATACCACTTTATTATCTTCTAGTGAATATACTTATTGCTTCTCTACTAGGTATTGTGTTTTCAAATGATATGTTTAATGTATTTGTATTTATTGAAATAGGAAACCTTGCTTCCTGTGGTATTGTAGTGGTAAAGGATAAAAAGGAAAATATAAAAGCAGGAATGAAATACTTAATCATGAGCTGCCTAGGATCAGGATTAGTTCTTATGGGAATTGCATTTCTATATTCTATAACTGGACATTTGAATATGACATATATTCATAATGAATTAGTAAAAAATTATATACATTATCCAAGAACCATTCTCATAACTTTAGGGCTATTTACAGTAGGCTTAGGAGTAAAGAGTGCTATGTTTCCGCTCCACACCTGGCTGCCAGATGCTCATTCTAATGCACCAACCACCTCTAGTGCTATATTATCATCCTTGGTTTTAAAAGGGTATATTTTATTTTTGATAAAGGTTCTTTATAGAGTTTTCGGAATAGAAATAATTAGAAACTTTCCAATATTGAACATAATACTTGTATTAGGATGTCTTGGAATGATACTTGGTTCTATTTTCGCAATATTTCAAAAGAATTTAAAAAGGGTTATTGCATACTCTACTGTAGCACAAATGGGATATATTTTCTTTGCTATAGGTCTTGGTACAGAATTAGGAATTATTATGTCCATATTTCATATTATTGGACATGCGGTTACTAAGGCAGCCTTGTTCTTATGTACTGGAGCTATTATACAAGGTACAGGACATAAGAACTTAGATGAGTTAAAAGGTGTAGGTAAGGAAATGCCATATACTCTTGGATTGTTTTTTATAGCATCACTATCTATGATAGGCATACCATTGTTACCGGGATTTGTCAGCAAGTGGTATTTAGCTTTAGGCAGCATAGAAGCAAATAAGACCTTATTAATTGCTGTAATACTGGCAAGCAGTTTGTTAAATGCAGTATACTATTTTCCAGTATCCATTAATGGCTTTTTCGGAGAGGAAAATTTGAGAGGAAAGATTTATAAAAGTAAAAGCAAATCTTTAAAAGAGTTATTACCAATAATTATTTTAGTCATAGCTATGATATACATTGGCATAGACTCACAGAGCATAATAAATTTGATTAAGACAGGACTAGTATAGGAGGATTATATTTTGAAGAATTTATTGATAATACTACCCATATTGTTTCCTTTCTTAGCTGCCATAACTATAGCAGTAGCTAAATTTCAAGAGAAAAAAAGAAATGTGTTTGCGGCAGTTTCGGTTATTTTAAACTTAGTTTTTGTAGTTTACTTATCTCATCATATGCCAGGAGGAAAGCTGCATCTACTTAAAATTAATGAATTTTTAGATATATACTTTAAAATCGATAAATTGAGCATTTTCTTTTCCAGTTTAGTTTCAATTCTTTGGGTGTTTACTACTATTTATTCCATGGAGTATATGAAACATGAAGGAAAGGAAGATAGATTTTTTTCATACTTTATAGCTACATTAGGAATAACTTTAGGTATAGCTTTTTCAGGAAATTTAATTACTTTATATTTATTTTATGAATTTTTAACCTTAGCTACATTTCCTTTAGTTATTCATTCGGGAAGCAAAGAGGCTTTAGAAAGCGGCAAAAAGTATTTAATATATTCCTTTGGAGGAGCTACTTTAGTACTATTTGGGATGATTATTTTATTTAGTTTAACCAATAATTTAACTTTTGTACCTAAAGGAATATTAAATAATGTTTCTGATTCAAATATCTATTTAATATCACTAAGTTATTTAGTTATGTTTATTGGCTTTGGTGTCAAAGCAGCTCTTGTACCTTTTCATGCTTGGTTACCACAGGCAATGGTGGCACCAACTCCAGTAAGTTCACTTTTACATGCTGTAGCTGTAGTAAAATCTGGGGCATTTGCCTTAATTAGAATTACTTATTATATATTCGGAGCAGAGGTTATAAGGAAAACTCATAGTGCTGGATATCTAACAGTATTAATTGTGATATCAATACTTATGGGATCCTTTTTAGCACTGCATCAAGAAAATTTGAAAAAAAGGCTGGCTTACTCTACCATAAGCCAGTTGGGATATATTTTACTTGGAATAATTTTACTAAATGAAAGTTCCCTTGTGGGGGGAATGCTGCATCTTATAAACCATGCTGTAATAAAAATAACCCTATTCTTTTGTACGGGGGCTATTATGTATACCACTGGAAAGACAGAAATAGGACAAATTGCAGGAATAGGAAGACAAATGCCTATTACTATGTGGTGCTTTACCATTTCTTCCATATCATTAATAGGAATACCTCCTACTAATGGTTTTGTAAGTAAATGGAATTTAGCTTTAGGAGGACTTATAGATGGTAAAGCTGTTTTCCCAGCTATTCTTTTATTGAGTGCATTACTTACTGCAATGTACCTTTTACCTGTGATTACAGAAGCTTTCTTTAAAAAAGGAGATAATGTTATTTTATTGAAAAAGGAAGCACCTAAAAAAATGGTTATTCCTATAGTATGCATAACTATGATAACTGTATTATTAGGATTATTTCCAAATCCTATATTGGTGTTTGTACGGGAAATAGCTAATGAACTAATATAAGAGAGAAGGTGAATTTTATTGAATGCCCATCTAATATTGTTACTAATTTTGATATTACCTCTATTGGGAACCTTTATAGGATTTATAATGGGAATGGTAAATGAAAAATATAGAGATTTATTCAATGTAGCCATCACTGGGTATGTATTTCTACTTACCTGTGCCTTGTTTCCAGTCGTAAGTAAGGAAAGAATAGATTTAAATATACCTTATATTATGGGAGTAGGTCTTCAATTAAAGATGGATATGTTTAGATATATTTTTGTGTGGCTGACTACTTTTATATGGTTTTTAGTTACTATATATTCCACTGAATATTTAATAAGTTATAAAAATAGAAACAGATATTATCTATTTTTTATGCTTACCTATTGGAGCACTATAGGTATATTTATTTCTGAGAATTTTTTAAACTTATTTGCGTTTTTCGAAATTATGTCTTTAACCTCCTATCCTTTAATAGTACATGATGAAGATAAATATTCACATGAGGCAGGAGAGACCTATATAATTATGGCGGTGTTAGGGGGATTAGTTCTCCTAATGGGTTTATTTCTATTATATGATTATACCCAAACCTTAGAAATTACTAAGTTAAGAGTAGCCATTGAAGGTATAGGAGATATTAAATATTTAATATCTGGATTAATAATGTTTGGTTTTGGCATAAAAGCAGGTATGTTTCCTCTTCATGTTTGGCTACCTAAGGCTCATCCAGCAGCACCAGCACCGGCCAGTGCAATACTGTCAGGTATACTATTAAAAACTGGAATATTCGGTATTATGGTAACCGCTCAAATAGTAGTCCCAGGAGATAAAAATGTGGCTATTGCTCTTTTAGTTTTAGGCTTTATGACTATGTTTATAGGTGGACTTTTAGCTATGTTTCAAAGAAACATCAAGAGGATTTTGGCTTACAGCAGTATGAGTCAAATGGGATACATCATAGTTGGTATTGGACTTATGGGAATATTAGGTGAACATAAGGCAATAGCATTGTATGGCACACTATATCACATAATAAACCATGTAATTTTTAAAGTGTTGTTATTTTTGATTGCTGGCGAAATTTATATGGTGTTGCATGAATTAAGTATAAATTGCATAGGTGGTTTTGGCATAAATAAAAAGCTATTAAAAGCAATATTTTTAATAGCACTATGTGGTATCATAGGCATGCCAGGATTTAATGGGTTTATTAGTAAAAATATGCTTCATCATGCTTTAGCAGAAGCTACTCAGATATATGGGGGATTTTGGCTAACCTTAGGAGAAATAATTTTTGTTATAAGTAGTGGATTTACAACAGCTTATCTTTTGAAAATATTTGTTGCAGTATTTGTAGAGAAAAATGATAATCTTATTGTTAAGCAAAATATTATAAACAAGCATAGAATCGGATTACCAATGATTATTCTAGCTATTTTAGTAGTATTTATAGGTATTATTCCTAAAAGTATAATACCAATTTTAGATAAGGCGGTAATTCCTTTTAATGTACATAGTGGAATAGACATTCATTTCTATACTTTAGAAAATATAAAATCTTCATTTACATCTATAGTATTAGGCGTAGTACTTTACATGGGTTTTATAAGAAAAATATTGAGAAAGGGTTCCGACAATAATTGGTGGTATGAAAATATAGCTTTAAATTGGTTTAGTTTGGAGAAAAAAATATATATACCAACATTTAAATTTTTATTTAAATGTATTAGTTTTGTACTAAGAATATTTGATAAGGGACTAATTAGAAGTATTGATTTCATGGGTGACTATGCTGAAACTTTTGGTAAAAAGCAAATATCAATTAACAATAAACTATCATATAAGATAAGAGAAAAAATTGATGATGTGAATATCAATAGAAAAAGCATTGATAAAGAAAAAATAACTATAAGTTTAAACGAAAAGATTAATAAAGTTGGCTATAGAATAAATAGCATTACTTATTCTGTTTATATCTTCGGAATAGTGTTACTTATATTATTTATAGCATTGATATATTAATAATTTAAGCATGTGATTAATAAAAAGTCACATGCTTAAATATTTTTAAAAGAAAATGACCTTTAAGAGAAAATAATTATTATTAAATGATACTATATATTCAATTTAATTTTATTTTATGATAATATAATTACATAATTAAAATAGGCGGTGATTACAGTGAAGGGAAATGGCAACTCATTAAAATATATTAAGAATCCTTCTGATACTGATATATGGAATACATTAAAATCAAATGTGTGGGCTATAGAATATGTGGAAAATCCTACAGAAGAAATGTGTTTGTTTGCAGTGAAGAAGGCATGGAATACCATTAAATTTATTCAAAATCCAAGCTATGAAGTGATTAAGGAAGCGGTAAATTCCAAGGGATGGGCAATACAATTTATAAAAGATCCTAGTATTGAGCTTCAAAGAATTGCTGTGGAAAGGGATTTTGATTCTATAAAGTTTATTAAAGAACCCTGTGAAGAAATACAGATAATTGCAGTAAAGAATGGTTGGACAGCTATTAAATATATAAATAGTCCTAGTGAGAAAGTTGAAATAGAAGCCATTAAATCCAATGAAGAAGCAATGAGATATATAAATAATTTAACAAAAGATAAAATAAAAAAATTTGTTAAGGTAAATATTAAAATAGTAAAGTATTTAGACAAAGAAGCCATGAAATCAGTAATGGATGTTATTCAAGAACAAATAGGAAAAGAAGATGTAGAAGATAAATATATAATAGATTTTATTCAATGCCAAGCATTTTCTTTTAATAAAGTAACCTATATTTACAAATTTGGCAGTATGAAAGCTAAAAGAATATTATTAGATTATAAATTAAGCATATAAGGAGTGTTTTTTATGAATTTTAATGATGCATTATTAACAGTAAGTTTAGTTATAAAGAGTGGAGCGGTTCCTCTTATTATAGGGGAAAGTGGTATAGGTAAAACCTCTTTAGTAAGAAAATTAGGGGAAAATGAAGGCTATTATGTAGTAAATATAGATGGAAATTTATTAAAAGAAGGAGAAATTGGAGGGCTGCCAACAGTAGAGGAGTACACTACTAATTTAAATGGAATATTTACTAATAAGAAAAGAACAGTATATGCTGTTCATACAAAGTTATTGGAAATAGAAAAATCTATAGATGAAAATCCTAATAGGAGAGTACTTCTTTTTATAGATGAAATAAATAGATGTGAACACAGTGTACAGCAGGAACTAATGAACATAATTTTAAATAGAGAAATAAATGGATATGTTCTACCATCTCAAGTAGATGTGATAGCTGCTATGAATCCTTCAAATAAATATGATGCTTTTGAGCAAAGTGATTATCAGGTAGTGGACATGGATCCTGCTCAAGAGGATAGATTTGTATGGATTGAATTAGATGCAGATGTAAAGGCATGGCTGCAGTGGGCAACGGATGAGAAAATTAATATTCATCAGGATATAGTACAGTTTATTGCCACATTCCCTGAATACCTTCATACTCCTTACTCTCAAGAATCTATTAAAGCTACTCCAAGAAGTTGGGAAAGAATATCTAAAGCTTATAAAGTTTATTTAAATGAAAAGGATAATTTCCCATCAAGAATATTTTATAATGTGGTAAAGGGCAATGTAGGGGGAAGTATTGCTCAAGATTTCTTTAATTTTCTTCAGGAAAACAAGCATCCCTTAATAACATCTGAAGAACTATTTAATAGAGAAGACATTGATAAAGCTTTAATAGAAAGGGTAAAGGAGGAAAGCCATTCAAGACTATATTTAGCCTCTAAAAATGCATTGCTTTATTTAAAGGATAAAGAAAATAGAACAAAGGAAATAGATTTATTTTCAAAATTTCTACAATTATATCCGGCAGATCTTAGAATGGGAATTATGCAGGAAATTAAATTCAACTATGGAGATAACCTTTATAAAGAATTTATGATGAATGAAACCTTTGTTAATGGATATTTTTCAATGTATGAACAAATAGAAGATTAGAGGGAAGAATTATGGAGGAAAATAGTAAGTTTGAGGTTTTAAGAAAAAATTTATTAAAGGAAGTGTACAGTTGGGGAGAAGAGCCAACTTTAAATAAGGAATTTATTCAGAAGTTTTATAAATTAGTAGAGCTGTGTACTTTTTCATTAATGAAGGATGAGGATAACTTTTTTGCTCTTTTTACTATACAAATGAAGAGAAAGATAGATTTAAATATGGCCACTGCCATTGGCACTACAGTATCTTTATCACATTTTATTCTTCATTTTAACCCATGTATTTTTCTAGAATGTAATTTAGAAGAAATGAAGGCTTTGATAAAACATGAAATATACCATATTATGTTTAATCATGTTAAAAGAGGACAGGAAATGAGAAAAAAATATAGTGATTTTGTAGTTAATACTGCATTAGATATATCTATAAATCAATATATTCAGCACCTACCATCATGGAGCTCTACTATTGAAAACATTAAATTATCCTTTAATGCAAACTTAGAATATGAAAGAAATGCTGAGTACTATGCTGAAGAATTGCAAAAAGCAATGGAAAAATTGAAGGATGAAAAGGGCCCAGAAATTTTAGAGAGAAAAAATGTGGAGGCTTCAAGGAAATATGAGAAAAAACATGAAATATGGAAGGCACATGATATTTGGAGAGAATCTAAAGATGACTATAATTTTGAAGAATTAAAGGAGCTTACTAAAAACACTGCAAATAATGCTAATAGAGGTAAAATGCCTGAATCACTAAAAAAAACTTTAAAGGATCTAAATGAAAGACCAGAAATATCCTGGGCAGAGTATCTTAAAAAGATTATAGGTACACTGCCTGTAGGATATAAAAAGACTATAACAAGAAAAGATAGGAGACAGCCAGATAGATTGGATCTTAGAGGTAAGCTATCTAATCATGTGGCTCAGATATTAGTAGCTATAGATATAAGTGGAAGTATAACTGATAGGGAAATAGAAAAGATTATGATAGAAATATTTGCTATAGTAAAAAATCATCCTTGTGAAATAACCATAATTGAGTGTGATGATGCAATTAGAAGGGCGTATAGAGTAAAGGGTATTAGGGATATTAAGGCCAAGGTGGATACCAGAGGGGCAACTGCCTTTTCACCAGTATTTCAATATATATACGAAAAAAAATTAAGAAATCATCTTCTCATATATTTTACAGATGGCATTGGAGAAAGAGAACTTAGCATAAAACCTATAAATAGTAAAACATTGTGGGTGCTCACAGGGGCAGAAGAATCTTTGTCACTAATAAACCCTCCTGGGGAAGTAAAAAAACTATCCAATAAAAAAATAGAAAAAAATGATGTAACCATAGCTATAGAAGATATGGGAGAAATAACAAAAGATTGGGCTTGCGCAGCAAATCAATATATATAGGCAAAAGCATATGGTGTTTAGAACCATATGCTTTTATATTTAAACTTTTAAGTAACTGTTGCCATCTAGTGGAAGCAATACTTGTAATGGAGGATTACCAGCGGATAGGCCAACTGCATAAATGCTGTAAAATTTATTAGGACCAAAGGGCGTACTTGGCACTATTAAAATTACACTGCCTGAGTGAGCTGCTGTTATTTGTATTCCATAATGCCCAGGACTTACTTGCTGATAATTAGTAACTTCACCAAAGGAAACATTGTTAAAGATTATACCTTCTCTACTTGTTAAAGCTACATTTACAGTAGGAGTGTCTGGAGAAAGATGTATAAATCTAATCATGGTTGTACCAGGAACTATAGTCATAGGTATATCTTCTATGAGCTTTAAATGAATATTGTTTAGATTACCTGCGGCAGCTGCAGTAAAAATATTATTTGGAGTAGCAAAAAAGCTTGTGTCTATAATGGGATTTGAAGTTTTGCCAGAAACAAATATTTTTAGGGTATAATAGCCTGGTGCTATAGGTGAATATTCAGTAAATTTTTTAAAAGAAAGATTACTTGCCATAAGTCTATCATTTAAATAAATATCAATATTTAACGCACTAGGTATGGCATGTAGAAATCTTATATAGGTTATAGGAGGATTAACCCTAAAAAGTGTTGGTGTAAAAAGTGGACAAAAAAACATAAATTCGCCTCTCTAAATATTAAATTATTACTTACAATATTAATATATGTTACCTTTAATATACTGACACAAATTGCATTTAATAAAATTTTTAAATTACTGTTTCCTTCCCAAATAAAATATAATATTATTAAAATATGTATTTTAATTTAAAGGGTATAATAATATTGCAGTATTAACATTACAAAAAAGGTAAAGGAGGATGGATTAGAGGATGGATTATTCGAAATTAAGTGACTACATCAATAAAAAAAGTGCAAAAAATATACTTTTAATAATACTTGGGACTTTAATATCAGCAATTGGTATAAATGTGTTTTTAGTAAATGCAAAGCTTCTTAGTGGAGGAGTATCTGGTATTACCTTAATAATACAGTATGTTTTTAAAATACCTGCAGGATATACGGTATTTGCTATAAATATTCCCCTTTTATATCTGAGTTACAAAAAGATGAATAGAAAGTTTACAGTATTTACAATCATAGGGACTATATCTTTTTCTATTATGCTTATTATTACAACCCCATTAAAAGACTTAATTTTCATAGATGATCCCTTATTATTATGTATATATGGCGGAGTACTAGTTGGAGCAGGTATTGGTATGGCATTTAGTAATCATGGATCTACGGGCGGTTTTGACATTGTTGCCTCAGTACTAAAGAAAAAAAATGAGAACCTTGATATAGGTAAAATAACTTTTGGTGTAAATTGTGTTATAGTAATCATCGGAGCTTTTATATTTGAAATAAAAAGTGCTTTGTATACTTTGGTATCCATGTATATTACTTCTTACATGATTGATATAGTTATAAAGGGATTTGACAGAGATAAATTAATTCTAATTATCACAGATAAGGAAGAAGAAGTAAGCAAAAGTATTATGGAAAATATAAAAAGAGGTGTAACTTTTTTATATGGAGAAGGTGCCTATACCAATAAAAGCAGAAAGGTGCTTTACTGTGTTGTATCCTTATCTCAGCTGCCTCAGTTAAAACAAATGGTAAGGGAAATAGATGAAAATGCCTTTATATCAATAATAGATGTATCTGAAGTAGAAGGAAGGGGCTTTAGAAAGAATATTTCATAAGATATAAAAAGGTGTAACTTTACTCTAAAATTTAAGGAGAGATAGATATTGAGTATTTTAACTGTTAAAAAT
Organism: Clostridium liquoris; assembly: GCF_002995785.1. GTDB lineage: Bacteria > Bacillota > Clostridia > Clostridiales > Clostridiaceae > Clostridium_AO > Clostridium_AO liquoris. The sequence continues at coordinate 40,285 of NZ_PVXO01000034.1, read as the reverse complement.
ATTAGCCATGGCTTTGGTGATAGAGCTATATTAGAAGATGTTTCATTTAGATTGCTAAAAGGCGAACATGTTGGCCTTATTGGAGCTAATGGCGAGGGAAAATCCACATTTATGAACATAATAACAGATAATCTTATGCCAGACGAAGGACAAGTTATTTGGTCAAATAATGTTAGAGTAGGCTACATGGATCAGCATGGTTCATTAATTAAGGGTATGACAATTAGAGAAGCATTAAGAGGTGCATTTCAATACCTTTTTGATCTTGAAACAGAAATGAACACACTTTATGGCAGTATGGGAGACATGAATGAAGACGAGATGAATAAAGCTCTTGAAAGAACTGCTGTAGTTCAAGACATGCTAGATCATAATGGCTTTTATATTATAGATGCTAAGGTAGAAGAAGTGGCAAAAGGATTAGGACTTTTAGATTTGGGACTTGATAAAGATGTTTCAGATTTATCTGATGGACAAAGAACCAAAATTCTTTTAGGTAAGCTATTACTTCAAAATCCGGTCTTAAACAGTGTAATTAATTTGATTTATCATATTGAAAATAGAAGACTAACAAGATATGTTGGAGATTATAATGAATTCCAAAGATTATACCAGCTTAAAAAGGCTCAATTAGAGGCAGCTTATGATAGACAACAAAAGGAAATAGATAAGCTGGAGGACTTTGTTGCTAGAAATAAGGCTAATGTTGCTACTGCTAATATGGCAAAATCTAGACAAAAGAAGCTTGATAAGATTGATAGAATAGAACTTACAGCGGAAAAGCCAAAGCCGCAATTTAACTTTAAGCAAGCTAGAGCTGCTGGTAAGATGATTTTTGAAACTAAGGATTTAGTTATAGGATATGATGAGCCATTGACAAAGCCATTAAATCTTTACATGGAAAGAGGACAAAAGATTGCTTTAGTAGGAGCAAACGGCCTTGGTAAGTCAACACTTTTAAAAAGCTTACTTGGACAAATAAAGCCTGTTTCTGGCCAAGTGGAGCTTGGAGATTACCAATACATGGGTTATTTTGAACAAGAAATAAAGGAACTATACTGCTTGTATGCCACGAACCAGAGTTTTATAGAGATGTAGTGACAGATATATGGAATTGCGAGGATTGGACAACTAAAATAGTTTAATTTAAATAGGCAGATTAACCTTCTGCCTATTTTGTTATTATATATTTATCTTATGTGAACTAGATGAAAGAATATATTTTTATCACCCCAACCTAAATCCCATGGTACATGATATCTATCTGTAGTGTGAGAATTTATCAATGGATATCCATGGGAATCCCATGCGGTAATAACCGCAAAATGATCTATGTCATGCCCCTTTGCATAACAAATTAAATCACCAAGTTCTAGTTTTTGTACTATACCGCAGGGATGAGCTTCAGTGGGAATTGCCACCTGCTTAAAATCTCCTTTTTTTATCAAATGCCCTTTACCACTATACACTAAATAGTCTCTAAAAGCATCTGCATTGACAAAAGCTCTACTGCCTTCGCCGCCTCCAAATGGATGGTAGGTGCAATGCCAGGTCCCATCAAATTTTAATCCGCCGGCTTCTTTATCACCCAATACTTGTGAGGCATAGTTGGTACAATCGCCGCCAATACCATTGAAGTCTTTATATTTTCTATTGTATTTATAATCTGTACCTTCCTGTAGGGAAGCTCCGGAATATTTATCTGCATATTCCGCCGCTTTAATTCTATTATATCTACCAGTATAACTGGTTTTTATTTCCCTTGGACAATTTGGCATAGTATATATTTCTTCTCTAGAAAGATCAATTTCCTTTATATCTCCAGTGTAGGCTTTTAGTCCATCTTCAAAGCAGTCTGTATACCAATCAGTATATATAACCCAATTATCACCTTTTTTGACCAAATCAACAGTATGTCTTATACCTACACCAAATGAATTTGTTACAGGCTGTTCGTCATCTTTGTAAATATAATCAAATTTATAAAGTTCCTTTAAAGATAGTCTAATACCATTTTTAGTTGTATAGGTTTTATACAATAGCACAGAGGAATTTACATTAGTAAAAACTATTCCCCTTTGATAAGCCCAAGATCTTAAATATTTTACTCTTTGTACTTCATGTTCTAGTGCCCACTTACCATATCTTTGTGAAGTGTCAAAGTATTGTGGCAAAGAACTTAGATCACCATTTATGAATACTTCTGAACGCTTGTTGTATATTTTTTGAATTTCTTCTTTTAGTAATTCTTTATCGATGGAGGCTGATGGAGCTAAAGTAGCAGCAGTACCCGAATTTATATAAAAGTTGCAATATAGAATAAATGAAATAATTAAGATAATCCAGGTTTTGTTTTTATGCCAATTTTTCATTAGTAAATAGGCACCTCCTAAAATAACAATTGAAATATTACATTATCTTTATATATTGTTACCTAAAAACTTTATTTTAAAGGTTTAATAGTATGGTAATTTCTAAAATACTATGTTAAAAAAGTTAACATGTTAATATATTTAAGTAATGGAATTAAATACAATTTAGAAGGGATGCAAAAATGAAAAATAATAATGTGTTAAGTGAAGTGATAGATATATCCCTTCCTGTAATTGCAGAAATGGTAGTTTATAATTTTATGAATATATTTGATATAATGATGATAGGAAATTTTGGCGGAAATAAAATGGTAAGCGCAGTGACTTTGAGCAATGAAATTATAAATACTTTTTATAATATTTTAATTTCCTCAGGACTTGGAATAGCTGTAACCTCATTAATAGCTAGAAGCGTAGGAGGAAAGGATATAAAAAGTGCAGAAGAATATGCTTCCATAGGAATTAAAATTGGTATTATTATAGCTTCCATTTGTACTTTTGTTCTTTATAGATTTAGCAATGAAATTTTAAAGCTTTTTAAAGCCTATGGCAAAGTATTAGAATATGGAGATATTTATATAAAAATAGTAGCATTGTCTTTATTACCAAGTTTATTTGTGAATATTTTAAATTCTATATTAAGAGGAGTTGGAAATACAAAGACTCCATTTAGAGTATCCATAATTATTTCTGTAAGCAAAATATTTTTTGATTTTATATTGGTTTTCGGTATATTGTTTAAAGATTTGGGAGTCATTGGTGCTGCTATGGCTACACTTTTAGCTCAATTTTTTGGAATGATATATTTATTTTCTTATGTAATAAAAAACTTTAATATAAAGGTTAAATTTAAAATAAGATGCAGCTATGGAAAAATTAAAAAAGTACTTTTTATCACAATGCCATGTTTTTTTGAGGAAGCAGCATATAGTATAAGTAGATTAATATGTACATCAATGATTATGGGTTTAGGTTCTGCATCCTTTGCAGCTAATCAAATTGCAAATAACATAGAAGGCATTTCAGTTATGCCCAGCATTGCTATAGGTATTGCGGCTACAACTCTAGTAGGAATGAAGGTAGGGGAAAGAGATGTTAAAGGTGCAAAAAAATATGCTTATAAATGTTGCTTATTTTCTTTGGGAATTATAATGTTCTTTGCTATTATATTTATTACTATGCCAAATTTTTTAGCTAAAGTCTTTATAAATGGTGAAGAAAGGGAAGTTATACATCTCACTGCAGCATGTTTGCTTATAGGTTCTATTGAACAACCCTTTATAGCTATTTCTAATGTTTTTTGTGGAGCCTTGAAAGGAACAGGAGATGCTAAAACTACTTTTACTATTTCTTTAATTACTGGTTGGTGTATAAGATTACCTTTAATGTTTTATTTTATATATTATCTCAAAAAGCCTGTTACCTATGTTTGGTGGATAACAAACTTGCAGTGGGCTGTAGATGGTATTTTAATGTATATTTATTTTAGAAAGAAATTTAAAAGTTACAGAAGAAATTATTAATACATGCTTGTTTTATGATAAAATATAAACAAGAAGGAAGAATAGCGGAGCTTAATATTAAGGAGGGTTTAGAATGAAAATTGAAAGTGTAGATGTAGCAAAGGCTTCTATTCAAATGGCTATTTCATCTAGAGAAGATGAAAAGATGTTAGAAGAAAATTTCAAAAAGAGAGATATAAGAACTGTAGCGGTAGATGTAGGTGGAAATTTAAATGATTCTATAACTAAAATAGTGGAGAGGGCATTGGTGGCATCAAAAAGATGTGGACTTATAAAGGATTGCCATGTTCATGACGGAGCTGTTGTAGGGGCAACAAGAGAGGCAATAATGCAGGTATCCATAAAAGCAAATGGTTTAAATGTTGGAGGAAAGATAGGTATAGCTAGATGTGGTGAACATTTAAGTGTATGTTTATTCATGAGTATAGGACTTCTACACTTAAATGAAGTAGTAATAGGGTTAGGACATCGTTCTATACCAGATATATATTAGAAAAATAAAAAAATGTATTGACAAAATATGAGAGATATAATAAAATCTATACTAAATATACTTAATTTATTTAGTAATATGGTAGTTCTAAAAGGTTTAGCAGTATAGTTAAAAAACGTAGTATGGTAGTTAGGTAGGGAATATGGAAGTTAACTTTAATTTTGTTTAATTAAGGTTTATTTAGTATACAAACTCTCCCTATGGAGAGTTTTTTATATCTTTATAATTTAATATTTTAGGAGGATGGTAGTATGGTAGGAAAGAAAAAAGTGGGAGTATTACTCTCACTAGTATTGAGCACTTCATTTTTTGTGGGCTGTTCAAAAGCTCAAGGATCAGAAAAATCACTTCAGGACAAAAAGGTACTAAAAATTGGTATAACTCAAATTGTGGAACATCCCGCTTTAGATTCTGCAAGAAAAGGCTTTATCCAAGGATTAAAGGATAAGGGTTATGAGGAAGGTAAAAATATAAAAATTGATTATCAAAATGCTCAAGGGGATATGCAAACTTCTCAAAATATTGCCAAGAATTTTGTATCCAATAAGGAAGATTTAATATTTGCCATTGGAACACCTTCGGCTCAAGGAGCATTTAATGCCACAAAGGATATACCAATATTGATTACCGCAGTAACAGATCCAGTAAAATCAGGATTAGTAAAATCCATAGAAAAGCCTGGAACTAATGTAACTGGAACCTCAGATAAAATTCCTATGAAAGAACAATTTCAACTATTAAAAACATTAATACCTAAAGCTAAAAATATAGGAATTATCTATAATACCAGCGAAAGCAATTCTGAAATTCAATTAGAAGAGGCAGAAACTATTTCCAAGGAATTTAATTTGAATGTAATCTCCACAGGAATTACAAATGTCAATGATATACCTCAATCTTTGAATTCTATTATAAATAAAATAGATGTATTATATTTAATTACAGATAATACAGTGGCATCTGCAATTCCACTGTTAGTAAATACTTGTTATAGCAAAAATATACCTATATTTGGGGGAGAAAGAGCCCATGTGGTGTCAGGTGCTATTGCAACAATAGGTATAGATTATTATAAACTAGGATTACAAACAGCAGAAGCAGCTGTAAAAATAATAGATGGGAATATTCCCCAGGAAATACCTGTTGGTAATTTGAAAGATATGGAGTTAGTTATAAATGAAGATGCTATTAAAAAGCTGAATATTCAAGTGCCAAAGGATATATTTGAGAAATCTGAAAAGGTACAGGGAGGGGTAAAATAATGGATATTTTGATAAATGTATTAGAAGGCGGATTCATATTTTCCATAGCTTCTATGGGTGTTTATATAACTTATAAAATTTTAGATTTCCCAGATTTATCTGTAGATGGCACATTTCCTTTAGGGGCTGCTGTAACAGCTCTATGTTTAATGAAAGGAATAAATCCATTATTGGCTTGTGTAATGTCCTTTGCAGCAGGTGCTATTGGAGGAATGGTAACAGGAATATTACATGTAAAATTAGAAATAACAAATTTATTATCAGGTATCTTAGTTATGACAGGACTTTACTCTATAAATTTAAGAATAATGGGGAAATCGAATGTTCCTTTATTTGGTAAAGACACAATTTTTTCAGGAAATATTATGTCTTTAGCAGTTATTCTTATATTTGCAGTAATATCTAAAATACTACTAGATTTATTTCTAAATACTAAATTAGGATTTATGTTAAAAGCTGTAGGGGATAATGAAGAATTAGTTACTTCATTAGCTGTTGATACGGATAAAATTAAGGTTTTAGGTTTAATGATATCTAATGGTCTTGTAGCTATGTCAGGTTCAATAATGGCCCAATATCAAGGATTTTCAGATGTAGGAATGGGAGCTGGTACAGTAGTAATGGCCTTAGCAGCAATAATTATGGGAAATTCAATTTTTAAAGAAGGCAGTATTTTAAATGGAACTACTTTAACTATAATAGGTGCATTAATTTATAAAGCTTCAGTAGCGTTAGCATTAAAACTTGGTCTACCTCCTACTGATTTAAAACTTATAACATCAATTATTGTTGTAATAGCTCTTTTGCTTAATAATAAAAAGTTTAATTTTAAAATCGGTAAAAAGTCTTCTTTGGGGGGTGAAAACATTGCTAGCAATAGAAAATCTATGGAAAGCATTTAATAAGAATACAATAAACGAAGTAACAATTTTTAAGGGATTTAATTTAGTTGTCAATGAAGGAGATTTTATTACTGTAATAGGAAGTAACGGAGCAGGAAAGTCAACTTTATTAAATATAATATCTCAATCTATAAAAGAAGATAGTGGCAAGATAATACTAGATGGAGTGGAAATAAATAAGATTCCTCAATATAAATGTGCAGAGCACATAGGAAGAGTATTTCAAAATCCATCTATGGGGACAGCGTCAAATATGACTATTTTAGAAAATATGTCTATGGCATATAATAAGGGAAAAAGATTTGGATTAACTTCTGGCATAGATAAAAAGAATATAGAATTATTTCGCAGTATGTTAAAGGAAATAGATTTAGGGTTAGAAGATAAGTTAAATAATAAGGTTGGACTTTTATCTGGAGGACAAAGACAGGCACTTTCACTTATTATGTCTGTTATGAAGAAACCTAAATTACTATTACTAGATGAGCACACTGCAGCATTAGATCCTAAAACTGCAGAAAAGATAATAAAGATAACTGAAGATATAGTAAATGAAAATAATATAACTACAATAATGGTAACTCATAATTTAAACTATGCTATAAATTTGGGAAATAGATTAATAATGATGCATAGGGGTAATGTAACTTTTGACTTTAATGGTGATGAAAAGAAAAAATTAACAGTAGAAAAACTATTAGATCATTTTGGTGATTTAAAAATTAAGGAAGAGTTAAGTGATAGGGTAATATTTTCTTAAAGCTGGTGTAATACCAGCTCTTTTAAATAGTGTGTTTTAGATAATAAAGTGATATAATACGAATATAATTTTGTAATGGGGGAAATAGTATGAAAGATTTGGCAGGATTTTTTGGCTGGATAAGCGCAATAGGATATGGGGGTGCCTTATTAAATTTTTTTATAAAGTATATTAATAAAAAATACATTGTAAAACTAAGTAAAGATAAAAAAAAGTTTGTAAATTATTATAGAATACTTATGAAATTTGTTGTGAAATATCATAGATACTTTGGTATTATAGGCTCTATAGCAGTTATAGTTCATTTTATTATAATGTTTAATGTAGAAGGACTTTCTATAACAGGAATAATAGCAGCAGGTACTATGTGGATTGTTTTCTTACTTGGTATTTATGGAACTTATATTAATAAAAATGTAAGGGGTAATTGGGTTAAGATTCATAGAAGTTTAGCCTTTATTCTGATTATTATGCTGTTTATTCATCTTGTGTTTAAAGAAAGCTTTATTATTAGATTTTAATTGTACATACATAGTTGACAAGTTTGGTATATAAAAATATAATTAATATGTATCCCATTTATTGGTGTTTCCGATAAAAGAGATTTAATGAAAAAATATAACCTAATTGTAAGGAAAATTCTAAGCAAAAGGGAAGGAAAATATAAATATATTACATAGAGTATATAACTTTTAAATGAAATGTCATTGTGATATATAGACCTTCCAGTTTTTGCCGGAAGGTTTTTTGCTTTTAGTGATATGCATAGGAGGAATTGAATCATGGATATGGAGAAAAGAGTAGGGGTAGTGGGCATTGTAGTAGAAGAATTTGAAAGTGCAAATAAAGTAAATGAAATCCTTCACCAATTTGCAAATATAATTGTTGGAAGAATGGGAATACCTTATAAAGAAAAAGAAATAAGTGTAATTTCATTGATTGTGGACGGAACTTCAGACGAAATAAGCGCTATGACAGGAAAGCTTGGAAAAGTTACTGGAGTAAATGTTAAATCTGCCATGACAAAGAAATAATATAGGAGTACATTTATGAATTACAAAGAAATAATTGATAAAGCAGCTTTAGGGGAAGTCTTATCACAAGATGAAATGGTAATATTATTAAAACTAAATGAGAATGAGGTAAGTTATCTATTCAATGAGGCAAAAGAAATAACTGAAGAATACTGTGGAAATAAAGTTCAGATAAGAGCTATCATTGAATTTTCTAGCTTTTGCAGATGTGCCTGTGCATATTGTGGCTTAAATTCTTATAATTGTAATATAAAAAGATACAGAATGCCTTTAGAAGAAATTATTAATACTGCAAGAGAGGCATATATTGCTGGATATAAAACTATAGTTTTGCAATCTGGAGAGGATTTATGGTACACAAAAGAAAAGATATGTTATTTAATTAAACAAATTAAGTCTATTGGGGATATTGCCATAACTCTTAGCATTGGGGAAAGAGACTTTGAAGAATATAAGGCATTTAAGGAAGCCGGGGCTGATAGATTTTTAATAAAGCACGAAACAGCAGATGAAGATTTATATAATAGATTACACCCTCATTCTTCATTTAAGAATAGAATAAAATGTTTAAAGAATTTAAAAGAATTGGGCTATCAGGTTGGCAGTGGTTTTATGATAGGTCTTCCTGGACAAAGCTATGAGACTATAGCAAAGGACATTATGCTGCTAAAGGAATTGCAGGTGGACATGGCAGGTATTGGTCCTTTTATACCACATCCTGAAACTAAGCTAAAAAAATATAAAAAAGGAGATACTTTCTTAACCTTGAAGGTATTAGCTTTATCTAGACTTATTTTAAAAAATACGCATCTTCCTGCTACTACTTCTTTGGGGGTAATTAATTCTACCCATAAAGGAATAGCTTTTAGCTGTGGAGCCAATGTTATTATGCAAAAGGTAGAGCCATATAAATACAGAAGATTATATGAAATATATCCTAACAAGGCTAAGGAAGAAAAGACAATAAAACAAGAGAGAAAAGAACTAGAAGACTATATATTGAATATTGATAAAAAGATATCCTTGAATAGAGGGGATTCATTTAAGAAAAAATATTTTAAATTTATGAAGTAACATAGGAGGAATTATTTATGCAAGACACATCTAAGGGAAATAGATTGCATATAGCTATATTTGGGAAAAGAAATGCTGGGAAATCAAGTATAATAAATGCTTTAACAAATCAACAAATAGCAATTGTATCAGATAAAGCAGGAACTACCACTGATCCAGTTTATAAGGCTATGGAACTTTTGCCCATAGGTCCTGTTATGATGATAGATACTGCAGGGTTGGATGATTTTGGTGAAGTTGGAGAGCTTAGAATAAAGAAAACAAAACAGGTTATGGATAAAACAGATTTGGCTATTTTGGTATTTACTTCGGAAAGTGAAGAGTTAACTTTAGAAAAACGATGGTACGAAGAATTGTCTTCAAAGAATATTCCTGTAATTGGAGTAATAAACAAAATAGATAAATTAGAAGTAAATGAGGAGTATTTTAAGGGTAAATTTAACATACCATTTGTAAAAGTTAGTGCAAAAGAGAACACTAATATAGACAAGTTAAAGGATACAATAATTGAAAAAGCTCCCTTGAATTTTGAAAGAAGTACTTTAGTAGGGGATATAATAAACCCTAAAGATGTAGTTTTATTAGTTGCACCACAAGATATACAAGCGCCTAAAGGAAGGCTTATTTTACCCCAGGTGCAAACTATAAGAGACATATTAGATAAGGATGCTGTAGTAATTACGGTAAAGGATTCAGAATTAGAGTATTTTATTAATAAATTAAATTTTAAACCAGATTTAGTTATAACAGATTCTCAGGTATTTAAGAAGGTAAATGAAATAGTACCTAAGGATATACCATTAACCTCTTTTTCTATACTTATGGCCAGATATAAGGGAGATTTAAAAAGTCTTATTAAAGGTGCTAAAGCCATAGATTCATTAAAGCCTGGAGATAAAGTACTTATAGCTGAAGCATGTACTCATCATGCCTTGAAAGGAGACATAGGAAGGGAAAAAATACCTAATTGGCTTAATGAAAAAGCAGGTGGTGAACTACAAATTAAAGTTAGTGCTGGTTCAGATTTTCCTGATGATATTAAAAACTATAAGCTAATAATACATTGTGGAGCATGTATGTTTAATAGAAAACAGATGATGAGCAGAATATTAAAAGCTAAAAATTATGATGTACCAATAACAAATTATGGCATAGCCATAGCACATATTAATGGAATACTTAAAAGAGTTACAGAAGTATTTAAGGATATAAAATAATCTATAAATTGGAGGAGATTTAATGAACAAATCACAAAAATTAGTAAGAACAGCTCTATTATTAGCTATTGCCATAGCAATACAAGCTTTGGGAAGAAGTTTTCCCCAGATAAGTCAAGTAATTGTAGGCTCTGTTGTTAATGCCACATTAATTGTTGCAGCTTATAGTTGTGGTGTATCATGGGCAGTATTATTAGGAACATTAACTCCAATGCTTGCGTTGATAATAGGACAACTTCCTAGTCCTATGGCTCCTTTTGTTCCATTTATAATAATTGGAAATATCTTATTTGTACTTGTTTTTGGTATAATAAGTAATAAGGTTAAAAGTTTAAAATATATTGCTATAGTCATTGGAGCATTTATAAAGTTTGGATTTTTATATTTAGCTGCTAGTAAATTAATACATGTATTTAAATTAGGTATACCACCCAAAGTTGCATCTAAATTAATTATAATGATGGGAATACCTCAACTTATTACGGCTTTAATTGGTGGATTTATTGCTTTAATATTAGTAAATGCCCTTGTAAGAAGAAAGGTAATATCATCGAACCACAAAGTATATTAAAGAGTATTTTGGTTATTCTAATAATATAAAGGGATCTAAAATGATTAAGCTAAGAGTGTATTAAGGTTTTTAATCATTTTAGATCCTTTTTATACTAGTGCATAATTATCTAGAAGGTACTGAATTACTAAATATATCTCTTGTATCTTTTAAGTATACGTTTTCATGTGAATTTAAATTGTCATTTATAGCTTTTAATATGGCTTTTGATAATATTTCTGCCATGGAATAAACATAATAGAGTCTAGTTTGTTGAAGTATGTATTCATTAGCATATTTTATAGAAGAATATCTATTTACTACTGCTTTAATAGAAATATCGCCTACAGAACAGTTTCCTGATTTTAATGCAGTAGCAGGAGATATAGAGCCATTTTCTATAATTATTTTACCTATATTGTTTTTATCTCCTAAAGATGCATCTATAGCAATAATAAAATGATCTTTATAATGATCCTTTATATAATTTATTTTCTGTGTTAAATTATTGTAATCTACTAGATTTTCCAAGTCTCCCATTATGGTGCACGGACAATTATGTTTTTTTAACAAAGTACCTGTCAATGGACCTAATGAATCACCTGTGCAGCTATCACTGCCTATGCATAATATAAGTATCTTATCTCTACCATTAATTTTATCTAATATATATTTTGATATATCATCAATATTGGTTTCTTCAAGAGCGTAAAAACAATAGGAATCCATATAGCATTACCCCCATAAAAATAAATACTTACTTAGTATAATTATACCATTAAAACTAAATAAATGTACTATGAGAACCTATAAAATGACAGCAATATAAATAGCTGTCATTTTATAGGTTTTGAAATATTCTATCTTCTAGCTAAAAGGGCTAAAATTACAAGTGGAACTATAAAATTATTACATGAAGAGCTAAAGATATTACAAAAATCACATCCAGTATTACAACATCTACTAGTACAATTGCATTTTTTTTGGCGGCAATCATGTTTACAACGATTTTTATGCTTGTGTCCCATATATATCCCTCCTTTTTATAATATGTTAAACCATTTATATAGAAAGAAGGTTATATTATTATAGTATATTCAATATAAAATCATTTGTGAATATGAAATAATGTACTATAGTACTTATTTACATAATATTAATTATGCAGATAAATTTAAAAATGTAAACCAAACATTTATCATTCATCATAAATAGTTTACATAATGAAAATTATGTAATAAAAAATAAAAGTAAACCACTTAACTACAATTTAATCCTTATAAATAACTAACAAAAAAATAAATAAAAATTAGTAAAAAAAGATTTAAATTACGATATTATAAAAGAAATTACAAATAGGTGAACTCATTATAGAGTATTTTAATAAATTATTAATAAAAAATTTTAATATGGGTAAAATTAAGTTAAGGTGGGCTTTGCTGATTAGTAAGGTTCCTTTTATTGTATGTTGAATATTGCCAGAATAATCAAAACATTGCAATTGCAAGCTTTATTTTAAAAAAATGTGGTATTATAAAATTGATGCTATCAAAAAGCCAAAACAATGAGATGGAAGTGATATTATGGAAGATTTTATCTATTATTCAACGGCAATATTTCAAATTACAGTGTTTTTAATAACAATGTACTATTTAATATTATCATTATTTGGATTATTTAAAAAAGAAGATTTAACTTCAAGTAAATATAAATCAGAAAAAAAGTTTGCTCTTATTGTAGCTGCACATAATGAAGAAGCAGTTATTAGCAATATAATTGAAAGCTTAAAGTCTTTAGATTATCCAAAAGAACTGTATGATATTTATGTAATCGCTGACAATTGCACAGATAATACTGCCAGCATAGCAAAAAAAGCTAATGTTAATGTATTTGAAAGGAATATACAGAATAAAAGAGGAAAAGGTTATGCATTAGAATGGATGTTTAGCAAAATATTTGCCATGGAAAAAGATTACGATGCTATAGCCATTTTTGATGCAGACAATTTGGTCTCAAAAAACTTTTTAAATGAAATGAATGGTAAGCTTTGTGAAGGGTATAGAGTAGTGCAAGGATATATTGATAGCAAAAATCCAGATGATTCATGGATAACTCAATCCTATTCCATATCATTTTGGACTGCAAATAGATTGTTCCAATTAGCCAGGGCAAATTTAGGATTATCCAATCAAATTGGAGGTACAGGTTTTTGTGTAGATACTGAGATTTTAAAACAACTAGGCTGGGGTGCTACTTGTCTTACTGAAGATTTAGAGTTTACCTGCAAGCTTGTGCTGCATGGTTATAAAGTTGGTTGGGCCCATAATGCTGTAGTTTATGATGAGAAACCAATAACCCTTAAGCAATCTTGGAATCAAAGAAAAAGATGGATGCAAGGATTTGCAGATGTAGGTTCTAGATTTTTTACAAAGCTGCTTCATAAATCTATAAAAGATAAAGATTTTACAGCTTTGGATTGCGCTTTGTATACAATTCAGCCCCTTGTTACTTTATTACTAGGTATATCTGTAGCATTAACCTTAGCCCAGAATAATGCTGAAAAAGGGCTTAACATTTTTGTAATAAATGATTTATTTGCTCCAGTTATTTGGAAGGTTTTTAGTATACTACAATTTTTATTTACTCCACTTATTATGATGCTTGAAAAGAAGTTATCCAAAGCAATGTTTGCTTTGTTTTCCGTTTATTCCTTAAACATAGTTGTCATCTCATCTATATTTGGAAGTAATCCAAAATCCTATGAAATAGTTTTTGGCAATTTAGTTTACATTGCCATGTTCATACTATTATTACTTGTCCTAAATAAAAAACATTCAATTAAAATTTTTATATGGTATTTGTTATATGGAATATACACTCTTACTTGGATTCCGATTACTATACAGGGAATAATGGATAAAAATAATAAGGAATGGAATCACACGAAACATACTAGGACTATAAGTATTCAAGATGTGGAATAAACGAAATAAGTCAATATTTAATTTTTTTCTTTTAAAAAATATAAATATTGACTTATTTCGTTCACAATGTTAATATATAAAAATATAATTTTATAGAAGAATTCTATCCATATAATTCTGATAATAAGGTTCAGAAGTTTCTACGAGAAACCGCGAATTTCTCTCTATGGGTGAGTCTGTTTCAATATATAACATATGTATATATTAGATTCTGTTAACGGATTTGCTTATATCCTTAACAGATTTTTTTTATAAAATTTTAATTACTAAGGAGGAAGATATGAATAATATTCATTCAAAAGAAAAAAAAGGCTCATTTTTAAATTCATTTTTTAAACTAGATGAAAATAATACAAATGTAAAAACAGAAGTATTAGCTGGTTTCACTACATTTATTACTATGGCTTATGCATTACTTGTAATTCCCAATATATTGAAATTTTCAGGTATGAATGCTCAGGGCTTAAAAGGAGATGCAGCTGCTACACTATCTACATTAAATGATCCAATAGTTGCCTCTGCTTTCGTAGGTATGTGTTTAACTTCAGCAATTGGAACTATTATAATGGGTTTATACGGGAATTTACCTTTTGCAGTAGCTCCTGGCATTGGTTTAACAGCATTCTTTACCTATAGTGTTTGTTTAACTTTGGGTTATACATGGCAACAAGGCTTGGCTGCTGTATTTATATCAGGATTATTATTTATATTTATTACTATAACCTCAATAAGAGAGAAGATAGTTGAAGCCCTTCCACAAAATTTAAAAGTTGCTATAACAGGAGGTATTGGTTTATTCGTTTCCCTTATAGGATTAAAAAGTGGTGGCATTATTGTAGCTAATCCTGCTACACTAGTAAGCTTTGGAAGCTTTACTAACCCCCATACTATTTTAACTTTAATAGGTATAATTACTATGGTAATCTTAATGGCAAGGAACATTAGGGGAGCAATGCTATTGTCCATAGTAATAACTACATTGATAGGTATTCCAATGGGAATAACTAACATAACCGGATTAAAGCCTTTTAGCATTCCATCAAGTGTTGCACCAACATTTTTAGCTTTTGATTTTAAAGGCCTTATAACGCATAATGGTACAGGCTTCATTGGTGCCTTAACTAGTATATTTATGGTAATACTTACTTTCAGCCTTGTAGATCTGTTTGATACTATCGGTACTTTAGTAGGAACTGCAGAAAAGGCGAACATGATATTGCCTGATGGTAAAATTAAAAATATGAAGAAAGCACTTTTAGCTGATGCTATAGCTACAACAATAAGTTCATTATTTGGAACAACAACAACAGCCACATATATTGAATCCACTGCCGGAATTGCAGAGGGAGGAAGAACTGGACTTACTTCTGTGGTTGTTGGCATACTATTTGCTTTATCTTTATTTCTAGGAGATCTCGTTGGAATAATACCAGCAGAAGCTACAGCACCAGCTCTTATTATAATTGGTTCTCTTATGATGAGTTCTGTTAAAAATATTAACTTTGATGATTTTACTGAAGCTGTCCCTGCCTTCTTTACTATAGCTATTATGCCTTTTAGTTATAGTATTGCCAATGGTATAGCTGCTGGAATAATATTTTATCCTATAATGAAAATAGCTACTGGTAAATATAAAGAAGTACATCCAATAATCTATGTACTTGCAATATTGTTTATATTAAGGTTTATATTATTACCTCAATAATATTAGCGCATATAGTGATTTTATACACTATATGCTTTTTTATCCTCAATTTTCTATAGTTTTACTAGGCTAATTAAATAGACTATAATATAATGTAATATGAATTTCAATAGAAACTTAAGAGACTTAAAGGGAGTGTTTTTATATGAAACCAGCTATAGATGAAATAGGTTTAGATAAATGTACAAGTTGTTTTGCCTGTTACAATGTTTGTAACACACAGGCTATAAAAATGAATTTAAGTGAAGATGGATTCTATTATCCTAAGGTAGATGAGCATATCTGTGTGGAATGTAATAAATGTCAAAATAGCTGTCCATCAATAGAGTATAATAATAAAAATAGACAGAAACAATATTTAAAGATTTATGCATCCTATACTCTAAATGAAAATATAAGAAAATTGAGCTCATCAGGAGGACTATCCTCAGAAATTGCTGAACACGTATTAGATCATGGTGGAGTAGTTTTTGGTGTTGCATGGAATAAGGATTTCTTAGCAGAGCATATAGAAATTAGAAATAAAGATGATTTACAAAAGATAATAGGTTCTAAATATATACAGAGCAATATAGGCTTCACTTATAAAAGAATCAAACAAATAATTGATATGGAAAACAAAAATGTTCTATTTATTGGTGTTCCTTGCCAAGTCGCAGCTATAAAAAAAGTTATAAATAGTGAAAAATTAATAACTGTTGATCTTATATGTCATGGTGTACCATCTATTACTGCTTTTCAAAAATACCTATTTGATAAATCTAAGAATGGTAAAATTGTTTATTTTAATTTTAGGGATAAAGAATTAGGCTGGTCTAAAGGACAGGTAAAGCTAATTACAAAAGACGGCTATATATACAAATGTTCAAAGGCTGAAGATCCCTTTTTTAATGGATTTATATGTGATTTATATTCAAATAATAGCTGTTATGATTGCAAATTTTCTGCAATTCCAAGGGCTGGGGATTTAACTATAGGTGACTTTTGGAAGGCTCCTGAAGATTTAATGGATGAAAGAGGTCTTTCATTGGTAATTTCAAATAATGATGTAGGGGATAGAATACTTAAGAATTTAATAGTAAACAATAAAATACATCTAAGAAAAAGTTCCTTAGATGATGCTTTAAAAGGAAATCCGAGAATAGCTAATGGAAAGCTCAGAGTAAGAAAACATAGAATGGACTTTTTTAGAGATTTAGAGAAAAATGATTTTAATTATCTATACAATAAATATATAAAGATGCTGAAAAGAAATATTTATGATGAGGACTAAAAGGAGTGTTTATATTAATGGTAGAAAGACTGCAAAAGTACATGGCAAGGTGTGGCGTTGCCTCTAGAAGAAAATGTGAAGATATTATACTTCAAGGTGATGTTAAAGTTAATGGGCAAGTAGTAACAGAACTAGGTTGTAAAATAGATTCTGAAATTGATAAAGTGCAGGTATATGATAAAAAAATAAAATTAGAGGAAAATAAGGTTTATATAGCTCTTAATAAACCAGAAGGTTATGTATGTACAGTAAAAGATGAAAGGGGAAGAGACACCATATTAGACCTAGTTAAGGTTAAGGAAAGAATATATCCAATAGGAAGATTAGATTATGATACATCTGGATTAATATTGCTAACCAATGATGGTGATATATATAATAAGATAATTCATCCTAGGGAGGAAAAAAATAAAAAATATATTGCTACAATAAAAGGCATTCCTACAAAGTATGAAATGAAAAAATTTAATCAAGGTATAGATATTGGAGATTATATAACTGCACCTGCAAAAATTGAAATGCTTTCTTTTCAAAATGGAAATGCAAAAGTTTCTATAGTAATACACGAGGGTAAAAATAGGCAAATAAGAAGAATGTGCGAAAAAATTAATCATCCAGTTATAAATTTAAAGAGAGTATCCGTTGGAAAAATTCATTTAGGAGATTTAAAAATAGGGAAATGGAGATACTTAAAAGATACTGAAGTTGAATATTTGAGGAATGAATGATAAATATTATTTCATTCATTTTTTAAAACTTATTATTATTTTTTTATTCCAGATAGAATTTATAGCTATAAAAATTAATTGGGAGGAAGCAACCTATGAAAAATGATTTAGAGTTAATTGCAACTAAGGGGTTTGAGTATTATGAGGATATGTATAAAGTTGTAGACTTTTTAAATAAAAATTTAAATAAAATGGATATAGCCTTTGGATTAACTGAAAAAGATGGTAAAAATGTTTTAACAATTTACAAAGAGTTATAGTAAAAATTGAAAGATGTGTTGATAATATGTTCAATAGATGTTAAAATGAAATAAATATTGCAATACATAAGGGGATATGGAGAAAGGATTGGTTTTAATGGAAGACGAAAAACAAGATTTAATGCGTACTATTCAAATAAAGTTTCCTAGACTTAGTAAAGGTCAAAAATTAATTGCAGAATATATTTTAAAACATTATGATAAAGCTGCTTTTATGACTGCAGCTAAATTAGGAACAAGTGTAGGGGTAAGTGAGTCTACTGTAGTTAGATTTGCAAATGAATTAGGATTTAGTGGCTATCCAAAATTGCAAAAGGCATTACAAGAACTAATAAAAAACAAATTAACAACAGTTCAAAGGATAGAGCTATCTAATGATTTTATAAGTCAAGAAAGTGCACTTAAAAGTGTACTAAAATCAGACATGGAAAATATTAGAGCAACTTTAGAAAAAATTAATCAGAAAACTTTCAATGATGTTGTAAATAGTATATTTTCAGCAAAACGAATTTATATAGTTGGTCTAAGAAGTTCAACAGCTATTGCTGAGTTTTTAGGATTTTATTTAAATTTAATACTTGATAATGCGACAGTAATAGGTTATGGAGTAAGCGATATATTTGAGCAAATGCTTAATGTATCGGAAGAAGATTTGGTAATAGGAATTGGTTTTCCTAGATATGCAGGAAGAACTATTGAAGCTCTAGATTATGCTAAAAGCAGAGGGGCAAATGTAATTGCAATTACTGATAGTTTACTTTCACCCTTGGCAGCTAGGGCAGATCATACTTTAATAGCTCAAAGTAATATGGCTTCTTTTGTTGATTCATTAGTTGCACCGCTTAGTGTGGTAAATGCATTAATTATTGCTGTGGGTCTTAGAGAAAAGGAAACAATTTCTTCTACATTTTCAAGGTTAGAAAAAATATGGGAAGATTACGAAGTTTATTCTTATAAAGAGAAAAGAGTAGACTAGAATTAAACGAACCTTTAGCTAGGTTCGTTTTCTTATTTAGGAGGTAGCATAAACATGGCTAAAGTGGTAGTAATAGGTGGAGGTCCAGCAGGCATGATGGCCGCAATAACCGCTGCTGGAAAACATAGTGTAACTTTAATTGAAAAAAATGAAAAACTAGGCAAAAAGCTTTTTATAACTGGTAAAGGAAGATGTAACGTTACCAATGGAAAGGATATAAACGAATTTTTTGACTATATACCTGGCAACCCACAATTTTTATATAGCTCTCTATATACTTATACTAATGAGGATGTAATGAACTTTTTTGAAAAACTAGGGGTAAAACTAAAAGTTGAAAGAGGAGATAGAGTATTTCCGGAATCTGATAAATCATCAGATATAATTAAAGCCTTGGAAAAAGAGCTTCTTAATAGGGGAGTAGAGGTTATCTTAAATAACCCTGTAGAAGAACTAATAAGTAGTAATAAACATATTACCTCTGCAAAATTAAAAAATAATCATGTTGTAAAAGGGGATTACTTTATAATAACTACAGGAGGAGTATCCTATCCACAGACTGGTTCTACAGGTGATGGTCATAAATTTGCAAAAAAATTAGGACATTCCATTGTGGATTTAAAGCCTTCTTTAGTTCCCATAGAGATAGAAGAACCTTGGATAAAGGAACTACAGGGATTATCCCTAAAAAATGTAGAGCTTTATATAAAGAACTGTAAAGGTAAAATTATATATAATGGGTTTGGTGAAATGTTATTTACTCATTTTGGTATTTCTGGCCCTATAGTATTAAGTGCTAGTAGGTTTATAGAACAAAATGGCACATTCTATGTTGTTATCAACTTAAAACCAGCTTTAAGTGAAGAAAATCTAGATAAAAGAATACAAAAGGATTTTGCTAAATATATAAATAAGGACTTTAAAAACTCATTAGAGGATTTGTTGCCAAAAAAACTAATTGATGTAATTATTAAATTATCTAATATACCTGAAAATAAAAAAGTAAATTCTATTACTAAAGAGGAAAGAAAAAATCTAGTTAAATTGCTTCAAAATTTAAATATGAAAGTAAAAGGGTTAAGACCTATTGAAGAAGCTATCGTAACATCAGGAGGAGTCAGTGTGAAAGAACTGGATCCATCGACTATGAAATCAAAAATAATTAATAACTTATATTTTGCAGGAGAAGTTTTAGATGTTGATGCATATACTGGAGGATATAATATTCAAATTGCTTTTTCAACTGGTTATCTAGCTGGTATAATGGTAGGTGAAAAATAATGTTTGCAATAAGAGGAGCTACTACAATTGGCAAAAATAATTCTAGTGAAATAAAAGCCGCTTCTATAGAATTATTTGGTAAAATTATAGAGAAAAATGAATTAGATATTTCACATATTGTGTCTATTACATTTTCCTGCACAGATGATATCACTGCGGCTTATCCAGGAAAGTATATAAGAAAATATTATAACTTACATAAGGTAGCTATTATGCACTTTAATGAAATGAATGTAGAAAACTCTTTAAAAAAATGTATTAGAATTCTAGTATTATGTAATGGAGAAAGAGTTAATATAAATTATGTTTATTTAAAGGATGCAATATCCTTACGTAAGGATTTGATTAACAAATAAAAAAATAGAGGAATTTAATATTTCTTATAGAATATATTAGATTGTATGTTAATAGAAAGGGAGTTTGACATTGAGAATAGCTGTTGCAGTTGATGGACCTGCTGGTGCAGGAAAAAGTACTATTGCAAAAGTATTAGCAAAAAGATTTAACCTGATGTATATTGATACTGGGGCAATGTATAGAGGTGTAACCTTATTATCTAAAAGAAATAATGTATCTCCAGAGGATACAGATATCCTATGTAGATTAATAAAATCTTTAGAAATGCATTTTTCAAATGATAGATTAATCATTAATGGAGAAGATGTAAGTGAAGAAATACGAAAGCCTGAAATAAGTAATAATGTATCCTTATATGCGGCGATACCTGAAGTAAGGGAATTATTAGTTCAACTTCAAAAGGAGATGTCTAAAAAATATGATGTGGTTATGGATGGAAGAGACATAGGAACCGTTGTCCTTTCTGAAGCCCCTTTTAAGTTTTATTTAACCGCTTCACCAGAAGTAAGAGCTAAAAGAAGGTATGATGAACTACTAGAAAACGGAATAAATGTTGAATATAATAATATATTTCAAGATATAATAAAAAGGGATTTTATTGATACTACTAGAAAGGCAAACCCATTAAAAAAGGCTGATGATGCCATAGAAATAGATACTTCAAATTTGACAGTACTTAAAGTAGTAGATAAGATGTCTAATTATATAAGAAGAAAAATGTCTAATCAATTGTAGGTGATTTTATGGGTATAATTCTAGCAAAGAATTCTGGATTTTGTTATGGTGTAAAAAGAGCAGTAGACATGGCTATAAAAGCTAAGGAAGATTTTAATAAAAGAATCTACACTTTGGGTCCATTAATACATAATAATGATGTAGTAAATTACTTAAAGGATAAGGATATATTCCCTATAGAATTAGAGGATATTGATAATTTAAAGGAAAATGATGTAATAATTATTAGATCCCATGGTATTTCTATGGATGTATTAAATAAGTTAAAAGAAAAGAATTTAAAAATTATTGATGCCACCTGCACCTATGTTTCCAACATACAAAAGAAAGTTCAAAGATATTATTCAGAAGGATATGCAATACTTATAGTAGGAGATAGAACCCATCCAGAGGTAGTTGGAATCAATGGCTGGTGTAATAATTCCGCTATTATTTCTAGAGATGAGAGGGACTTGGGAAAGTTACCTAAAAAAATTTGTGTGGTATCTCAAACTACTGAAAAACAAGAGCACTGGGAAAAGGTTCTAAGCAAAGTAATAAAGGAATGTAAAGAAATTATAGCTTTTAATACAATTTGCAGTGCTACTAAAGTTAGACAAAAAGCAGCAGAAGACTTATCAAAGAAAACTGATGTCATGGTAATTATTGGTGGCAAGAACAGTTCCAATACCACTAAGCTTTTTGAAATATGTAAGAAAAACTGTATTAACACTATTCATGTAGAAAATGCAGGTGAGATACCTGATAATATTATAAACAAAAAAAATTGTATAATTGGTGTTACAGCAGGTGCTTCAACACCTGATTGGATAATAAAGGAGGCTATTATTAAAATGAGCGAAGATAAAAATTTAGAATTAAATGAGCAGTTAGAGTATATGAAAAAAAATGATACTCGAATATCAATAGGGAAAATAGTAGAAGGGGAAGTTACCTCTATTAATACTAGCAATAAAGAAGCTTTTGTTAATATAGGATATAAATCAGATGCACTACTACCTTTAAATGAACTAACTAAAGAAGATAATGCTGATTTAGATAGTTTATTAAAAAAAGGTGAAAACATCAAAGCTAAAGTAATTAGATTGGGATCGGAAAATCATCCTCCAATTATATCTGTGATAGAATTAGATAGGGAAAATGCTTATAAAGAAATAAAAGAAGCATTTCAAAATAAAACTACAATAACTGTTAAAGTGAAAGAAGCAGTAAATGGAGGTTTAGTATCCCTATACAATGGTATAGTAAGATTATTTATACCGGCTTCTCATATAGAACTAAATCATATAGAAGATTTGAGTTCTTATAAAGGAAAAGAATTGACTGTTAATGTAATAGAATTTGATGAATCTAAAAATAACACAAGAATAGTGGCTTCAAGAAGAGAAATATTAAAAGAAGAGAAGAAAATTCAAGAAGAAGAAACTTGGGCTAAGTTAGAAAAGGATACTGTTGTAAAAGGGGAAGTAAAAAGATTAACTAATTTTGGAGCTTTTATAGAAATAGGAGCAGTAGATGGTCTATTACATATAACTGAAATGTCTTGGGGTAGAGTTTCAAAACCATCTGATCTATTAAAAATAGGAGATAAAATAGATGTATATATTTTAGATATTGATAAGGAAAAAAAGAAATTGTCTTTAAGCATAAAAAAATTACAGGATGATCCATGGAATAGTGCAGATATAAAATATCCTGTAGGCAGCATAGTCTTAGGGAGGGTAGTTAGATTTGCTCCCTTCGGTGCTTTTGTAGAATTAGAACCTGGAATTGATGGATTAGTACACATCTCTCAAATAAGCCACAAAAGAATTGAAAAGGCGGAGGATGTTTTAAAAATTGGAGAAAACATCAAAGCCAAGATTATGAATGTAGACAAAGAAAACAAAAAAATTGGCTTAAGTATAAAAGAAGTAAATGATATTTAAGTTATATATGTTTTAGCAAAAATGCGTGTATTATAGAATAAGATACACGTATTTTTGCTAAATATACATAATTATCCTATTTCAAAAAATAGCTATCAATTAATAAGATTTTTATTACATACCATAGTAATCAAGAGAAATATTGAAATAATCATAGTTTTATATAAAATACTTTTAAAAAACAAGTAAATATATTGACATTTCTCATATATTTGATAAAATTTAGTTGTTAATCATTTAATAGAGGAGGTAATAGTATAGAATGAAAGCTTTAGGACGTCACATTTTAGCAGAAATATATGGTTGCGATGAGGAAATATTAGATGATAAAGAATATATAGAAAAAACAATGGTTAATTCTGCATTAAAGTCTGGTGCAGAAGTAAGAGAAGTTGCCTTTCATAAGTTTAACCCTCAAGGAGTAAGCGGAGTAGTAATAATTTCAGAATCCCATCTTACTATTCATACATGGCCTGAACTTGGCTATGCTGCAGTAGATGTATTTACATGTGGAGATACTATAAACCCATGGGATGCATGTAATTACTTAACTGAAAAATTTAAAGCCAAAAATATGACTGCCACAGAGGTAAAAAGAGGAATTTTTGAACAGCCAGTGTCAGTTAAAGTATCAAATATATAAAAGGCCATCGAAATGAGATGACCTTTTTTTATTTATAGGTAATATTTTCTCCTATTATTAATATAATTTATTATACACTAATAGGAGGGTGGTTATGGGTGATAGGAAAATAGTTCAATATATAGATGAACTTACGGATAAAGAAAAAGTTATGATTAAAAAGGTGTTAGGCAAGTATAACTTTAATGTCCAAGAAATAACTAAAGTGAGAAGTGCTTATAAGATAACTACAGATTTGGGCCCTGTATGTCTAAAAAAAATTAGACACAGTCAAAAAAAAGCTATAAATGGAAATATCCTTGTAGAAGAATTGGAAAGGAACGGCTTTTATTATACTGCTAAATTTTACAAAACTAAAGGCAATTATCTTTTTGTTAAAGATAAAAAGATGTTTTTTTATGTGACGGAATGGATTGAAGGAGAGGAATGTGACTTAAATGATATTAATGAAGCCTGTAATTGTGTTAAATTCCTAGCTAAATTTCATATTGCTACCAGCAAAATAGATACACGAAAATTAAAAGTAAAAAATAATCTTAAAAATTGGCCTAGGATATTTAATAATAACTTATCAGATTTAGAAAGATATAAAAAAATAATAGAAAAGAAGAGAATAAAAAGCGAATTTGATACTCAATATGAAAGCTATATTGACAGCTTCTATAATAGAGGTGTAGCTGCAATTCAATTGTTAAATGCTTCTGATTACTATTTGCTTTCAAGAAGAGCTGGAGAAAAAAGAACATTATGTCATGATAGCTTTTATTATCAGAATATAATCAAGAAAGATAATGAATATTATATAATTGATTTAGATAGTATAATTATTGATCTTCATATAAATGATTTAGGAAAGCTTATAAGAAGATTAATGTTTAAAAAAGCATATCAATGGGATTTTGACAAGGCTAAAATATTAATAGAAGCCTATAGTGAAATAAACAAAATTAGTAAAAGTGAGTTAGAAGCAATGCTTTCCATGATAGCTTTTCCTCATAAGTTTTGGAAGTTAGGCAAAAAAAGGTATCTTAAACATAAAGCTTGGTCTGAAACTAAGTATATTAATAAATTAAATAAACTGGTAAGATATGATAATCTACAACAGAAATTTTTAGAGGACTATATAAGCTATATAAATGCTTATAAGGATTAAAAGGTTGACTGCAAAATTTAAAAGTTTTATACTAATAAATATAAAATTATACTTACGAGGAAGATTATGTGTAAATGTATTAAATTAAATAAAAATAATATAACTCAATTAAAGTTATTAAATGATAGCCGAATATATTTTAATAAATTAAATGAAGATTTTTTTGCTCTTTACCGCAGTTGCAATATTTTTCAAAAAATGTTTTTAAAAAGAGATATTACATTACTTATTAGTGAAGGGAAATATATTGGCTATATATGGGCAACAATGCAGGATAAAAACTCCTATTTAATAAATTCTTTAAATATTGATAGCACATCAAATGTAGAAAAATATATATCATTACTTATAGGGACCTTAAGAGTAGGTTATACTGCCTCATATACTTGTGAAGGTAATGGTAATAATGTAAATCAATTGGAAAAGGCTGGCTTTAGAAAAATTAGTGGAACCATTAAAATGGAGCTAAATCTTTCAGGGAGTTATACATCTTCTATAAATAATGAAGTTATGTTTAAAATTTTAGAAAAGGGAAAAGAAGAAAAAATTAGATGCAACATACAAAATGAAGTATTTAAGAATGATACTAGAATACCTATTTCTATAAGAGACATATACTTTGATCAGTGCCAAGAGTATTATTTTGATGATGGAGCTATTTTTATAATGAAGGATAATAAATATATGGGTTATGGTCAAATTATAATAGAAAACAATGTACCTATAATAGTGAATTTAGGCATATTAAAGGACTACAGAGGTAAGGGTTATGGTAAAGCCTTGATAAATTATCTTCTACAAATAGTTAGAATTAATAAATTTGAAAAAGTAATTATAAATGTAGATTGGAATAATAAGATAGCTTTAGAGATGTATAAAAAATGTGGTTTTAAAATAGTATCAGAACAATATAACATGAAAGCAATAATATAGGATAGACTTATATGAAAACCCAAAAGTCTATCCTATATTATATTATCTTATTTTATTATATTCCTCCAGTCCATTCTTTAGGATAATCACAGCATCTGCTATATCTTCACCTTTAATACAATAGGATAGCCTAACCTGATTCTTTCCTAATCCCTCTGTAGCATAAAAGCCTGCAGCAGGAGTTATCATAACAGTCTTATTTTTATAATTATAATCTGTAAGAAGCCATTTAGCAAAATCATCGGAATTTTCCACTGGAAGTTCTGCAATTATATAAAATGCACCGGAAGGCTTTTCACAACTTACTCCTGGTATATTACATAAACCTTCATAAAGTATGTCCCTTCTTTTTTCATATTCTTTATTTACTTTCAAGAAATATTCTTTATTTACATTTATTAAATTAGCCGCTCCTGCCTGATCTAAAGTTGACACACTTAGTCTTGATTGGCAAAGCTTTAAAAATTCATTAGATATTTCTTTATTCTTACAACACATCATGCCAATTCTAGCTCCACAAGCACTGTATCTTTTAGACATACTATCAATAAGTATTACTCTATCTGAAATATCTTCCATATGCATAAAGGATGTATATTCTAAACCATCATATACAAATTCCCTATATACCTCATCTGCTATTATATAAAGATCTTTCTCCTTTGCAATATCTGAAAGTAATCTAATTTCTTCCTTTGAATAAACTACACCTGTAGGATTGCCTGGGTTAGTAATAAGCATAGCCTTTGTATTATCACCTATAAGACTTACTATTTCTTCTTTACTTCTTAAATGGAAACCATCTTCCCTAAAAGTCATAAAAGATTTTATGCTTACTCCTGCTAATCTTGCAATATTATTATAATTTGTATAATAAGGTTCGGGCACTATTATTTCGTCACCAAAATCACATATGGTCATTAAAGCAAATAGAATTCCTTCACTGGCACCATTGGTTATATAAATATCCTCTTTATTAAAATCTATATTTATTTCCTTGTAATACTTTACAATACTTTCGATTAACTCCATCATTCCCTGGGAATTTTCATACTTTAAAGTTTCTCCTTTATAGTTATTAACCGCTTCAAAGAATTCCTCAGGTGTCTTTACATCAGGCTGTCCAATATTTAAATGATAAACCTTTATTCCCTTTTCCTTTGCTTCATTTGCAAAAGGAATTAGTTTACGTATTTCTGAAAACTTCATATCCATAATTCTTTTAGAAATCCCCATCAATTCATCCTCCATTTACTATATATTTACACACCGTATTTTAATTTATTATACTATAGTTAATTAATATGTAAATAGTAAAAATATATTAATATTTTAGTTAATTTTAATATGTATATAGATATTTTTAAAGAACCACCTATAAGTAGAATTAGTATTAGGGTGGTTTATTATTATATAAAACTTCTAATTATTATGCTTTTTTTGTAACACTGTCTATGGATTTGAATAATATATATCAGAAGGTAAGCTATTAGATGTTTCTAATCTTACTTTCTGTAGATAAAAAGGAGGATAACTTTATGAATAATAATGATTTTGAAGATAGTGCTTGCTGTATATCCCCTGAACACAATATTTGTTCATCTGTTACAACAAGCAATGAACCATTAACTGAGCAAATTTGTGTACCACCTGCTGTTATTTCTGCTGGACCTGTATTTGTTAAGATTCCAGTTGTTCTTGCAGAATCAAATATAACAATACCAGTTCATGCTACTATCACATTAGACCAACCAGCTATAGAAATTAAGCGTATTAGAAAGAATGTATTCTTAACTGAAGCTCGTCTTGTTCCATTTTCACAAGACAATCGCCCAGGTACAGGTATAGTTTTTATAGAAGGCTTTGTTAGAAAGAATATTGAATTCGCTACTCAAACTTGTCAGAACGGTGTAAATATATGTGGAGATATAAGACAATGTACTGTTCAAGTTCCTTTTAGTGTTACTACTAGAGTTAGGTTCTTTAGGCAACCTGTTTTTACAGAAAACACTACTCCAAGTGAAATGGAATTCTTTACTGATAAGCTTAAGAGCTGCGACATTTGTGCAGACAATGTAATAGGACGAAATCCTTGCGATCAAAGTTTCTTCGTTACAGAATTCTTTAATGAAAAGCCTTTTGTTGAGTTAGTAAAAGCAGACATTGCTGAACTGGATATTCACAAGAATCCAACCTCAACCTGTCATAATCCTACAGAACAAACCTTTACGCAGATTACTGAAAAATTGGCAATAAATTTAACATTTAAAGTATTGCAAAACCAACAGGTAGAATTAACTGCAATAGCAGCTACTAATCCATGTACAGCCTAAATAATATTAGCTAATTGATATGTTGCAGATCCAAAGCTTACTAACATAGGTTTTGGGTCTGTTTTTAGGAGGAAATAAATATTGGCACATAAAAAAAGATCCTATAGAGTTATTGCTAAAAAAATAGAAAATGAACATACAGATATAATGTATCCTCAGTTTAAATTAAAGCCTAAAATAAATAATCTAATTGAAGATATGATACAAAGCCTTATAAAAAAAGAAGCCGATGAATTTTTGGGACAAAGGAATATATATGGAAAATACAAAATTACACTTTTTAAAAAGAATTTATTAAGTATAATTATTCAATGCTATTCCTATCTGCCTGGAGATGACAGAACCTTTAATTTATTAAAATCTCTAACTATAAATATAAGAAAATCCTGTATATATAATTTTGATGATTTATTTTATAAAGAAAGCGATTATGAATATATAATTAACAAAATAATTCTAGAAAATATAAAGGATAACAATATTCCTATAATAGAGGAGTTTGCAAATATAAATAAAAATAGAAGTTTTTATCTTACAGAAGATTCCTTGGTAATCTACTATGAACTTAACAGGAACTCTCCCTATGCCTTTAGTTATTGTATTCCTCAATTCAGTATACCAATTGACTCCATAAAAAACATTATTAATCCCAAAGGGCCTATTAGAGGCTTGCTTAGGAAATAGTATCATGTTACAAGTAGTTAAATCTACAACATTATTATAAGGAGGTAAATTATGTCTAAGAGACACCATTCAAGAAAATATGAAAATAAGCTACATAGTGGAAAACAAGAGCATGAAATTACAGTTGATAAAGATACCATTGAGAATTGTGAAGCAGCTGTTATTTCAGAAACATTACCTATTTGTGAGAATAGTCCATGCAAGTCTGAAGTTACCCCAAGGCCTGTAACAGTAAAGGTTCCAGTGGTTTTAACAGAATGTGGTATAACTATTACTATTCAGTCTTCACTTAAATTAGAAGAGAATGTATTAGAAATTAAACACATTAGAAAAAATGTATATTTGAATCAGTGTAAACTCATTCCTAATTCTGAACATGGCAAATTCAATAATGGCATATTATTTCTAGAGGGATTTATTAAAAAAAACATAGAATACACCACTAAAGACTATAATACTAAAAGTGTATTAAGAGGGAAGTTAAAGCATGCTACAGTTAAGGTTCCTTTTAAATCTACTACTAAAATAACATTTAAGACCCCACCTAAGTTTAAGACAAATATAACTCATGATGAGGTAGAACTACTTGAAACAAGTATTAAAGTTTGTGATATTTGCGAAGAAAATATAGCTGGGGAAAATATTTGTGAGAAAAACTTTAAATTAACTGAATTCTTTAATGAAAAAGTATTTTGTGAATTGATTTGTGCTGAAATTATTGAATCTGACATTCTTGAAAATCCAATAAATAAAGACTGTAAATCATCTATAGAACAAACCTTTTCTAATATTACTGAAAGAGTAGTACTGCTTCTGACAATAAGATTACTACAAAATCAACATGTAGAAATTTCAAAATAAGATTAAAGATAATTAAATATTTATATCACAAAATTTGATAAAAAATAGATAATGAATATAAAATATAGTATAATGTAGAATGTTAAATAGATAAAATATTTTATGAGGTGAACTACATGGAAAAAGATAAAGGTTTATTTTATATAGAAACATGGGGTTGTCAGATGAATGAAGAGGATTCGGAAAAGCTATCAGGCATGCTGAAGAACTTAGGATATTCTAGAACAGAGGAAAGACAAAAGTCTGATATAATCATTTTTAATACCTGTTGTGTTAGAGAAAATGCTGAATTAAAGGTATATGGAAATTTAGGTGCATTAAAAAAGCTTAAAGAAAAGAATCCAAATCTTATAATAGCGGTATGCGGTTGTATGATGCAGCAAGAAGGCATGGCAGAATCTATAATGAAGAAATATCCCTTTGTGGATATATTATTTGGGACTCATAATGCTTACAAATTTCCTGAATATTTAAACAGGGTAAAACATGAAGGTAAATCTATAGTAGAAATATGGAATAAAGAAGAAGGTATAGTGGAGGGGCTTCCAATAGATAGAAAGAGCAATGTTAAAGCTTTCGTAACCATTATGTATGGATGTAATAATTTCTGTACTTATTGTATTGTTCCCTATGTAAGGGGAAGAGAAAGAAGCAGAAAACCTGAAGACATAGAACATGAAATTATGGAATTAGTTAAAAAGGGATATAAAGAAATTACTTTACTTGGTCAAAATGTGAACTCTTATGGTAAAGATTTATCTCCAGCAGTAAGTTTTAGTAATCTATTAAGAAGAATAAACAAAATAGAGGGAATAGACAGGATAAGATTTATGACTTCTCACCCTAAGGATTTAACCGAAGACTTAATAGATGCTGTAAAAGAATGTGATAAACTATGTGAGCAAATTCATTTACCTGTACAATCAGGCTCCACAAAAGTATTAAAGAAAATGAACAGGCATTATGATAGAGAACAATATTTAGCTCTTGTAAAGAAAATAAAAGAAAAAATTCCTAATGTTGCTTTAACTACTGACATAATTGTTGGATTCCCTGGGGAGAGTGAAGAGGACTTTATAGATACTTTAACATTAATAGAAGAAGTTGAGTATGATTCTGCATTCACATTTATATACTCCAATAGAAAAGGTACTCCAGCTGATGAAATGGAGAATCAAGTTAAGGACAGTGTAAAACATGATAGATTTAATAGATTAGTAGAGGTAGTAAATAGAATTTCAGCTAAGAAAAATAAGGAATATGACGGTAAAGTGGTAGAAGTATTAGTAGAAGGAGAAAGTAAAAATGATGAGGATAAATTAACGGGCAGAACTAGGACAGGGAAGCTTGTAAACTTCATTGGCAATAAGGATAATATAGGAAAATTAGTAATGGTTAAAATAACAAAAGCTCAAAGCTTCTCCTTAATAGGAGAAGAAATATAAAAAAGCTCTTTAATAGGGCTTTTTTTATAGATTACATAAGGAAGGTGAAGAAATTGGCACTTACCCCAATGATGCAGCAGTATTTAGAAGTTAAGGAAAAATGCAAGGATTGCATACTTTTCTTTAGGCTTGGTGATTTTTACGAAATGTTCTTTGAAGATGCAGAAATTGCTTCAAGGGAATTAGAGTTGGTTTTAACAGGGAGGGATTGTGGCCTTGAGAATAGAGCCCCAATGTGTGGAATACCTTACCATGCCGCTAATACATATATAACAAGATTGATAAGCAAAGGATATAAAGTTGCCATCTGTGAACAACTTGAAGATCCAGCCTTAGCCAAGGGTATTGTGAAAAGAGATATTATAAAGATAATAACTCCTGGAACCTACACAGATGCGGCTTTTCTTGAGGAAAATAAAAATAACTACATCATGAGTTTTTATATAGATGAAAGTGGAGAATGTGGTATATGCTTTTGTGACATTTCTACAGGAGAATTTTCTGCTACTAGCTGTCATTACAATGAATCTATTCTATTAGATGAAATTTCTAAATATAATCCCAGCGAAATATTAATAGAAGAAAATACAGATGAAAAAATAGTAAATACTATAAAAGATAGATTTGATGTAGTGTTTACAAAGTTAGGAAAACAGTATTTTTCCTTAGAAGACACACTAGAACACCAGTTTCCTGATTTTAAAAGGGAGGATTATTCTAATTGCTTAATAAAAAATAGTAACTGTTTATTAAAATATATGCTAGAAACTCAAAAGACCTGCTTATCTCACATAGATAAATTTCAATATTATAATATAGTGGACTTTTTATCCATTGATATAAACACCAGGCGTAATCTTGAGCTTACAGAAACCATAAGAGATAAAAGCAAAAAAGGTTCCCTGCTTTGGATTCTAGATAAAACTAATACTTCCATGGGAGGAAGACAGCTTAGAAAATGGATTGAACAGCCTTTAATTAATAAGAATATGATAGAGGATAGATTAGCAGCAGTAGAAGAGTTATTAAATAATCTATCTTTGCATGAGGATCTAAAGGAAAGTCTAAAGGATATATATGATATTGAAAGAATAGTTGGCAAGATTTCCTCAAAGAATGTTAATGCTAAGGAACTGCTTTCTCTTAAAAATTCTATAGAAAAGATACCAAACATTAAAAACATAATTAAAAATTTTAAAAGTAACTTATTAGTTAGTATGTATGAAGGTTTAGATGATCTTAAAGATATTTTTCAGCTTCTCAATAATTCCATAGTGGATAATCCTTCTTTATCTGTTAAGGAAGGCAATATTATAAAAGAAGGATATAATGAGGATATAGATGAATTAAGAAGGGCAAAAACTCACGGTAAAGAGTGGATAGCAAACTTAGAAAATAAGGAAAGGGAATTTACAGGCATTAAGTCCTTAAAGGTTGGCTACAATAAAGTATTTGGTTATTATATAGAGATTACAAAATCCAATTTATCCTCTGTACCAGAAGGTAGATATATAAGAAAGCAGACTTTAGCAAATGCAGAAAGATACATAACCCCTGAGCTAAAGGAAATGGAGGATAAGATACTTGGAGCAGAAGAAAAGCTAGTGAATTTAGAATATGAGGTTTTTGTAGCCATAAGGGATTCTATTGAAAAGCATATAGATAGAATGAAAAATTCCGCTAGCATAATAGCGAATTTAGATTGCTTAAGTTCACTAGCTACATCAGCCTTGGAAAATAATTATTCTAAGCCTGAAATTACAAATAAGGATGAAATATTAATAGAAGAAGGCAGACATCCTGTGGTAGAGAAAATGATTCCCACAGGAAATTTCGTAGCTAATGATACTCTATTGAATACCACAGAAGATGAATTATTGCTTATAACAGGGCCTAATATGGCAGGTAAATCTACATATATGAGACAAGTAGCTTTAATTGTCATTATGGCTCAAATAGGCAGCTTTGTTCCTGCAAAAAAGGCGAAGATATCCATATGTGATAAGATATTTACAAGGATAGGCGCTTCAGATGATTTAGCTGCAGGCAAAAGTACCTTTATGGTGGAAATGTGGGAAGTATCAAATATATTAAAGAACGCTACCAATAAAAGTTTAATACTATTAGATGAGGTAGGAAGGGGTACTAGTACATTTGATGGCTTAAGCATCGCCTGGGCAGTTATAGAGTATATATGCAATAATAAAGATTTAAAATGTAAAACTCTATTTGCTACCCATTATCATGAATTAACCGCATTAGAGCATACCATTAAAGGAGTAAAAAATTACTCTGTATCTGTAAAGGAAATAGATAATGATATAGTATTCTTAAGGAAGATAGTTAGGGGAGGGGCAGATCAATCCTATGGAATAGAAGTAGCAAAGCTAGCTGGTCTTCCTGAAGAAGTAATAAAAAGAGCAAAGGAGATATTGTATTCTATAGAAAAAGATAAGAGCAATAATATTGATATAAATAATATAACTTCAGAAACAGCCATAAGTGAAGTTAATAATCAAGCTAAAAATGATATAATAGAACATAATAATGCTAGCTCTACAAAAGATAGTTTTCAATTAGATTTTACAGATATTCAAAAGGATAATTTAATAAAGGAAATATCCTCTATTGATGTAATGAATATTACTCCTTTTGAAGGTTTTAATAAACTGTACGAAATTGTTAAAAAAGCTAGATCCATTTAAAAGGTGGGGAAATATTTGGGTAGAATTAATTTATTAGATAAGGATACTTTTAATAAAATTGCTGCAGGAGAAGTGGTGGAAAGACCCTTTTCTGTAGTTAAAGAATTAGTGGAAAACAGTATAGATGCAAAGAGTAAGAACATAACAGTAGAAATTGAAGATGGGGGAGAAAAATTAATAAGAGTTACAGATGATGGTTCAGGTATATACCCTGAGGATATAGAAAAGGCATTCCTAGCTCATGCTACTAGTAAAATAGAGAAAATTGAAGATGTGTTTGCATTAAATACCATGGGTTTTAGAGGTGAAGCTTTAGCTAGTATATCTTCTGTATCAAAAACTCTTTTAAGAAGCAGAGTAGAAGAATTTAGCTTTGGTAAAGAGATAAGCATTGATGGTGGAACAATAAATTATATAAGTGAAATAGGGGCTAATAGGGGTACTGTTATAGAGGTTAGAGATCTTTTTTATAATGTACCTGCTAGGCTTAAATTTCTAAAATCTCCATCAAGAGAAGCTTCTCTAATATCTGATATAATCCATAGATTGGCTTTAGCTAATCCAGATATAGCTTTTAAGCTAATAAATAACAATAAAACCACATTAAATACTTATGGTACAGGAAATATTTTGGATGTTATAAGAACTATATATGGAAAGAACACCATAGATAATATTACAAGCTTTGAACAACACAATGATATTTTATCCATATATGGATATATAGGAAGTGCAGAGATAAGCAGAGGAAGTAGAAATAATCAAAGCATATTTGTAAACAAGAGATATATAAAAAACAGACTTATTACCACCGCAGTGGAAAATGCCTTCAAATCCTTTTTAACCATAAATAAGTTTCCTTTTTTTATAGTATTTATAGACATTTTTCCTGAGTATGTTGATGTTAATGTACATCCTACAAAAACTGAAATTAAGTTTAAAGATGATAGAATGGTTTTTGCTTCAGTATTTAACGGAGTACATAAAGCTTTAAGAGATAGCCTTTTAGATTCCTTTAATATAGATGTGGAAAATAATACAGGTAATTTAACTTCTCAAGGGACAAAGCAAGACCCTGAATTTGAATCTATTCAAAAAATTCAACTACCCATAGATTTAAAAGATGAAAATCTTTATAAATTAGAAAAAATGTATACCAGAAAAGATGATTTAACAAATAACAATTATGAATTAAACTCCTGCTATAATAGTAATTTTATTAATGAAGATAAAGCTAAACCTTTAAATACTGATGAAGTAATATTAAAGAATGATGAAGTTAATGTACCAAAAGGAGTACCTACAGCTAAATTTGAAAAACTTAAAATAATAGGGCAATTTCATAGTACTTATATATTAGCAGAAGGTGCTGAGGATTTATATATGATAGATCAACATGCAGCTCACGAAAAAATACTTTTTGAAAAATATAGATCTAATATACAAAATGACGGAGTTAAATCTCAAATATTATTATCTCCCGTAGTAATAGAATTATTGCCTGAGGATTTTACATGTTATATAGAAAATAAGGAAATATTTAAAATAGCAGGTTTTAATATAGAAATTTTTGGGGATAATACTATAAGTATAAGAGAAGTACCCTTTATTATTGGAAAACCTGAATTAAATAATCTATTTATGGAAATAATTGATAATATAAAGAATTTAGGAAGTGGAGATACAACCGATATAAAATACAATAAAATAGCAAAGCTTGCATGCAAATCTGCAGTAAAGGCTAATGATAAATTATCACTAGAAGAAATGGAAAGCCTTTTAGAAGATTTAAGATATATAGACGATCCTTTTACATGTCCTCATGGCAGACCTACAATAATAAAAATAACTTTATACGAATTAGAAAAAAGATTCAAGAGAATACAGTAAAGGGAGAGATACTAGATATGAAAGACTTATTTATACTAGCTGGTCCTACTGCAGTAGGCAAAACTGATATTTCAATTTCTTTAGCCAAGAGATTAAATGGAGAGATCATATCCGCGGATTCTATGCAAATTTATAAGCACATGGATATAGGTTCCGCTAAGGTAAAACATATGGAAATGAAGGGTATAAAGCACTATCTTATAGATATAGTAGAACCATGGGATAGTTTTAGTGCTGCAGAATTTAAAGAACATGCAGAAAAGGCTATAGAAGAAATATATGCAAAAAATAAACTTCCTATGGTAGTAGGTGGAACTGGATTATATATAAATTCCTTAATATATAATTATAACTTTACCGAAGCACATAAGGATGATGAGTATAGAAATTATCTAGAAATCCTAGCTAATGAAAAGGGTAAGGAATATGTACATAACCTATTAAAAGAAGTAGACATAGAATCCTACAACAAAATACACTACAATAATCTAAAAAGAGTAATAAGAGCTTTAGAGGTATATAAATTAACAGGGAAGACTATGAGTGAATATTCTGCAGAACAGGATATGTATAATATTCCTTATAATATAAATTATTTTGTATTAAATATGGATAGGGCTAAATTGTATGAAAGAATAGATAAAAGAGTGGATATAATGCTGGAAAAGGGTCTTATAGAGGAAGTAAAAAAGCTTAAAGAAATGGGTTGTAATGAGAATATGCAGTCTATGAAAGGTATAGGATATAAAGAAGTACTATATTATCTTCAAGGGAATATAACTTTAGATGAAATGATTTACCTAATTAAAAAGGGCAGTAGAAACTACGCTAAAAGGCAGCTCACTTGGTTTAGAAAAGATAAAAGAGCTATCTGGATAAATAAAGATGAATTTTCTTCTGATGAAGACATAGTAAATAGTATTATAAAGAAAACTAAAGAAGTAAAAAAATAAATCATAAGGTGAATTAATTGGGGAATTAAAAGGATTTTCTTATAATTTATAGAATAATATTATAAAGTACATAATGGAGGGTGAGTTATATGAGCAAAGCGGTTAATAATTTACAAGATATATTTTTAAACGGAGCCAGGAAAAATAAAACTGATGTTACTATATATTTAACTAATGGGTTCCAGCTTAAGGGGATAGTAAAAGGATTTGATAGTTTTACTGTAGTATTAGATTGCAAAGGTCAACAGATGCTTATATATAAGCATGCCATTTCTACAATAACACCCGCTAAGGCAATATTATTTACTTCTACACCAGAAAATGAAGAAGAGTAGGCGAATTATTTTGCCTATTCTTTTTTTATATGATAATATATTTAATTGTGGTTATAGTTTTAATACATAAAATTAAATAGGGGAGGGTTCTTAAAAATGATTAAAAACACAAAAGAACAATTAAAAAATATTTATAAAATTAAGGATAACGTTATAGACTTATATGAAAGAGCCTTAAATGATGTAGAACCTGAATTTGCAAAGTATGATGAAATAAGAGAATTTAATCAACTAAAAGTTTTACATGCATTTCAAGAGGAAAGAATAAGTGATTCTCATTTTACTAATTCTACAGGCTATGGTTATGGAGATATAGGCAGAGATGCATTAGATAGGGTGTATGCTAGAGTATTTAATGCAGAGGCTGCTTTGGTTAGGCCCCATTTTGTAAATGGTACTCACGCTATTGGAGCAGCTTTATTTGGAAACCTAAGGCCTAATGATACTATGCTTTCTATTGTAGGAGCTCCTTATGATACTCTAAATAGCATAATAGGCATAGCAGGAGATAAGAATATAGGTTCTCTAAAAGAATATGGAATTAATTATAAACAAATAGATTTAAAGAATGGTAAAGTAGATCTCGATGCAGTAAGAGAAGCATTAATTGAAGATAAAAGCATTAAATTAGTCCACATACAGAGATCTACTGGTTACGGATGGAGAAATTCCCTATTAGTTTCTGAAATAAAAGAAATAATTAGCTTTATTAAGAACATAAGGAAGGATGTGATTTGTTTTGTAGATAACTGTTATGGAGAATTTATTGATACAATAGAACCTACAGATGTAGGAGCGGATTTAATAGCAGGTTCTTTAATAAAGAACATTGGTGGAGGGATTGCACCAACAGGAGGATACATAGTAGGTAAGAGTGAATATGTTACTCAAGCTGCCTATAGACTTACTATTCCAGGAATAGGAGGGGAATGTGGCTCAACTTTTGGAGTTATGAGATTACTATTTCAGGGGTTATTTATTGCTCCTCATGTAGCTATGGAAGCAGTTAAAGGTGCTATTTTTTGTTCAAGGATAATGGAGTTAGCAGGTTTTGAAGTTTTACCAAAATATAATGAAAAGAGAAGCGATATAATTCAATCTATAAAGTTTAATGATAAAGAAAAACTTATAAATTTCTGCAAGGGTATTCAGCAGGGTTCACCAGTTGATTCTTTTCTTCAATGCGAGCCATGGGATATGCCAGGTTATGAAGATCAGATAATAATGGCAGCAGGGGCTTTTGTTCAGGGATCATCTATTGAATTATCAGCTGATGCTCCCATAAGAGAGCCTTATATTGCATATTTACAGGGAGGGCTTACATTTGATCATGCAAAGATAGGAATTCTAATTGCCCTTAATAAAATACTTAATACAGATAACAAGTAAAGTAAAAGATAGGGTAAATAGCCCTATCTTTTAATACTTTCTATACAGCCCTACTAGCCTGCCAATTATTTTACAATCCTTAACTATTATAGGCTTCATAGTTTTATTTTCTGGTTGTAATCTTATGTATCCATTTTCTCTATAAAATCTTTTAATAGTAGCTTCATTTTCTATTAAAGCCACAATTATATCACCATTTTCTGCTGAATTAGTCTGCTCAAGTATAGCAAAATCTTCATCCATTATACCAGCATCAATCATACTTTTACCATGTATCTTTAACATAAAAAGTTCATTGTTGCTTTTTATAAAATTTACAGGCAATGCAAAGGTATCCTCAATATTCTCTACTGCTAAAATAGGAGTTCCGGCCGTAACAGTGCCTATTATAGGAATATTTATCATTTCCTTTTTATATACAGTACTGTCCACCAGTTCAATAGCTCTAGGCTTTGTAGGATCTCTTTTTATAAAACCTTTTTTCTCCAATCTTTGCAGGTGACCATGAACTGTAGAGGTTGATTTTAATCCAACTGCAGCACAAATTTCACGCACTGAAGGTGGATATCCCTTTGTTCTTATTTGATCTTTAATATATTCATATATTTCGCTTTGCTTATCCTGTTTAGCCATATAAACACCTCGCAAATTAATCTTATTTGAATTATACCATATACTTTAAGTAATATCAAACTTATGTTCTCATATTACAAATGCTTATGATATTTATATTTTTATTTTAGTTGAATATATTTTTTCATTTTGATATAATACCTTAATGTAGTAATTCATCAATTGCAAAAACTTATAAAAGTAAAGAGGGGATAAATACATGCCAAAATATAAGTATTGTATATTAGACAGCAATAAACTTTGCAATGATTGTGGAGAATGCGATGTATGTGATTTAGATAGAAATAAAAAGTGTAATAATTGTAATAAATGTCTGCAGGGTAACTTTGATATGAGGGGAATAAAAATCGACAAAATCATAGAGGATGAAAATAGCACTTCTTCAGCTGATGATGTGGATAATAACAGCAGTGATAATAATTCTCAATGCGAATTCGTAGGAGATGACTATACCGGGCCAGATTTTAATGAAGATAATATGGAATTCATCGATGATGTAGAAGGTTTAAGCGATATTTTAAAGGATGAAGAAAAATCTAAGGATCTTTTATATGAAGAGTTTCCTGGCCTTATAAGAATTAGAAAGAAACATTAGAAGAGGGATACTTACAGCACAATTGACAATTAATGAACTTAAACTTCTAGAAAAGAGCTATGGCACTAAGAATAAATATTACAATATATTGTATGTGAGAACGTAGGTAGATTTGTGTAAATACAAATCTACCTACGTTCTTTTTGTATATGTGGCTGGTAATTATGGGAATAATATCTACAAAATATTTTTGATAGGAGTAATGATTATGAGAGAATTAAATATACCAGATATTGACCTTAAGAAAGAACTAAATAAGTGTGATAGTATGGAGGATTTAGTAGGTAAAAACGGTTTGATGCAACGACTATTCGGAAAC
>NZ_PVXO01000033.1 GCF_002995785.1 Clostridium liquoris | reverse complement strand
AATATCTTAAATTATATAAGCTATTCGTACAATATAAAACTTGAAAAAACTCTGGGGTGAAGCTGATTTCTATAGAAAAATTAATGTAGAAACTTCAGTACCTTGGGAGTTTTCGAGAATACTATTATGTATTTAAGAGGTGAAAGGTTTGAGTATACAAATATACCAGAACCTAAATTTCAAAATATATAAGGTTGGACATGGTTTTATTATTCATAATACAAATAAAAATTTTCAAAATGGTCATACTCATGTGCAAAAATATGACACTTGTATGATTATGATAAAGCTTATAAAACACAAAGCATTGCCTAGGAGTCATAGTAAATATTTTTTAGAAAGTCTTATAAGAATTAGTGATGATAATGAATATATAAAAAGAATAATGAAAATGTACCTATCTCAGGATAATGCCTGAGATTTTTTTTATTTATAAAATAGTTTACATATAAAATATTATGCAAATAGAAATAAATGTAAACTGTAACACTATATACAAAATATGAATAAAATAATAAAAAAGATCTTGGAGGATTCAAAATGAAAATTAACAATAGACTAAACAATATTCCTGAATACGAGTTAAGCAAAATAAAAAGTATAAAAGAAGAACTTATAAAAAAAGGAGAAGAAATTATAGATTTTGGAGTAGGAGATCCAGATCTACCAGTAGATAATAGTATCATAGCAGAAATGATAAGGTCTTTTGATAAAAATGGTTTTAACAATTATCCTCCATATGATGGAATAAAGGAATTAAAACAAGGAATAATAGAATACTATAGAGAAACTTTTGGTGTTAATTTAAATATGAATGAAGTATTAATACTTATAGGTTCAAAAGAGGGAATAAACAATCTAATGCCAGCTGTATGCGATTTAGGAGATTATGTTATAATTCCTAAGCCATCATATCCTGTCTATGAAGCAACGGCTAAATTATGGGGGGTAATTCCTTACAAGTTGCCTCTCAAAGAAAATGATGATTATTTACCCAATATTAAATTAATTCCTCAAGAGATAATTTCAAGATCTAAATTGTTTATAATTAATTATCCTAATAATCCCACAGGTGCTATTGCAAATGAAGCTTTTTATAAGGAAATTATTAAGTTTTGTTATAATAATGAGATAATTCTCTGTAATGATGGCGCTTATAACGAAATAATAAGATCTGGGGAGAAACCTTTAAGTGTGTTACAATTTGATTATAAAAAAAACTGTATAGAATTTGGTACATTTTCAAAGATATATAATATGACGGGATTTAGAATTGGATATATAGTTGGAAATAGCCAGGTCATTAAGGCCATACTTAAAATAAAAACCAATGTTGATTCAGGACAATTCATGCCTATACAGTATGCAGCACTTAAAGCAATAAAATTAGACAGAAATTATGTAAATTCCATAAGATATATATATGATAGAAGAATTGCTTTAGCAGAGGATATTTTATCAAAACATAATATAAATTTTTATAAGAATAGTGGAACTTTTTATTTATGGTGTAAAGTGCCTAAAGATTATACTACTAATGAGTTTTGCGAGGAATTATTAAAGAAATCTGGCATAATTGTTACTCCAGGATATGCTTTTGGCAACCTTTCTTATGGACATTTTAGAATATCTTTAACTAAAGATGATAAAATAATAGAAAAAGGGTTAAATAAGTTAGATATATATTAAATTCTTTCTATAAAATTAAATTTTACACTTTACATTGATTTTGTGATATAATTCAATTTACGGAGTAAATTAGAGCATATTTTGTGATATTGCAAAATATGCTTGAATTTATTATAAATATATATGTATAATGAGTATATGTTTAGCAAGTGGAAATGGAAGAAGGATGAATAAATATGATAAGAAGTATGACTGGCTTTGGTAGGGCAACCTTCGAGGATAATAGTAGAAGCTTTATTGTAGAAATTAAAACTGTAAATCATAGGTATTGTGATATAAATATTAGAATGCCTAAAAGTTTGATTTCCCTTGAGGACAAAATTAGAGCTACTATACAAGAAAAAATACACAGAGGTAAGGTGGATGTATTTATTACCCTAAATACATATGATAAAAAAGATGTAAGAACCATTTTTAATGAATCCTTAGCGGATAGTTACTTAGGGTGCTTAAAAGAAATAAAAGAAAAATATAATGTGAAAGATGATATTTCCGTATCACTTATTGCTAAATTCCCTGATGTTATAACTCTTCAACAAAATGAAGATGATATGGAAGAATTATGGAATAGCCTTTCAATACCTTTAAAGGAGTCCATTGGACTATTGGTAACTATGAGAGAAAAAGAAGGATTAAAACTTCAAGAAAATATTATAGAAAAGTGTAATAGAATTAAGAGTATAGTAGATAAAATAGAAGAAAGAGCAGCTTTAGTTCCTGTAAATTACAAGGAAAAATTAACTTCAAGAATTAAAGAACTTTTAGATGATAATCAAGTAGATGAAAGCAGAATTGCTATGGAAGTAGCTATGTTTGCTGATAAGTCTTGTATAGATGAAGAACTAGTAAGACTTAATAGTCATTTAATACAGACACAGGAAACTTTAAATTTAAATGAGCCTGTGGGTAGAAAATTAGACTTCATTGTTCAGGAAATGAATAGAGAAGTTAATACTATCGGATCAAAAGCTAATGACTTAGAAATATCAAATTTAGCTTTAAATATAAAAAATGAAATTGAAAAAATTAGAGAACAAATACAAAATATAGAGTAAAGCAGGAGGAGTTCAATGGGTATTAAGTTAATTAATATTGGATTTGGTAATATTGTTTCAGCTAATAGACTAGTAGCTATAGTAAGTCCTGAATCAGCGCCTATTAAAAGAATAATTCAGGAGGCAAGAGATAGGGGAATGCTTATTGATGCTACTTACGGCAGA
This sequence comes from Clostridium liquoris, assembly GCF_002995785.1. Taxonomy (GTDB): domain Bacteria; phylum Bacillota; class Clostridia; order Clostridiales; family Clostridiaceae; genus Clostridium_AO; species Clostridium_AO liquoris. Next base: position 27,925 of record NZ_PVXO01000033.1, on the reverse strand, counting down.
AGAACAAGAGCTGTTATTATTACAGATAGTGATCATGTAATATTATCAGCGGTACAGCCAGAGACTGTAGCGCACAGACTATCTTCTAAAGAAGATGATGATATAGAAGAGGTTGAGGAATAATGAATAAAAAAGGATTGCTTATTGTGATTTCTGGACCATCAGGTACGGGAAAAGGAACAGTATGCAAAAAATTATTACAGAGAAATGATTTCTGGATCTCTGTATCTGCTACCACAAGGGCACCTAGAAAAGGTGAAGTGGATGGTGAAAACTATTATTTTATAAGTAAAGAAGAATTTATAAAAAGGATAGATAATGAAGATTTTCTAGAACATGCTGAGGTTTATGGAAACTACTATGGTACACCAAAATCAAAAGTTCTAGAACAAATAGATAATGGAAAAGATGTTATATTAGAAATTGACATACAAGGAGCTTTAAAGGTTAAAGAAAATTATCATGATGGAGTATTTATATTTATTCTTCCACCGTCAATGGAAGAACTGAAGAAGAGAATTATCAATAGGGGTACAGAAACAGAAGAATCTTTGATGACAAGATTTAAATCTGCATATAAAGAAATTAATTTTGTATCAAAATATAATTATGCTGTAGTTAATGATACAGTTGAAGAGGCTGTAAGAAAAATAGAATGCATACTTATAGCTGAAAAATGTAGAGTTGATAGAATAAAAAGTACTATATTTGACTCAAGGGAGGGGTTAATACATGAACAATTCTATGATTGATCCATCTGTGGTGGATTTATTAAAGAAAGTAGATAACAGATATTCTTTAGTAGCGGTAACATCTAAGAGGGCTAGACAGCTTATTAATGGTGAGAAAGCACTAATAGAAATTGATTCAACAAAGCCTTTAACAGTGGCAATAAATGAAGTGTACTCAGGTGCCGTTACTTATGAAACAGTTAAGGAAGGTATAAAATAACTATGGAATGTAAAAAAACTGTTGTAGTTGGTGTAACAGGAGGAATAGCTGTTTATAAGGCATTAGATGTAATAAGTAGATTGAGAAAAAGGAATATAGGAATACATGTTATAATGACAAAATCTGCTTGTGAGTTTGTGAACCCATTGAGTTTCCAAAGTCTAAGTCAAAACATGGTTATTACAGATATGTTTAATGAGCCTAAACATTGGGAGATACAGCATATATCCTTGGCAAAAAAAGCAGATTTAATGCTTATTGTACCTGCTACTGCCAATATAATAGGTAAAATAGCTAATGGAATTGCTGACGATATGCTTTCCACAACCATTATGGCTACAAAGGCACCAGTAGTCTTTGCCCCAGCTATGAATACAAATATGTATACTAATCCTATAGTAGAAAATAACATAAATAAGCTAAAGGAATATGGATATAAATTTATAGAACCTGAAGCTGGAAGACTTGCTTGTGGAGATATTGGAAAAGGAAAATTAGCTAATACAGAATTAATTGCTGAAATAGTAGAAAGTATGCTTTATCCCGTAAAAGACTTATTAGGAAAGAAAGTATTGGTAACCGCAGGACCTACCATGGCTCCAATAGATCCTGTAAGATACATAACAAATAAGTCTTCAGGGAAAATGGGCTATGCAATAGCAGAAGAAGCTAGAGATAGAGGGGCGGAAGTTACTTTGATATCAGGACCTACAAGCATAAAAGAACCTTTTGGAATGAAGGTTCTAAATGTAAAAACTAATGAAGAAATGTTTAATGAAGTTTTAAGGCATTTCCCAGAACAGCAAATTGTAATAAAAGCAGCTGCTGTGTCAGATTTTAAGCCAAAGGAGTATTCTGATAAAAAAATAAAGAAGACTTCAGATGATTTACATTTGGAACTAGTTAAGGATGCAGATATATTAAAAAGGCTGGGAGAATTAAAAAAATCTCAAGTACTTGTTGGCTTTGCAGCAGAAAGCAACGATTTAATAGAAAATGCTCAAATTAAACTTCAAAAAAAGAACTTAGATTATATAGTAGCAAATGACATTACAGGAGAAGGTATTGGTTTTGCTTCAGAAGAAAATAAAGTAACTATACTTTGCAAAGATGGCAGAAAGATACCTATGAATAAAATGTCTAAAAGGCAGGTAGCTGAAGAAATATTTAATCTAATAAATGAAGAAAGAAAGCATGAATAATTTAGATATTTAAAAGGGGCATATATTCGCATTAAATTCGCGAAAAAGCCTCTTTTATTTAGTATAATTGTAAATCGAAGGGTGATTAAGTGTATAAATATGCAGGCGTTGTGATAAATAGCAATTCTATACAGCTAGATAAACTTTTTACTTATGAGATACCTGAAAATCTTATAGAAAAAATAAAAATTGGAAATAGAGTATTGGTGCCTTTTGGATTAGGAAATAAAAAGGTGGACGCTTTTGTTATAGATCTCTATGAAGAAATAGGGGATATAAAGGGAATAAAAAAGATATATAGTATATTTAATGATTTCCCAATATTAACCCGAAAAAATTTAATACTTATAAACCAAATGAGAGAAAAGTATCTTTCTACATATATGGAATGTATAAAAACTATTATGCCTGCGGCTTTATTTAAAGGCATGAAGAATAAAAAAGAAATTTTAATATTTACTGGTAAAGCCTTAGAAGGGAAATTTCAAAAAGAACCTTATGTGAGTATCTACAATATTGTTAGAAAGAATAATGGCAAATTTACTAAGACTTCCCTAAGCAAAAATTTTCAAGTATCTTTATCTTCCATTAATACCATGCTTAAACATGAATTTTTAGTTCAAGAGGAATCTATAGTAAACAGATATAATGATAGGGAATATTTATTTTACGATAAAAAAGAATTAAATGAAGAACAAAAGAATGCTTTAAATAAAATACTTAATTCTCCTAAAAAGCTATTTTTAATTCATGGAGTTACTGGCAGTGGTAAAACAGAAATATATATGAATTTGGTACAGAAGATGATGGACGAAGGAAAAGAATCTATTATACTTGTACCTGAGATATCTTTAACTCCTCAAATGGTGGAAAGATTCAAGGGTAGATTTGGAAAGGATATAACTGTATTCCACAGTAAACTTTCTGATGGAGAAAGATTAGATGAATGGCTAAGAGTAAAGGAAGGAAAGGTTAAGGTAGCTATAGGGGCTAGATCTGCTATATTCCTGCCATTTGAAAAATTAGGACTTATTATCATAGATGAGGAGCATGAGGCAAGTTATAAATCCGATAGCGATCCAAAATATAATGCTAGGGAAATTGGAGAGATTAAAACTTCTTTAGATAACTGCAAATTGGTGTTGGGTTCTGCTACTCCTTCCATTGAAACCTTTTATAGATGTAATAAAGGAGAAATAGAACTTATCACTCTGAATAAAAGAGCAGATGGAGCTAGCATGCCCAAGATAGAAATAGTAGATATGAGAGAAGAACTTGCTAACAACAATAGATCTATTTTTAGCAGAAGATTATTTGAAGAGATTCAGCAAAGATTAGCTAAAAGGGAGCAAATAATTCTATTTTTAAATAGAAGAGGTTTTTCAACCTTTGTATCCTGTAGAAAATGTGGCTATGTTTTTAAATGCAATAATTGTGATATATCTTTAACCTACCATAGTTCAGGAGATTCTTTAGTTTGCCACTACTGTGGTAACAGGCAAAGAGTTACAAAGATATGCCCTAAATGTGGAAGTAAATATGTTAAGTATTTTGGCATAGGTACTGAAAAGGTTGAAGATGAAATAAAAAAATATTTTCCAAAGGCTAAAACATTAAGAATGGATTTTGATACCACTAGGAAAAAAAATTCTTATGAATACATTTATAATACTTTTAAAGAAGGAAAGGCTGATATTCTAATAGGCACCCAAATGATTGCTAAAGGATTAGATTTTCATAATGTTACCTTAGTCGGAGTAATAGCCGCAGATTTATCCCTAAATTTACCGGATTTTAGAGCCTCAGAAAGAACTTTTCAGCTTATAACCCAGGTTTCTGGAAGAGCTGGCAGAGGGAAAAAAGAAGGTCAGGTAATAGTACAAACCTATAATCCTGAAAGCCCTAGCATTATTTTTTCATCTCATAATGATTATTTAGGATTTTATAATGAGGAAATATCATTAAGAAAAATTATGAATTATCCACCATTTGCACAAATGATGCTTATAAACATGAGTAGTGAAGATGAGGAATTATTAATAAAAAATATACAAAATGTTGGTATAATTTTAAAAGACATTTTAAAAAATAATGATAAAATAGAGATATTAGGACCATGTCCCTGTGAAATATCAAAGATTAAAAATAATTATAGATGGCAAATAATAATAAAAGGGGATATGGATCTGAATTTAAAAAAATATATAAGAGATAGAATTTATGAAACTGTAAAAGAGGTATATAATCATATTAGGGTAAGCATAGATGTTAACCCCTTAAGTTTATTATAAAATATATTGGAGGTATAAGTGATGGCATTAAGAAATGTTAGAAAATATGGTGATGACATATTGAGAAAGAAGTGTAGAGTAGTTGAAAAGATAGATAATAGAATATCAATTCTATTAGATGATATGTTGGAAACTATGTATGAAAATAATGGAGTAGGTCTTGCAGCACCACAGGTAGGAATTCTTAAAAGAATAGTGGTAATAGATATAGGAGAAGGCCCTCTATTTTTAATAAATCCAGAAATAATTCATAAAGAAGGTTCATATATTGATGAAGAGGGATGCTTAAGTATTCCAGGAGAAGTAGGAAAAGTTGAAAGACCATATAAGGTTAAGGTTAAGGCTTTAAATAGAGAGGGAAAAGAAATAGTTATAGAAGGTAAGGAATTGCTAGCACGAGCTCTTTGCCACGAAATAGACCACTTAGATGGAATATTATTTGTGGACAAAATGATAGCAAAGGAGGAATAATAACATTTATGAAGATTGTTTTCATGGGTACACCAGAATTTGCTGTACCAGCCCTAGAAGCTCTTATAGAGAAATTTGATGTAGAGGCTGTTTTTACCCAGCCAGATAAACCGAAGGGAAGGGGAAAAAAATTAGCCATGTCACAAGTAAAAGAAGTGGCAGTTAAGCATGATATAAAGGTTTTTCAACCGGAAAAATTAAAGAAGGACAGAGAAACCATTGAGGAATTAAAAAATATAGCTCCAGATTTTATTATAGTAGTAGCCTATGGACAAATTCTTTCAAAGGAAATATTGGAAATACCTAAATATGGATGTATTAATTTACATGCTTCATTACTTCCTAAATATAGGGGTGCCGCACCTATAAATTGGGCTATAATAAATGGTGAAAAGGTAAGTGGAAATACCACTATGTTTATGGATGAAGGCTTAGATACTGGAGACATGTTACTAAAAAGTGAAGCCCAAATTACAGATAGTATGACTGCTGGGGAACTTCATGATAAATTAATGGAACAGGGAGGAGAGCTCCTTGTTAATACCATAAAGGGAATAATGGATGGGAAAATAAAAAGAATTAAGCAGGAAGATGATAAATCTTGTTATTCTCCAATGTTAAGTAAGGAAACAGGAAAGATAGATTGGACTAAAGGCGGTGAAAAGATAAATAATTTAATTAGAGGATTAAACCCATGGCCATTAGCCTCTACACATTATAATGGTGAGGTAATGAAAATATACGAAGCCCAGGTTTTAAAAGAAAATAGTAATTTTGAACCAGGATATATTATGGATGTATCAAATGATGGTATAAAGGTATCTACAGGTTCAGGGGTTTTATTGATAAAAAAGATACAATTTCCTTCTAAGAAACCTATGTATGTAAAAGATTATATTAAGGGAAATACAATAAATACAGGATTAGTTTTGTGCTAAAGGAGGAGTTATATGTTTTATTATGATAGTAGTTTTATAGTTTTAATCCCAGCATTAATTATTTCTGCATGGGCACAAATGAAGATTACATCTACTTTTAATAAATACTCTAGGATAAATAGTATGGGTGGGTATACAGGGGCACAGGTTGCTAGAAAGCTACTTGACAGCCATGGACTTTTTGATGTCCCTGTGGAACTTATTTCAGGTAAATTAACAGACCATTATGATCCTACAAATAGAGTTATGAGACTTTCTTCAGATGTGTATTATAGTACTTCTGTAGCATCTATCGGAGTTGCGGCTCATGAGACTGGGCATGCATTTCAGCATCAAGAAAGATATTCTCCACTTATAATAAGAAATTCAATAGTGCCTATAGTTAATTTTAGCTCAAATCTATCTTGGATACTATTTTTCCTAGGATTTTTCTTTGGATTACCTAATCTTTTAAACATGGGAATTATATTATTTTCAGCAGCAGTAATATTTCAACTTGTTACATTACCTGTTGAGTTTAATGCTTCAAATAGAGCTTTAATACTATTAGAAGATAAAGGAATATTATATGGAAATGAAATTAAAGGAGCTAAATCTGTACTTAGTGCAGCAGCCATGACATATGTAGCAGCAACAATTACTGCAATAGCACAATTATTAAGACTTATTATTTTAAGTAACAATAGAAGAGATAATTAAAGTTACAGAGAAGCTGTATGGTTTTTTGCCATACAACTTTCTTATGTATACAAAAATTGAGGTGGCATATGGAAAGTAGTAGAAAAATTGCATTGGACATATTAGAGGAAGTACTAAATAAAAATGCTTACTCTAATATAGCAATAAATAATAAACTTAACAGACATAATCTGGGAGATAAGGATAAAGCTTTAGTTACAGAAATTGTTTATGGAACACTAAAGTATAAGTATACTATAGATAAAATACTTGATTATCATCTTAAAAACGGTATAAAAAATTTAGATAATTATGTTTTAAATATACTAAGGATTGGAATTTATCAGATAAGATATTTAGATAAAATACCAGCATTTGCAGCAGTTAATGAATGTGTTAAGTTAGGGAAAAATAAGTCCAAAGGAGCTTCTAAACTAATAAATGGAGTTTTAAGAAATTACCTAAGAAGTGAAAATATAAATTATTGTACAGGAGATGAACTTGATAAAATTTCCTTTGAGTATTCTTTTCCAAAGTGGATGGTAAAATTATTTGTTCAGCAGTATGGCTTAGAAATAGGTGTAAATATACTTAAGGGGTTAAATACAATTCCTAGTGTCACTGTACGAGTGAATAATTTAAAGGGAAATTTTGAGGAAGTATGGAATAAGCTGTCTGAGAATCATTACAATATTGAGGAAGGCTTAATATGCCCTGAGGCTATCAAAATAATAAAGGGAAGAAATATAGAAAAAAATCCGCTTTTTAAGGAAGGGTTTATAACGGTTCAGGATGAAAGTGCCATGCTAGTAGCCCCTGCAATGGATTTGTCTGATAATATGAATGTAATGGACTTATGCAGTGCTCCTGGAGGAAAGGCTACACATATTTCCGAAATTATTAATAACACAGGCAAGGTATTAGCCTTTGACATTCATGAAAACAAATTGTCTTTAATAAAAGAAAATGCATATAGGTTAGGTATAACAAATATTTTTTTAGACACTATGGATGCAACTTTATATAATCATAAATTTGAGGAAACAGCAGATAGAGTATTAATAGATGTGCCATGTTCAGGTTTAGGAATTATAAGAAAAAAACCTGAAATAAAATACACGAAAGATTTAAAAAATCTTAAATCCATAATAGGAACTCAAAGAAAAATACTAACTAATGCTGCTCACTATGTAAAAGAAGATGGTATAATTATTTATTCTACTTGTACATTAAATAAAGAGGAAAATGAAGGAAATATAAAGTGGTTTATGGATAAGTTCCCTAGTTTTAAAGTTGAACCTATTTTTTATGGCAATTTAGATAATTTAATTTATAGCCAGCTAGGCACAATTACTATTCTACCTAACGAAAGCATGGACGGATTCTTTATTGCAAAACTAAAAAAAATTAGGTAGGTGTTTACATGATAAATATATTAGATTTTAATTTAGAAGAACTTAAAAATTGGATGAAGGAAAATGGAGAAAGTGTTTTTAGAGGAAAACAGGTATTTGACTGGATATATAAGGGAATTTATAATTTCGATGATATGAAAAACTTACCTATATCCACAAGAGAAAAATTAAAAAGTAATTTTTATTTTAGCATACCAGAGATGGTAAAAGAATATAAATCCAAAGATGGGGATACTTATAAATTTCTCTTTAAATATAAAGATGGAAATATAATAGAATCTGTTGTAATGAAGTATAAGCATGGTAATTCTATATGTGTATCAACGCAAGTAGGGTGTAGAATGGGATGTAAGTTTTGTGCTTCTACTTTAGGAGGTATGGTTAGGAATCTTACTTCAGGAGAAATTCTAGGGGAGATTTTAGCAGCCAAAGGAGAAATGGGTGAGAAAATATCTAACATAGTCATGATGGGAAGCGGTGAACCTTTAGATAATTTTGAGAATGTATTAAAGTTTATAGAAATTGTTAACTCTCCAAATGGTCTTAATATAGGCCAAAGACATATAACATTATCAACATGTGGAGTTGTGCCAAAAATTATAGAACTGGCAGATATAGATCTTCAAATCACTTTAGCAATATCATTACATGCTCCAAATGATGAAATGAGAAGGAATATAATGCCTGTTGCAAACAAATATAGTATAGAAGAATTATTAAAAGCCTGTATAAATTATATAGAAAAAACCAACAGAAGAATAACATTTGAATATGCTCTTGTTAAAGGGGTAAATGATAGAGGGGAACATGCAGAAGAATTAGCTAGGCTTCTTAAAGGAATGCTATGCCACGTTAATTTAATTCCTGTAAATGAAATAAAAGAGAATACTTTAAAAAAATCTTCCGCGGAAGATATTAAAAAATTTAGTAATATATTAATAAGAAATGGCATAGAAACTACTATCAGAAGAGAAATGGGAGCAGATATAGAAGCTGCATGCGGCCAACTTAGAAGGAGCTATTTGGAAGAGGGAAAATAAGATTGGAGAGGTGTGTATATTATGGTGGGTATATTATCAGATGTAGGAAATTACAGAACAGTTAATGAAGACTCTGTTGGTTACTATACAGATAATAATATAGGCATTTATGTAATTGCAGATGGCATGGGGGGACATAATGCAGGAGAAGTGGCAAGTAAATTGGCAGTGGATACAATTCTACAATATTTTAAGGAGAAAATTAATATAGAAGATGTAAAAGTAGAATTGGAGTGTTCCATTAAACTTGCTAATGAAAAAATACATGAATTAAGCGAAAAAAATAATGGATTTGAAGGAATGGGAACCACAGTAACAGCCTGCATTGTTAGAGATGAAGAAGTTGTAGTGGCCAATGTAGGCGACAGCAGTTGTTATATAATTGATAAAAATTATGAAATTAAAAAGGTAACTAAGGATCATTCCTTAGTTCAACAGTTATTGGACAATGGCAGTATTACGGAAGAGCAAGCCATCTCTCACCCAAATAAAAATATTATAACAAGAGCCTTGGGTACTAATTCTACTGTTTTAGTTGACACCTATAAATTAGATTTATCAAATATAAAAAAAATAATATTATGTTCTGATGGATTAACAAATGATGTTACCCCGGGAGAAATGTGTGATATAATAAAAAAATATAGTAATGAAGAATCTTGTAGGGTTCTTGTAGAATTAAGTAAGGAGAAAGGCGGAAGAGATAACATATCAGTTATTGTATTTGAAGGAGAGTGTAAAGATGATAGGTACTTTACTTGGAAATAGATATGAACTCTTAGAGAAAATTGGTGAAGGTGGCATGGCAGAGGTATACAAGGCAAAATGTCATCTACTTAATAGATATGTAGCTGTAAAAATATTAAAAGAAGAGTTTTCAAAGGATGCACAATTTGTTGAGAAATTTAAAAGAGAGGCTACTGCGGCAGCAAGCCTTTCAGATAATAATATAGTAAATATATATGATGTAGGTTCTCAAAATGATATAAATTATATAGTTATGGAGTATGTAAAGGGAAAGACTTTAAAAGAGGTTATAAGAGGGAAAGGGAGCTTAGACGTAGACGAATCGGTAGATATAGCTATGCAAATAGCAAAGGCATTACAGTGTGCCCATAGAAACAATATTGTACATAGGGATATAAAGCCTCACAATATTCTAGTGACGGAAGATGGAAGAGTAAAAGTTACTGATTTTGGAATAGCTAAGGCTACTAATTCGGTTACTATAACTAATACTTCTAAGGTAATTGGTTCTGCTCACTATTTTTCTCCAGAGCAAGCCAAGGGGGGATTTGTAGATTGCAGGACCGATATATATTCACTAGGTATTGTTATGTATGAAATGGTTACGGGGAAAGTACCTTATGATGCAGATAGTCCTGTTTCTGTAGCTTTGAAACATATTCAGGAGCCAGTGGTGCCTCCGAAAACATTGAGACCAAATCTTCCAGATAATTTTAACAATGTAATTTTAAAATGTATAGAAAAAGAGCCCATTAGAAGATATCAGGACACTAAGGAATTAATTGAAGATTTAAACAAAGTTAAAAACAATGAACAAGTCAATTCAAATTCTGCAGACTTTGATGAAGATAGAACAAGAGTAATGGATGCTGTTAATGTAAATGATTTAGATGATAAAGATAAATTTATTGATGAAGAAGACTTTGATGAAGAAGAGGAAGGGGAAGAAGAAGAAAAAAAGCCATTAAATAATAAAAAGAAAAAAACAATAGTCATGATTACAGCTATAGTGTTGGTGTTAGTTATTGGATTTGCTACAGGTTATATTCTATTTAATAAGAGGAATGGTTTGGCACAAACAGTAACTGTGCCAGATGTAATTGGGAAGAGTAAAGATGAAGCAAAAAAATTAGTGGAAGATAAAGGACTGGTGTTTCAGGTAGGCGGTACTGAAAAGAGCGATAAACCTGAAGGAACAGTAATAAGTTCATTCCCAAATCCAGGAACTTCCGTTAAGCCTAAATCTGAAGTTAGGGTAATTATAAGTGCAGGTTCGGAAAAGTTAACAGTTCCTGATTTAACTGAAATAGATTTAAATGTGGCTAAGGATATTTTAAATAGATATAATTTAAAACTTGGAGATGTAAAATATGTGTATGACGGAAATATACCTAAAAACTGCATAATAAGTCAAAATCCAGCTAAAAATAGTCAAATAGAGGCTAATTCAAAAGTAGATGTAGTAGTAAGCAACGGACCAGAAGTAAAATATTCTGCAGTACCTACTTTAAATGGCAAGACTTTAGAAGAAGCTAGAAATCTGCTTGCAAACTCAAATCTTAAATTAGGAACACCAAGGGCAGTTGAAACATCAGATAAAACCTTAGATGGAAAGATATTTGAGCAAAGTATAGAGGCTAATGCTCAGGTAAAAGAAGGTACTTCAGTTAGTGTTAGCTATTATATATATAAAGAGCAGCCTCCAAAGCAGACAGGTAAAGAAGGCGGTGCAACATCAGGAACAGTTCAAGGGGACAATAGTAAAGTTAATAATGGAAATGGTAGTAGTACTGGTAGTGGTACTGGTAGCAATACTGGTAGTAGTACTGGCAGTGGTACTGGCAGTGGTACCGATAATAATAAAGACAAAAATACAGACAAAAATAAAGATAAAAACACTGGAGATGGATCACAAAGTACAGATACCCCAAATAATCAATAGATTAGGATTATTTTTAGAATAACCAGGAGGGAATATGCAGGGAATTATTATAAAAGGTATAGGCGGATTTTATTATGTTAAAGTTGAAGATAAAATTATAGAATGTAAAGCTAGGGGTAAGTTCAGGCATAATGAACTTACCCCTATGGTAGGTGATAGAGTAGAAATTGAAGTAATTAACGGTAAAGGAACCATAGACAAAATTAATGAAAGACAAAATATGATCATTAGACCTGCAGTAGCTAATGTTACTCAGGCGTTAGTGGTATTTGCTTTAAGAAACCCTGACATTAATGAGGATCTGTTAAACAGATTTATTATGTTTTGTGAATATAATAGCTTAAAATCAATAGTTTGTTTTAATAAAATAGATTTGCTTCAGCAATGGGAAAATGAAGAGATAGTTTCCATGATTCAAAGTGCAGGTTATGAAACCATATTCTTAAATGCAAAAAAAGGTTATGGCATAGATTCAATACGAGAAAAGTTAAAGGATAATGTTACAGTACTCTGTGGACCATCAGGGGTTGGAAAGTCGACTATTTTAAATAGTTTAGCAGGAAGAGACATTATGGAAACAGGAATTATAAGCGAAAAACTTAAAAGAGGAAAGCAAACTACAAGACATAGTGAGCTTATTGAAATAGAAGGAGGCTTTTTAGTAGACACCCCTGGATTTTCTTCATTAAGTACTGATTTCATAGAAAAAGAAGAAGTTCAAGCATGCTTTCCGGAGTTTTCAGACTATACAAATGGATGTAAATTCTCTGGATGCCTTCACTATAAAGAACCAAAATGCGGAGTAAAGAAAGCAGTAGAAGAAGGAAAAATACATAAGAAAAGATATGAATTTTATATTAAAGTAATAGAAGAAAAAATAAAGGGGAGAAATAACAAATGATAAAAATAGCACCATCAATACTGTCAGCAGATTTTTCAAAGTTAGGTGAAGATGTAAAGAAGTTAGAAATGTGTAATGCAGATGTAGTACATATAGATGTAATGGATGGAATGTTTGTCCCAAATATATCTTTTGGAATTCCAGTTATAAAAAGTATAAGAAATATTACAAAATTACCTTTTGATGTACACTTAATGATAGAAGAGCCAGGAAGATATATTGAGGACTTTGTAAAGGCGGGAGCAGACATAATTACTGTACATTATGAGGCAGATAGACACATAGATAGGACTATAAATTATATTAAAAGTTTTGGAGTTAAGGCTGCAATAGCTTTAAACCCAGGTACTCCTGTTAGTGTTTTAAAGGATATAATACCTTCTTTAGACATGGTCTTAATAATGTCCGTGAACCCTGGATTTGGGGGACAAAAATACATAAGCTATGCTTCTAAAAAAATAAAAGAAGTTAATGAATTAAAAGAAGAGTACAATAAAAATCTTATTATTGAAGTAGATGGAGGCATAGATGTACATAATATTAAAGAAGTTGTACAAAGCGGTGCGGAATATATAGTAGCAGGTTCTGCAGTATTTAAAAATGGAAACATAGAAGAAAATATTAATAACTTAAAAGAGGCTGCAAAATGAGAATAGTAATCCTTTCAGGAGGAAATCCTCCCTGTTATGAATTAATTAAAAAGGAATTAAAAAATTGTGATAAACTAATTTCTGCGGATATGGGTACTAATATCCTTTATAAATATGGAATTAATCCAGATATAATCCTTGGAGATTTTGACTCTATAGATAAGGAAATATTAAAGCATTATAAAAAGGAAAACGTAACTATAGAAAAATTTCCAGAGAAAAAAGATTTCACTGATTCCTATGCTGCCCTAAGCAAAGCCATAGAATTAGGAGCAGATGAAATAGCTTTTTTAGGCTGTACAGGCAGTAGAATAGATCATATGTTGGGCAATATAGGATTATTGCTTAGATGTTTACAATTAGGAATAAAATGCTATATCAGAGATGAAAATAATTTAATAAGATTAGTACATAAGCCTATTATTATAGAGGCTTATGGCTACAAATATTTTTCTTTGCTTAGTTATGGAGGAGAAGTGAAGGGTATTACCTTATTAGGAGCTAAATATCCTTTAAAAGATTACAATTTAAAATTAGGAGAATCACTAGGAGTGTCTAATGAAATTATAGAAGAAAAAGCTACAATAGATTTTAAAGAAGGGCTTTTATTGGTGATACAGAGCAGGGACTAATCAGAGTACAGATAAGTTTAAATTTCCCAATAATAGTATGTGTAACAACTTTTAGAACATTGCATATAATATTACCATAAGTAATTTATAAGGGATAATATCATGGGTAAAATGGATAAATGGAAGAAAAAAGCTGGATATGTTGTAGGGGCTATAGGAGCAGGAATATTATTAACGTTTATTATCCCTATATGGGGATGGATTATAGCAGTTGGTGCAGGGCTTATATATGTAGGGTGGTATTTGATTCAACACAATAAATAATTACAGAGGTGTTATTAAATGAAGATTGTAGCTATTAAATTACCTAAGTTTTTGTCCTCTTTTATAAAATTTATATTTAGAAAATCATAGAACATAAAATTAATAGTGGTTTTTTATATTGCAAAAAAATAAAAAATGCAATTGGTTCACAATTGCATTCTTTATCTTATATAGCACGCTGTACCTTACCGGAACGCAGGCATCTTGTGCAAACATGTATAGTTTTAGGTGTTCCTTCGACTATAGCTTTTACCTTTTTTATGTTTGGAGCCCAAGTTCTTTTTGACTGACGATGTGAGTGACTGTACTGTACACCAGCTACAACGCCTTTTCCACAAACTTCACACTTTCTTGACATTTTGAAAACACCTCCTTTATAAACTGAAAAGAGTTAAATCTTCTCAATTCAAACCTATATCATTTTATCATACAATATATAATTTTTGCAAGTATATTATAAAATTTAAACATTAATATTGATATTAAAAGATTTATCATATATTTCCTTGAATAAATTTTGCATTTAATATAAAATAAGTTTATGGATTTACATATAAGGAGGGTTAATATGATAGGTAACATTTCAAATGATTATGGATATATTAATTATTCTGAAGAAGTATTAGGCAATATTATAGGAGTGTCAACTATGGAATGCTATGGAGTAGTTGGAATGGCCTCTAAGAATGCTACAGATGGATTATGGGAATTAATAAAAGGTGAAAACCTAAGTAAGGGTGTAAAGGTTCATTCTAAAGATAATAAATTATCTATAGAATTATATATAATCGTTGAATACGGGACTAAAGTTTCTGTAATTGCTAGTAATATAATACAGAAAGTAAGATACAACGTAGAAAATTATACAGGATTAAAGGTTTCAAATATTACAGTAAATGTTCAAGGTGTTAGAGTCTAAGGAGGTAACTTAAATGGAGTACATAACAATTGATGGTAAGTGTTTTTATAATATGGTTATAAACGGAAGCAATAAATTAGAGGAAGAAAAGGAATATGTGAACTCCTTGAATGTATTTCCAGTTCCTGATGGTGATACTGGAACAAATATGTCTATGACATTTAAATCTGCAGTTACAGAAATTCAAGGAATGGAAGGGGAAACTATAGGCAAAATTTCTAAAAACCTTGCAAAAGGAGCACTAATGGGTGCAAGGGGTAACTCGGGTGTTATATTATCCCAGATATTTAGAGGTATTGCTAAGGGGTTAGAAGATAAGGCTGAGGTTGGCGTAGAGGAATTTGCAAATAGTATAATGGAAGGCTCTAAATCAGCTTATAAGGCTGTAATGAGACCTACAGAAGGAACTATTCTAACCATAATTAAAGCTGCGGGAGACGCTGCAGCAAAAAGCAAAGCTAAAAACATTACTGAATTGATGAATGATGTATGTATGCAAAGCAAAATAACTTTAGATAAGACTCCTGAAATGCTGCCAGTTTTGAAGCAGGCAAAGGTAGTAGATGCAGGTGGAGCAGGACTTCTTATTATTCTTAAAGGAATGTACGAAGCATTAGAGAAGGGATTAAAATCTTTAACTGTAAATAAAGGAGAAATAAAAGCTACTAATATTTCAGCTGCAAAAACTTTAGGAGAGCAGGACATTAAATTTGGTTATTGTACTGAATTCTTTATTATGGCAGACAATATAAATATAGAACAATTTAGAAAAGATTTAGAACCTCATGGAGATTCAATGATAGTAGTTGGAGGAGATGGATTAGTTAAAGTTCATATTCATACCAATGATCCAGGCTTTATACTATCAAAGGCTATTAAATTAGGTCCTCTTTCAAAAATAAAAATTGATAATATGAGGGAACAACATAGACATATTTTAGAGGATGAATATCCAATTGACCAAAAAGAAAGTGCCAATGATTCATCGGAAGAAACCATGGAAAAGAAGAAATATGCTTTTGTATCTGTAGCTCTAGGAGAAGGAATAACAAATATCTTTAAGGATCTAGGAGTAGATTTTGTTATTGAGGGCGGACAGACTATGAATCCTAGTACAGAGGATATACTAAATGCAATAAAGAAAATAAATGCAGAAAATGTATTTGTATTACCAAACAATAAAAATATTATAATGGCAGCTACTCAAGCAGCAGAATTAGCAGATAAAAACGTATACATAATTCCAACAAAGAGTATACCTGAAGGAATTACTGCTATTACATCTTTTAATACTGAAATGGAAGCAGAAGAAAATGTTAATAATATGAAGGAAGCTATTAAAAATGTGACAACTGGTTCCGTTACTTATGCTGTAAGAGATACTGAAGTGGATGGTAAGGCCATAAAAGAAGGAAATATATTAGGTTTAAGAGAAGGTAAAATTGAAGAAATAGGTAGTGATATGTTTACAGTTTGCAGCAATTTGATAGCTGATATGGTTACAGAGGACAGTGAACTTATAACAATATTCTATGGCAAGGATTGTAATGAAGAAGAAGTTAATAAATTTACGAAGAGATTAGAAGAAAAATATGAAGATTTAGATATACAATTCTATAATGGTAAACAACCATTATACTATTTCATTTTCTCAGTAGAATAAAAAAGCCTTTAGGCTTTTTTTATTTAGTAAATTTTAAAGTTGGAGTGATATTTATGGACGTATACAGTAATATTAGCTGTATAAAAGGCGTAGGGCCTAAAACTTTGGAAGCTTTAAATAAATGCGGTATTTTTAATATAATGGATTTACTTTTATACTTTCCTAGGGATTATAAAGAAGTATTAATCTGTGACAGCATAAATGATGTAACATCAAAAGGGGAAGTTATGCTACGGGGCAGGGTAATTGAATTAAAGAAGGATATAAGAACAAAAACTGGTAAAGTTTTGTCTACAGTGGTATTTGAAAGTGGAGGCAGTATATTTAAATGCAAATGGTTTAATCAGCCTTACATAAAAAATTATTTTAAAATAAATAATAACTATACTCTCAAAGGGAGAGCGGATATTTTTAATGGAGAAAGCATATTAGTGAATCCAACAATATTAAAGGATACAAATATAAAGATAAATGAAAATAAAAAATACATCATAGCAGTATATCCACTTAGAGGAAATATAAAAAACAATACTATTATTAAATTGGTAAAAGAAGTATTGGCAAGCGTAGAAATAGAAGAAAACTTACCACAGTGGATTATTCATAAATATAACTTTACTTCTTTAGATAGTGCTATAAGAAATATACATAACCCTGTAAATACAAATACTCTTTATGAAGCTAAAAGAAGACTTAAATTTCAAGAACTTTTTACATATTCATTAAAGATATTAATGCTTAAAGAATATAGAAATATGAATAATAAAGGTATAGGATTCAAAATAGTTCCAGAATTAAAAGAATTGAAGGGGAAACTGCCTTTTCAGCTAACTAAGGCTCAAAGCAAAGTAGTGAAGGAAATACTTATAGATGAAAAAGCACCTATAGCTATGAATAGATTGGTACAAGGAGATGTGGGCAGTGGAAAGACTATTGTTGGCATAATTGCTATGTTCAATGTTGTTAAAAATGGATATCAGGCAGTGTTAATGGCCCCTACGGAAATATTAGCCAGCCAGCATTACATTGAGGTAAGTAATGTGCTAAATGACTTTAATTTAAATATAAAGTTACTTTGTGGCAGTACTTCAAAAAAAGAAAAGGAAGAAATAAAAAATCAACTAAAAGAAGGAACTATAGATATAATAATAGGAACTCATGCATTAATAGAAGATGATGTGGAGTTTAATAAATTAGGTATTGTGATAACAGATGAGCAGCACAGATTTGGGGTAATGCAAAGAAGTAAATTATTTAATAAAGGTGAAAATGTAGATGTACTTGTTATGACAGCTACTCCAATACCAAGAACCCTATCCTTATATTTATATGGTGATTTAGATATATCCATAATTGATGAATTGCCTCCAGGAAGGCAAAAAATTGACACTTACTATATAAATAAAAAAGAAAAGAAAAGGGCTTATAACTTTGCATTAAAGGAAATCCAAAAGGGCAGGCAGGTTTATGTAGTTTGCCCATTAGTAGAAGAAAATGTAGATTTGGAATTGACTTCTGTAGAATCTCTCTATGAGGAGTTAAAAAAGAAATACTTTAAAAATATAGATATTTCTATATTGCACGGTAAAATGAGTCCTAAGGAAAAAAATGAAATAATGGATAGATTTAAAAATAATGAGATTAAGGTTCTTATATCTACTACGGTTATTGAAGTAGGAATCAATGTGCCTAATGCCACATTGATGATAATAGAAAATGCCGAAAGATTTGGGCTTGCACAATTGCATCAATTAAGAGGAAGGGTAGGAAGAGGCGGAGAAAAATCCTACTGTATACTTATAGGAGATATAAAAAATTCCATTACGAAAAAAAGGATGGAAACTATAGTAAATAGTAATGATGGATTTTACATAGCAGAACAGGATTTAAAAATAAGAGGTACTGGAGAAATATTTGGATTTAGACAGAGTGGAGAAGAAGGATTTATCCTGTGTAATATAGTAGATGATATAGATTTATTAAAAAAATCAAATATGGAAGCTAGAAATATATTAAAAAGTAATAATGAGGAAGATAAGAAAATTTTAAAATATATTGTGAGCAAAATGGAGAATAATTCAAGATATATTTGTTTTAACTAAGTCCTCACTTTAATAAATTATATTGAAAAATTGTAGATAATTACTAGATTATTATTTTAAAATAATGGGCAATATAAAAGTACACCGATGGTTTAAAAGCAAAATTTGAAATCGGAGGTGTTACGTCATGAATAGAGGAAAATCTCTCATAGGAAACGATGATTTGGAGATACCAAAAGATAAAGCAGCCCTACAGGAATTTAATCATGAATTTGCTGATGAAATATCAGAAAAAGCTGCTAAAGATAAAATCTTTAATAGCATGGGTTCATGGGGTAATGGAACTGTAGGGGGATTTATAGTAAAAAGAGAGACGGAAATGGCTATGGCTAAAAAAACTCTATGAATGAAAATATTTAAGAAATAAGGGAGGTTAGTTTATCTCCCTTATTTTTGTTATATTAAAATATCTTTGTATAAAATAAATAAATATGCTAAAATATTATAGACATAAACCGATAGTTATAATAAGCAAGGAGGAAACATTATGAGAATTATTGCAGGTCTTGCTAAAGGCAGAAAGCTATTATCTCCAGAAGGTGTGGGAACAAGGCCAACTTTAGATAGGGTAAAAGAAAACATATTTAATATAATACAAAATGATGTATATGGAACAAAGGCACTAGATTTATTTGCGGGAACAGGAAGTTTAGGTCTAGAGGCAGTAAGCAGGGGAGCTAAAGAATGTTATCTTATAGATAAAGGTGATACTACATTTAAATATTTACAACAAAATGTTATCAGTTTAAGATTTGAAGATAAATGTAAATGTTTAAATATGGATTCTTATGAGGCATTAAATTTATTTACTAAAAAAGGAATAATTTTTGATTTGATTTTTATAGATCCTCCTTATTCAAGAAATATGATTTCACCAGCAATGGAAGTAATAGATAAAAATAATCTATTAGTGAAAGATGGACTAATAGTAACAAAAATAGACTCTTCAGAAGAAATTTATAATGGTACTGATAGGATTGCTTTAGTGGATCATAGGAAATATGGTAATACAACAATCTGCTTATACAGGTACAAGGAGGACTAGAATGAACATAGCAGTTTATCCGGGAAGCTTTGACCCTATAACAAACGGCCACTTAGATATTATAAAAAGAGCCTCCAGGGTTTTTGACAAAGTTATTGTTGGAATATTAGTTAACCCAGATAAAAAAGGATTATTTTCTATAGAAGAAAGGAAAGAACTTATAAGAAGAGTTACTAGGGATATTCCAAACGTAAAAGTAGAAAGCTTTACTGGACTTTTAGTTGATTTTATGAAGGAAAGAGATATAAATGTTATTATTAAAGGGTTAAGAGCAGTTTCGGATTTTGAATATGAATTTCAAATGGCATTAATGAATAAAAAGTTAAATTCTAATATAGAAACTTTATTTATGATGACAGATGCTAAATATTCTTTTTTAAGTTCATCTTCAGTAAAGCAAGTAGCTATGTTTGGGGGGTGCATAAATGGTCTTGTGCCTGATGAGATAGTAGATGAAGTTATGTACAAGATGCATAAGTAAATAGGGGGATAAATTATGGATGTAATTAAACTAATTGAATACCTTGAGGAGATAATTGACACCTCTTCTAAAGTGCCTATGACTGGTAAGGTTATGGTAGATAAAAAAGAAGTTTTAGATGTAATAGATAAAATATTAAACTGTTTACCAGCTGAATTTAAAAAAGCACAGTGGGTTTTTGAAGAAAAAGATAGAATATTAAGTGAAGCAATAAGAGATGCTGAAACTTTAAAAAAAGAAAATGTAGAGTTACTACAAAAACAAATAGAAAATCATGATATAACAAAGAAAGCAAAAATAAGAGCTGGAGAAATAATTTCCTCAGCTCAAAAAGACGCTAAAGTTATGAGATTAGGAGCCAGGGACTATGCAGATGAGATTCTATCCCAGTTGGAAAAGGAAGTAAATGATTACAGTGGGAAAATGTTAAATAGCATTAAAGATGAAATGGAAGAATTCTTAGTGAGCATAAATTCTGATGTTAGTTCTACTTCAAATATGATTAGAGAAAATATAAAAGAATTAAGGAATATGAAAAAATAATTTATTGTATATGTTTTTTTAGATTATAAGTTATAACTGGTAATATGAATAATAAAAAAATAGCAGTTATAAATATTAAATTAATATTATAGCTTATGGATATATTCTCTTTAAAAGTAGTTACAACGGAATTATTATATAATAGTAAATATAATATATATGAAACTAAGGAGCAAAGTAATCCTTGAATTACTTTATATTTGCTATAATTTATTAGTGAAAATCCATGTTTACTCATAAAGGAATTACATTGCCATATTATGCAAAGTCCGCTGAAGCTTAATAGAAATCCAATAATCAATAATTTTACTCCATAGTTTATATTACATGAGGAAATTGTATTACATCCGTTTGTCATTTCCATTAGCCCTAGAATAGAACCTTCTGATAAGGTCTTAGGTATTTTAAATATAATTAATATTTTTTCTAAAATAAAATGAAAAATAAAGCTATTTTTTATAATACTATTTACTACTGAAAATAGTATTATAAAACCTCCCACAGATAAGGAGGTTTTTATTCCGTTATCAATAGAATCCCTCAAAACATTTCCTAAGTTAATATTAAAGCTTTGGGAAATGTTTTTTTTATCATTAAATTTTTTCCCATGGACCCTGCCAGGTATAATAAAACTAATTATAATACAGGAAATATAGCAGGCTAAAAGGAGCACATATCCTATATTAGTATTACCCAGCATAGAGGTAGCAACGGAACCTATGATAAACAGCGGACTAGGATTTGATGCAATATTTAAAAGCCTTTCACAGGTTTTATAATCGATTATTTTTTTCTCATATAAATCACAGCTGTATTTTGCTCCTAAAGGATAACCACATAAAATACTTACTATTAAAGCAAAGCTGCAATTTAAAGGCAATCCTAAAGGATAACATAATAGTTTTCCAAAAACTTTTGAATAAATATATACACCATTATAAGAAAGCATAATATTACATATAATTAAAAATGGGAAAAGTGAAGGAAAGACTTTATAAAAAAATAAAGAGGCTCCAGATATGCAGCCTTTAATACATACCATTGGATTTAGCACAAAACTAATTATTATTAGTGAACATATTATAGTTATGATCAAAGACTTATCTTTAAGTAATAGTGCTAATAAAATAAATATGGCCATTATTAAAATATATAATAATATTCTCAAAGCGACTCCTTCAAATAACAATACTTTAATATATATATATTTGGAGGGGTTTATTTTATTACTATAATATAATGGGCTTTTTTTTATAATCTGATAGAGGGTCAATACTGCTATTTAGCAAACTGTAACATTTAGTAGCTCTAATATCAAGATTTAAAGTAGAGTTTATTTCTTTTGGAATTTTAGTGTATATTGGTATGGTGCAATTATTTTTCATTTCCTTTAATATTTTGCTCCCTTTTTCATTAAAGCCTAAAATTCTAGCATAGGGACAAGGTGCTTTTCTCAAACTATAAGTGTCTAAGGAATCAAATCCTAGAAAGTACTGACAAAGTATTCTACTAATTCTCGTATAAGTATATCTTTTGGTTTTTACAGCTTCTACAAGCTCCGTAAAAGAATTAGCTTTTGTTAAAGCATTATATATTCTATTATGCAGTCCCTCTGAAATATCTGGAATATTTTCCATGGTATTTCCGTCAAGAAAGTATTTATACTTTATATATTCAAATAATTTATCTTCGAAAACAAAGGAATAATTTGAATTTTTTAATTTAGTTATTATTTCTAGTACATTATCTGGTACATATTCTTTTAATAAATTTAAATCATCATTGTGTCTTATGTAATTTCTTATGGAAGTAGCACTGGAAAACTTATTACCAAATTTTAGTGAATTATAATCATTTCCTTGTCTTTTTATTGTATAGGGAATAATTTTGCTATTTATTTTTAATAAATTTTTGCAGTATTCTGTAGCTAAAATATTGTTAGAAGAACCTAAAAAATTGTTAAAGTGAAGACAAGTTTTTTCTGTATTTGCTAAATATTCTTTCAATGCTTTAGATCTTGCCAAAGGATAGGTAATGCCTTTATTTAAATAGGACTTTAATAAGAATTTAAAATCTTCGGGTTCTTCATAAAGAATTTTTGAAATATTCATGATTTCATCTATGTTCCCTGATTCACTGCCAAAGCAAAGGTTATTTACTACTCCTGTACTATTTAGCAGACTAGTAGCTCCATAAGCGAAGAACTCAGCGGAAGATAAGCTATATAACACTGGTAGTTCAAATACTAAATCTACACCATTAAGTAATGCCATCTTTGCTCTAGTCCATTTATCAATAAAGGAGGGGATTCCCCTTTGCATAAAGTTACCACTCATTACAGCAATTACTGCATCACAGTTTGTAATTTCTTTAGTTTTATTTATATGATATAAATGGCCTTTATGAAAAGGATTATATTCAACTACAATTCCAGATATATTCAATTTTAAAACCTCCATATTTCATTGTTGATTTACAGTCAATATATTGTTAAGTTTTATTAAGAATATTATATACAATTTTTCAAAATACACAAACATTGATAATTATTTAACATGTTTTTTTAAAAATACTATACTTTTTTTAAAAATTTATGTCAATAATATGTATATCTATCATATAAACTATAAAAAATTTTTCATATTGGACTTGAAAATGCCGCATAAAAAGACTTATATTATATATGTGTGTAGTTGAAAAATAACCGAAGGGAGAAATTATTATGGAATTTATGAAAGAAATTTGGAGTAAGGCAAAATCCGACAAAAAGAAAATTGTACTTGCTGAAGGTGAAGAGGAAAGAAACATTAAAGCCTGCGAGATGATAATTAAAAATAAGCTTGCAGATATAATACTTTTAGGTAAGGCTGATAAAATTAAGAAAATGGCTTCAGAATTAGGAGTAAGCGTAGAAGGCGCAGAAATAGTTGATCCTGAAACTTCAGATAAAAAAGAAGCTTATGCTAATACTTTTTACGAATTAAGAAAAAAGAAAGGCATGACTTTAGAAAAAGCTGAAAAAATGATGTTAGACCCATTATATTTTGGAACAATGATGGTTAAAATGGATGATGCAGATGGAATGGTATCTGGTGCAATACATACTACAGGAGATCTTTTAAGACCAGGTCTTCAGATAGTTAAGAGTGCCCCTGGAGTATCAGTTGTTTCTAGTTTCTTTATTATGTTAGTACCTGGATCAAAATATGGGGAAGATGGTTTATTATTATTTTCAGATTGTGCAGTAAATCCAAATCCAACTGCAGAACAGTTGGCATCAATTGCTATAACTACTGCAGACACAGCCCAAAATTTATGTGGTATGGATGCAAAGGTTGCCATGCTTTCTTTCTCAACTATGGGAAGTGCAAGTCATGAATTAGTAGATAAAGTTACTACAGCAACAAAACTAGCAAAGGAAATGAGACCAGAATTAGCTATAGATGGGGAGTTACAATTAGACGCAGCTATAGTTGAAAAGGTTGCTAATTTAAAAGCTCCAAATAGTCCAGTAGCAGGAAAAGCTAATGTTTTAATATTCCCTGATTTACAGGCTGGTAACATTGGATATAAATTAGTTCAAAGATTTGCAAATGCTGAAGCTATAGGACCTATAACTCAAGGCTTTGCAAAACCAATAAACGATTTATCAAGAGGATGTAGTGCTGAGGACATTGTAAATGTAGTAGCTGTAACAGTTGTGCAGGCTCAGGCAAACTAGGCCTAATTAATATATTATAAAATAGTTAATTGGAAGGAGAATTTAAATTGAAAATACTTGTTATAAACTGTGGTAGTTCATCATTAAAATATCAATTAATTGATATGGCAAATGAAGATGCTTTAGCTAAAGGATTAGTTGAAAGAATTGGAATTGAGGGTTCAATACTTACTCAAAAGGCTAATGGTGAAAAGTTCGTAATAGAAGAACCTATGAAGGATCATAAGGATGCAATAAAATTAGTTTTAAGTGCCCTTGTAAATAAAAAACATGGTGTAATTAAGGATATGTCAGAAATAGCAGCTGTTGGACATAGGGTTGTTCATGGAGGAGAAAAATATGCTAACTCTGTTTTAATAGATGATGAAGTTATGAAATCCATAGAAGACTGCATAAAATTAGCTCCGTTACATAATCCACCAAACATCATTGGCATTAACGCATGTAAAGCATTAATGCCAAATACGCCAATGGTAGCAGTATTTGATACAGCATTTCACCAGACTATACCTGAATATGCTTATATTTATGCTATTCCATATGAATTATATAAAAAGTATGGTATAAGAAAATATGGTTTTCATGGTACATCTCATAGATATGTATCAAAAGTAGCTGCGGATATGATGGGAAAGGATATAAGTGATTTAAAAATAATAACTTGCCATCTTGGAAATGGTGCAAGCCTTTGTGCAGTAGATGGGGGAAAATCTGTAGAAACAAGTATGGGCTTTACTCCACTTGAAGGTGTAGCTATGGGAACAAGATCCGGTAGTATTGACCCTGCTATTATTACTTATTTAATGCAAGAATTAAATCTATCTATAGAAGAAGTAAATAACCTTATGAATAAAAAGTCAGGAGTTTATGGAATATCAGGAGTAAGCAGTGATTTTAGAGATATTGAGAAGGCAGCAGCAGAAGGAAATCACAGAGCACAGCTTTCATTAGATGTATTCCATTACAAAATAAAAAGATATATTGGATCTTATGCAGCAGTAATGGGTGGAGTAGATTGTGTTGTATTTACCGCAGGTCTTGGTGAAAATGATCCATCAAGCAGAAGTAAAATTTGTAAAGGATTAGAATTCTTAGGTATAAACATAGATGAAAAGAAGAACAATGAAGGAAGAGGATTTGCTAAGGTTATAAGCACCGATGATTCAAAGGTTAAGGTGTTTGTTATACCAACAGATGAAGAACTTATGATAGCAAGAGATACTGAAGAAATTATAAAGGCTTAGAATAAGTTGTAAATAAACCTTGACTTTTAATCCTCATCTTTATATAATAAATTGTGGCTAATACATTGAGGTGAGTAATATGAAAATTGATGTATCTGATTTACTAAAGAAAAACATTACAAAAAAGGATATTGATCTTACTATATTAGAGAAAGGGTTCTATGATGGTAGGGAACCAATTAGCTTTGTTGGACCTGTTAAATTGGAAGGTGCGCTAAGTTTAGTAGGTGATATGTTATACCTTGACGCTACTGCCACTGCCAAGATAGAGCTGATTTGTTCAAGATGCTTGGAAAGATTTGTTAGAGATATTCATATTGATATTCATGAAAAATTCTCTAATGAAAATGTTAATAAAGATGATGATTACATCTTTATAGATAGTGATGCTATTGACATCACAGAAATTGTAGAAAATAATATTATATTATCTTTGCCAATTAAAAAACTTTGTAAAGAGGATTGTAAAGGCTTGTGTCAAATCTGTGGTACAAATCTAAATAATTCTAGTTGTAATTGTGTGAACCAGGATATAGATCCTAGATTGGCAGGGCTTAAAGATTTCTTTTCATCTAATTAAGGAGGTGTATACCATGGGAAATCCGGCTAGAAGATTTTCAAAAGCAAGAAGAGATTCAAGAAGAGCTCAGACTTTCAAACTAAGTGTACCAGGAATGGTTGAATGTCCTCAGTGTCACGAAATGAAACTTGCACATAGAGTTTGTAAGAACTGTGGCTACTATAATGGTAAAGAAGTTATTGCAACTGAAAAATAAAGAAAGTCTTTTGACTTTCTTTTATTTTTTTACAAAGCACATTTCCAAATCTATTGTATTTAGTAAAAGTATAGTATATACTTTTACATTATAATAGAGCTTAACTTCTATACTGAAAGGAAGTGAAGGGAAAATTGATAATTGCAGTGGATGGTATGGGAGGAGATTTTGCTCCAGTAGAAGCAATAGCTGGTTGTATAGATGCTTTGAAAGAAAATAATGATTTAAATTTTATTATTACTGGACCAGAAGAAATAATAAATAAAGAATTGGGCAAATATAATTATGATAAAAGTAAAATATCAGTGGTGGATGCAAAGGAAGTAATATCTCTTAATGAATCTCCTGTTATGGCCATAAGAAAGAAGAAGGATTCAAGCCTAGTCAAAGCACTGAATCTAGTAAAGGAAAAAAAGGCGGATGCTATAATATCAGCGGGAAGCACAGGAGCCTTTATGGCAGGATCGCTTTTTATAGTAGGCAGGATAAAAGGAATAGATAGGCCGGCTTTAGCTCCTATAATGCCTGGAAGGAATGCTCCTTTTATGGTTATAGATGTAGGAGCAAATGCAGAATGCAAGCCTAAAAACTTGCTACAATTTGCTCTAATGGGAAAGATATACTTTGAGAAGATACTAAATATTAATAATCCATCAATTGGATTGGTTAATATAGGGGTAGAAGAAGAAAAAGGAAATGAATTGACAAAATCTACATATCCATTATTAAAAGAATCAGGTATGAATTTTGTTGGAAATGTGGAACCTAGGGATATACCTACGGGAAAAGTTAACATTTTAGTATGTGATGGTTTTGTGGGTAATACAGTGCTTAAAATGTATGAAGGAACTGCCTCTAATTTGTTTGAAATAATAAAGACTGAAATAATGGGGTCCCTTTCAGGGAAAATTGGGGGATTGTTTTTAAAGTCTGTATTTAAAAATATAAAAAAGAAATTTAATTATAAGGAATATGGCGGAGCAGCTTTTTTAGGGGTAGAAGGCATTTGTGTAAAAGCCCATGGAGCCTCTGATAAAATAGCTTTTAAAAATGCTATAAGGCAATGCGTTAATTTCCGTAATAATAATATTATTGAGGATATTAAGGAAGAACTAATAAAAATAAATGATATTCAATAATATTGACGGTATGGATATTATGTAATATTATCTAAGTATAAGATTAGTGTATTCGAAAAACAATAATTAACAATTACTAGGGGTTGTAATAAAAGTGCTTATTTGGATAGAAAAACATTATGAATTTAATTTACTGTATGACAAAAAGGCTTTTAGACACACAATTTTAA